>CAZCWO010000009.1:4082-6746 GCA_964502335.1 uncultured Rhodobacterales bacterium | reverse complement strand
TGCAATAATAATCCATAAAAACCTTACAGTCCAAACTAGTTCATGATGCTTGTATTGATTCCATTGATCTTTACCATAACTGTATATCTTCCAAAGAAGAAGTTGTTGTATTGTGCACAGCATAAGAAGAACGGTGTCAGTTTTTGCTTGCCTTATCTCTATAGAGAGCCCAAGTAATGTTGATAAAACAAGTGCAGAGAAAAGACCAAAAGTCATAGACGAAGATATTGATTGGTCAAAAAACTTAAAAGAAACTCTATAAACAAAAATTCCAAACATAGAAATTAAAAGTATGGATGCTATAATATTTGGAATTCTGTATGACAAAATATTTTCTTGACCAAAAATATATGCACTTGTGGCTTGCAACCAATAAATTCCAATTGGTTTTTTTGACCTTAATTCTTCTTGAAATTTTATTACAACATAGTTTTTATCTTCTAACATTTGTTTGCTTGCTTGTGAAAACCTAGCCTCATCTCTGTCAAGTGGAGGAATGGAATTCATGCCAGGTAAGATAAAAATTAATACCAAACTTGATACCAATGTTATTTTTGTAACAGTTGAAAGAGTAGTTGTGATATCACTAACAAAATCAAAAAAAGAAGACATGTTTTTGTTGAGGTTAGAAAATTTTAAAAAGTTTATCAAATCCATGAAAACATAGTAAAGTTAGGAATGCACATTATTAAATAATTTCTAACTTAAGATAATTAATTAATTGTTTCAATTGAACTTTTAAAACTAAATGAATTTTAAACAAGTTTATAAAAATAAGCCTTCCTTTTATTCAATTTGGAAGCTTTCATGGCCCATCATCCTTGCAAATTTAACTATTCCTATTGTCACAGCAACTGATACAGCAGTTATGGGGCAAAAAGAAGATGCAATTTTTATTGCTGCAATTGCTTTGGGTGGTGTGGTTTTTAGTATTGTTTATTTTTCTTTAAATTTTTTAAGAATGAGTACAACAGGATTGGCTGCTCAAGAAAGAGGCAAAGAAAATATCCAAGGAATAAAAAATCTAATTTCATTAACTCTCAGTATAGCTTTAGCAATAGGAATAATAATTACAATTTTCTCCATTCCTTTAATTAAATTGTCTCAATTTTTAATATCAAGTTCCATTGCAACGGAAACTTTAATGTCAGATTATATTTATTATCGTTCTTATGCAGCACCAGCAACACTTATGAATATGGTTTTGATAGGTGTTTTTATAGGTATAGGTGCTCCAAAGTCAGCAATGTTTCAGTTAATATTTGTAAGTTTACTAAATGCAATACTAAGCATATATTTTGTTTTAGTTTTAAACTTTGGCATTATAGGAGTGGCATTAGGAACTGTTATAGCTCAGTGGGCAGGTTGGTTGTTGAGTATGGTTTTATTAGAGAAATTAATTAAATTTGATAGTTCCGATATAAAACATTTATTCAATCCTTACTTTATATTGGATAAAAACTTTAAATTAGTCTTTGGTATTTCGAGAGATTTTTTTATTAGAACTCTTTGCATAGTTTTTGCAGAATTTATTTTAATTAACAATTCAGCTAAACTAGGGAATAATTCTCTTGCTGTTATTCAGATTTATCTGGTTTTTTTGAGTTTTGTTGCTTATGGACTTGATTCATTTGCGCATTCAGCTGAAACTTTATTGGGAAATTCCATAGGGAAAAAAGATCAAAAGACATCTTTAATGATAATAATTAAAACACTATTTTTAGGTTTTGTTTTAGCTTTAATAATATCAATCTTAATTTTTTATTTTGGTGAAAATTTGTTATCAGTTTTTACCTCTAATAAAAATATTCTATCAACAAGTAATGAATTAATTCCCTACTTAGTCATTCTACCGTTAATTTCGGTTTGGGCTTATATGTTTGATGGGTTTTTTATTGGAGCATCTGAAAGTAATGCTATGAGAAATTCAACTATTTTAGCATTTATTGTATTTATAATAATCAATTATTTTATTCTATTTATGAAAGGCAATATTCAATCTCTGTGGATTAGTTATTTGACATTTTTGCTTTGTAGAGGGATTTTTTTATCGTTTTATTTTAAAAGATTATTTCATTATAATAATTAAATTGTTTTAATTATTATGGGTTATAAAATATTAGTTATGAATTCAAATTTATACTTAAATTTCAATAATCAAAAAAGATCTGGGTTATCCAGCACAATAAAAAATTGTATCAAACTAACCCTAATAGAAGAAAAATCATTTAAAGACTGGTATAAGGATTGTCCATTAAAATTGAAAAATTGGATAGATGGAAATGACTTTAAACCAATTTCTGGTTCAGTTTTATTATGCCCCGACAACCAATTAAAAATAAGTGAGGGTTTTGCAATAGTGGGTAATAAAAATATTTTTTGGGAAATTTCTAAAATAAAAAAATCTTTACCTAAGGGTAGTTATGAAGTTTTTCCCCCTAAAAATAATATTAGCATTTATGCAGTTGCTTGGGCTTTAGAAAACTACAATTTCTCTCCTTTTATTTCTAAAGAAAAAAAATCAATTTCATTCTTTAATCAAGCACAACTCTATATAGAAGAGAAAAATTTAAAGGAAGTTCTACCTTTAATAAATGGAGTTTTTTTGGCTAGAGATTTAATTAATTTACCTGCAAACTTAATGAATCCTGAAAAAATTGAAGA
>CAZCWO010000009.1:0-3982 GCA_964502335.1 uncultured Rhodobacterales bacterium | reverse complement strand
TAATACCTACAGTTGAAAATGCTGTGTCTAGAAAATCTATGCGACCTTTAGATGTTATTAGAACAAGAAGTGGATTAGATGTTGAAATAGGTAATACAGATGCAGAAGGAAGATTAATATTAGCTGATGCTCTCGACTATGCTAATGAACAAAGCCCAGATCTTCTTATAGATTTTGCAACTTTAACAGGTGCCGCAAGAGTTGCTCTTGGAACAGAGCTCGCCGCGTTGTTTTCAAATAACAGCTATGAAAGTTTGCGCTTAATCTCTGTTGCAAACAAAGTAAATGATCCAATTTTTCAAATGCCTTTACATCAACCATACGAAAGGTTTTTAAACAAAGCAAACGGTGCCCTGTCAAGCACTGGTTCTTCCTCCTATGGAGGAGCAATTACTGCTGCTTTATTTCTTCAAAAGTTTATTAAAAAAGAAACTAATTGGATGCACTTAGATGTTATGGCATGGAATATAGAAAGTTTACCTGGACGTCCTGTAGGAGGTGAAGCAACATCACTTAGGGCTTTTTTTTATTATTTAAAAGATTATATAAAAAATTATCAATAACCTTTTTCTCTGTTAATTTGATTAGGTGCAACATTGTTATTAACCAAACAGCGTGCTGCATTTATTATTTGATCTATAGAGGTATCCATATTTGTTTGGGCAGCAACATGCGGCCAAATAATAATGTTTTTATGATCCCAAAAAGGATGGTCTTCAGGCAATGGTTCTGTTTCAAAAACATCTAGGTAGGCATTTTTAATTTTCCCAATTGAAATCATTTCCAGTAAATCATCTTCATTCACATGACCTCCTCGGCCAGCATTTATGATTGATGCACCCTTGGGAAGTAGTGACATAGTGTTTTTGTTTATAATATGACGGGTTTCACTTGTGAGAGGAAGAAGACATATTAAAATTTTGCATTTAGGCAGCATTTCAGTAAGTCCATTTTCTCCATGGTAGCATGTAATGCCATCAAACCTTTTTTTGCTCCTTGACCATCCTTTTACATCATAACCAAAATTAGAAAGTGATAGAGCTACATGTTCACCAATAGCCCCTATACCAAGAACACCAATAGTCCACTCATTATTGGGTATAAAACGAACTGTTTGCCATTTTTTATTTTTTTCTTGATCTGAATATTCTTCCATAAAGCAAGTTTCCCTTAAAACTTGAAGAGATACCCAAGCTGACATTTGTTTCGACATATCAGGGTCTACAAGCCTTATGATCGGTAAATTTTTTGGAACAATTCCCGGTTTTAAAAGATGGTCAACACCTTGGCCCAAGTTAATGACACCTTTTAGGTTTTTATAACTTGCTAGAAAGTTTTTTGGAGGCAGCCAAACAAGTGCTACATCCACTTGATCAGAAAGAGCATTATCTTTATGTACTAAATGAATATCTGGAGCCTTTTTTGAAAATATTTTAGACCAGCGATTAAATCCATCTAAATCCCAATAATATAAAACATTTATTTTTTTGTTCATTTATTTCTCATCATCAATTTCAGCACTTCGTTTTGTATAAATTTGTTATTACATGCAATTATGTCACCCTCACCATTTTCGTGAACTTTATTTCCCTTCCAATCACATACGCAACCACCGGCTTCCTCAATTACAGGAACTAAGGCCGCAATATCATGCCATGATAAATTATTTTCTATTACAATTTCTAAATAACCTCCAGCCAGCAAAGCAAAATTATGACAATCTCCGCCCCAAACTGAATTTTTACACTTTTTTTCTATATTGTTATACAATCCTAATTCAGATTCATTAAACATATTAGGTGATGTGCATGCTATTGTTGACAAAGAAAGTTGCTTTGTGTTTTTTGTTTTTATTTTAGATCCATTAAAATAAGCACCATTATTTTTTATACCTATCCAAGTTTCCTCAAGAACAGGCATATCAATTAAACCAGCCAATGGTTCCTTGTTTTTGTAAAGCCCAACTAAAGTGCCAAATGTTGGTCTGCCAACTATAAATGACCTAGTTCCGTCTATTGGATCAATGACCCATTGGTATTCAGAATCTAAATTTTCATTCGGAAATTCTTCACCTTGGATGCCATGTTCAGGAAAATTTTCCAGAATTAATGCCCTTATTTTTTTTTCTGATAATTTGTCAACAATTGTTACAGGGCTTAAATCTGTCTTGGTCTCAACTTCAATTTTTTTTCTAAAATATGGTAGGATAATCTTTCTATTTTCAACAACTAATAAATTAAAGAAGTTTTTTAATTTATCATTATTGGTCATCTGTATTTAGGACGTACTATCTTCTTTTTCATTTTGAATGTCTTCTTCAGATGGCAGCTCTGCAGGGGTTTCAGTTAAACTTCTTAACCACAATATAATATTAGCTCTATCCTTGTCTTTTTTAAGCCCGGTATAATTCATTTTAGTTCCTTTAATATATTGTTTAGGCTTTAATAAAAATTGGTTTAATGAAGAGTAATCCCACTTTCCACCAAAAGCACTTAAGGCTTTTGAATACTTATAATTTTCGACTTTTCCAATATCACGATTGACAATATTCCATAAATTAGGTCCTACTTTATTAGCCCCCCCAGCATTAAAACTATGGCATGCAGCACATTTTTTTGATAGTTTTTTTCCAGCATCAGCATCAGCATTGGCTATTAAAGCTAAAATTGGAGTGATCATAACTGGATTGGAAGACATTGCTGCAGAATTAGAGACACTGCTTTCAGGTACAACGATAGGGTATGAATTTTTACTTGAAGAATGGCCATCTCCTGAATGATCATCAACATGGTGACCACTATCGACACCTTGCATGAAAGAAGCAAATTTACCAGCTCCAATTAGTAACAAGCATGCACATAAAAAACCTGCTAAAATTTTATTAAATGCTAATGGGTCGTTCATAAAAAAAATCTCAATTATTAATTAATCTATAAAAAATTATGTTATATTAATGTTGTACTTTAAATTTCAATTAAATCTCAACTAAATAAAAATAATTTTATGAATGGTATATATAAAGGAAGTAAAACTTGCAACATAAAGAGCAAAATAAAACGTTTAAACCTATTATAATCATTCCATCTAGAATTGCATCTTCCAGGTTGCCAAAAAAAGCACTAAAAATTATAGATGGCAAAGCAATGATTTGGCATGTTTGGTCAAATGCAAAGAGCATGGATATAGGTCCAGTATTAGTCGCAACCGACTGTAAAGAAATAGCAGATATTATTCGAGATAATGGTGGCAATGCAATTCTCACAAGTCAAGATCATAAGTCTGGATCTGACAGAGTTTACGAAGCTTTACTAAAATTTGATCCCAGTGAAAATTATGATTTAATTATTAATTTACAAGGGGATATGCCTTGTTTTGATCCCGATATCATGGTTGATTTATTGTCGAATATTCAAGATGAGGATATTACTACTTTAGTTAGCTTAGCTAAAAAAAGTGAAATCACTGATCCTAATGTTGTAAAAGTCGCTATGTCATGGGATAATAATGTGAAGAATTTTGGAAAGGCTTTGTATTTTAGCCGTTCAAGCATTCCATTTAATTCTAGAGAATATTGGCATCACATAGGTATATATGCTTGGAAAAGGAATAGTTTAAAGAAATTTATTTCACTTTCTCCCTCTCAATTAGAAACTATAGAAAAATTAGAACAATTGAGAGCTTTAGAAAACGGCATGAAAATAAAGGCATTGAAAGTTAATGATGCTCCAATAGGGGTTGATACCCAAAATGACCTCGATAGAGTTCGTACATTAATTAATAATAAAAACAATCCTGAAGGTGAATTTTGATGACTAACAAAAATTTAAATAATACTATTGCATTTCAAGGTGTTCCTGGCGCTTATTCAGAAATGGCCTGTTTAAATAATTTTAAAAACATGAAGACATTAGCATGCCCTTCTTTTGAAGAAATGATTGTTTCCGTTCAGGAGAATAGGGCTAAACTAGCAATGGTGCCTGTT
>CAZCWO010000008.1:0-29598 GCA_964502335.1 uncultured Rhodobacterales bacterium | reverse complement strand
TTTAAGTTAAATTGGTCTGCTGCTTGTGAGGATATCAGTCCACTGTCAGTTGATAAAGATGTAGCTGCTCTTCTCAATATGAAGACAGGGGAGCCGATTTTAAAACTTGGTTGCACAGCGTTTGATGAGCAAGGAAAACCGGTATTCCATGAAGAAGTTTACCGCAATGACACAGTGAGTTTTAATTTATCTAAACAAACAAAAGTTCAAAGGTCTTTAGATCAGGCAATTAAATTATGAAAGAGTTAAAATTTCCAAAGCTGTCAAAGGATAAAATGATCGAAAAATTAGAGCATCCTAGTGGCTTAACTAGAATAATTATTGATACAGATACTGCTAATGAAATAGATGATCAATTTGCAATTGCTTGGGCGGCTTTATCTCCAGAAAAGTTAAAGATTGAGGCAGTAACAGCTGAACCATTTTCTTTTGCTCATCATCAACGTGAAATTGTTGAAGCTGAACAATATCTTGAAAATATAGAAAATAATAATTTAGAGAAAAATATATCTGAGACACCTACAAATTTCGCATTGGAGTGGGTTAAAAGACTTCACAAAAGAGGGACTAAAGCCAAAGAAGTAAAATTTGTTAATACAGATGAAGGGATGGAACTAAGTTACCAGGAGATATTAACTGTTTATGATAAGTTATCAATTCCGTCTAAAGGAAAAGTATTTAGGGGTTCAACATCTTACTTAAAGTCATTAGATCAACCAATTAAATCCGATGCTTCTGAATTAATTATTGATCTCGCAAAAAGCGGCAGTGATCCGCTTTATCTTGTTGCTATTGGGTGCCCTACAAATATTGCTTCTGCACTAATAATGGCGCCTGAAATTATTAATGATGTTGTTGTAATATGGACTTCAGCCTACCCTTCACTTTCCCCTCATTTTAATGGTGCTTCACTGAATTTAGTCCAGGATCCTATATCTTCAAAGCTAATATATGATAGTGGAGTGCCACATGTATATTTGCCTGGATACCATGTGGGCGCACAATTAAAGATCTCCGAGCCTGAAATGGAAAAATTTGTTAAAGGAAAAGGTGCTATAGGAGATTATTTGTATTATTTATATGCAGAAAAAAACCCTCTTCATAAGAAATTTGCTATTGATGACACATACAGAAGAACTTGGGTTATTTGGGATATAATTAATATAGCTTGGTTAATCAATCCTGATTGGGTACCAACTTTTTTAACTACTTCACCGGTTTTAAATGATGAATTACTTTGGGAAAAATCTAATCACAGGCACCTAATGAGAGAAGCGTTTGACGTAAGAAGAGATGAGATCTTCATAGATTTTTATGAAAAACTAAATAAATTATGATCTTTTACTTATAAAACATAATTTTTCATATGTTTTTGTTCTAGCTTATTCATTCCAGACCAGGCGCTTAATTCATTCAATTCATCCCTAAGATTTCCAGGTATTAGTATAAAGTGATGCTCAATTCCGTGATACATAACTGTTGACACTAAATCTTTTAGAGTAATACTCTCATCTTCCATTTGAAAGTTTTCTAACCAGCCTCTGCAACCAGTAAAACCGTTTGGGTTCCTTCCTTTAACTTCAGATGTCATTTGAAAAATTGAATTTGCGTTTTGGGAAACCCTGAAAACTGTTACGGGTCCATCTTTGAAAACGAGGTCAGAAATGGTTCCGTAAATTGGTCCATCGCTTGTCCCTCTTCCAATCATGGGATGATTGACCCATTTCACTCCATCTGAATTAGCAAGGTACAGGGGACCTCCCCCTCCATGCCACATTAGCAGTTTTCCAGTTTCAAAATCAGGTTCAGTCATGTCTAATAGATATCCCACTTTTCCAGTCAAAGATTTTGCTATAATTTGAGTTACCGCTCCTAAAACATCTCCTTCTGAAGCCACAGGAATCTCATCTATTTCTTCCAGCCATGAAAATGCTGCTCCTGGGTGCATGTTTGAAATCTCTTGGAGGGCAGGCCAGTCACTTACTGCAAGAGCGTTATAGTTATTCTCGTTTGCAATATCGCGCAGTGATAGAGCAGCTCGTGAGGAAAGTTCCATTTGCTCATTTGATACATTATCACATTTAGCTACTTTAAGCATTTTGGAAACTTCACTACCAACTTTATCTTTTGGATGCTGTGACATCCTCTCCGTTAGCTCATAAATGTCGTGATTGAAGACTTCTATACCTAATTTTGACTTAAGCTCCGTTATGGAAACTTCCATGTTGTAAAAAGTCATCGCCAAACCACCAATCAATCCAATTCTACTCATTGATAAAGTTTTAAGAGCTATAAGTGACTTTAAAGTTAATTTAAGTCTTTTCTGAAAGTCATTACTCTCTGGGGAGCAATGAAACCATTTTATTGGAAATTTTTTGACATCTCTCACTTTTTGAGCAATTGACATAGACATATTTAAAGACACGAAATTATTTAATTGTATGCCACCTGTTCTTTTTGGCTCAGGTACAGACCAAAACCCTAGCCTGAAATTTGATGCTGCAAAGGTGAGAGCAACGTCGCCCATAGTAAATCCACCATGTAAAATAAGAATGAAATCAGCATTATGATCCTTGCACTTTTTTAATACTTTATGCGCTTCATCCGAATTCATAGGTATTTCAGAAATTTCTATAAAATTTACCCCAACTTCGTCACAAACTCTCTTAACTCCACTAGAGCATTTATTCCAAACATTATGCTTTTCTGGGAAGTAGCTGGGCAAGGAAGCCTTTACTAAACAAATATTTAAAATTGCATTCATATTTTGCCCTATTATTTTTCTTCAAATAATGTAATTAGCTGATTTAATCTATTAAGACCAATTGTATTTAACCATTCAATTAGTGCATCTTCTCCGTTATCACCAAAAACTTGAATTGCTTCTGACCAAACAGCCCTCCCACACATAAACCCAGAGCAATCCACTTTAGCTTCAATAGCCATTTTGATGGAAGCTTTAAACCAATTAAATGAAACGCCCGCACTAAGATATACTAGTGGTATATCGCCAGCAGCATCTGAAGCATCTTTAAAACATTTTATTGCTTTACTTTGTTTCATAATTGGATCGCCAAAACCCTCAACAAAGGATAAGTCTACGGGTACTTCTACTTTTAAAATATCAATGTTAAACTTTGGATTTGAAAAAACTTTAGTTGCTCTTTCAACCAACTTTGGTTTCAGAAAGGCGTAATCTAGGCTACCAGGTTTCTTGAAAGGATCGTAAACCAAAGGCTCCATTAAGAAAGAAATATTATTGTCAAAACAATCCTTTCCAATTTTCTCAATTATACTTTCCTTTTTATTGTTGATTTCTTTATCGTCATTAGGAGCGTAATACATAAAAAATTTTAAAACTTTGTACCCAAGTTTTGAAAAGTCTGAAATATTTATATTTTCAGGTAATTTAGTTATTCTGTCCTTGTCTGAAATATGGTAAACGTCAGCCTCATAAGCCATCATAGGAGAACAGTTTTTAGGAAAGTTTTGTATAAGATCTGGGCCGAAGGTTGAATCTATTAGAACTGTTGAGGCAGATTGACCTAAAATTGATATAATAGATCTTTTAAAGGTAAGTAAGTCATCTTCTTTAGCGTCACTGGAACGAGCCTGCTTTAATGCTATTTTGAGACCGCTTCCAGCGTCAATAGCTATTCCAAATATCTTTTTATCTAAATTTTTAATAATTGGATGTTCCATGGCATTAAATAATTAATGGAAAATCAGGAGATTTATGGGTCTCGCCCCAATATTTTAACATTAGTTCGTCAGGAACTAATATAGAAATTGAAAATCCTGCTGTTTCTTGGGTGGTTGAATACGATCCTATCATTGGGGATATTGCTTGAATATTTTTATAACTTAAGTAATGGCACACTTCATTGTAAACCATATATAATTCCATTAGAGTGGTTCCACCCATGCCATTAATTAAAGTAATTACTTTAGATTTAGATACGATATTTCTGTCTTCAAGCATTTTATCCATCATGAACGTGACTAAGTCTTTAACAGTGCTTAGTTTTCTTCTAGCGACGCCAGGCTCACCGTGAACCCCCATTCCAATGAAAACTTCATCGTCAGGTAAAGTAAACATAGGTTTATTTGTTATGGGAGATATACCAGATTTAATAGCCACGCCTAAAGTTCTCGTATTTGAGCGAACTTTTTCACCTAATGAAAAAAGGTCTTCAATTGATAACCCTTCTTCAGATGCCGCTCCTAATATCTTGTAAATGAATATGGTTCCCGCAGCACCGCGTCTATCGTCTTCTTGTCCTTTAGGAGCTGAAGAAATGTCATCGTACATTAGAAGAGGTTTAACGTCCATTCCTTCTTCCTCTGCTAGAAGACATGCAGCATTTCCATTTATCACATCGCCTTCGTGCCTAGAAATTAATAAAATTGAACCAGCTTCATTGTAAGCCTCTTTTATGCCTTCAAAAATCAAGTCTGCTGATGGAGCAGTAAATACGTCTCCTACTATGTTGGCGTCAAGAATGCCTTCACCTACAAAACCCATTGCAATTGGCTCATGACCTGATCCATTGCCAATTATTAAAGATACTTTACTTTTATGTTTTTTTGAAACTCTGAGTACAACTCTATGATGGTTACCTTTTTTTACTATTTTTGGATAGGCGCTAATAAACCCGTTTATCATGTCATCTGGCATACTTTCTTTTTTATTAAACAGTTTTTTCATTCTTCAACCTATAGTCATTATAAAAAAAAGTTAAAATTTCAGATGATGAAAAGGCTCCAGGATCTATATGCCCAACGCCAGCATTTTCAACGTATTTTGCTCTGCCTTTTCGTGCTGGCATATTTAGCGTGTTATTCATTCCCTTTTTAGAGGCAAGCGAAGCATTCTTAATTGAATTATTTGGGCTTTCACGTGCAGCTTTTGCGGCAGGGATAATTGCATCTAGCATAGTTTTATCTCCCTCTTTTGCATTACCGATCATAGATATTTTATTTGCTGCATTTGTTAATAATTTCCCAAAACTGCTGTAATTATCTAATGCTTCATCTATCGCTCCAATTAAAATGGAAAAAAGAGATCCAGACGCTCCACCTGTCTCAATGCGAAAAGCTTTTGCTGGTGGAAGGTCACTACTTAATATAGCATTCAATCCCTTAAGAAGAGTTGTGCCATGGTCTCCATCTCCAATGATTGAATCCATCTGGTTCAGTTTCACTTCTAGAGTTTCAAAGTGAGTTTTTAATGAAATAAAAAAATTTTTTTTCATTAAAAATTCTTCCTCATAAATTCGAGTGATAATTTTGCAGCCTGTGTTGGATCAGTCTCAATGTCTCTCCAAATGTTCAAATCAGAGCTTGCGGGGTTCCCAGAAATGACAAACATTTCTGCCACTATCCAACCATTGTAATTGATATCACTTAATCCCGATTTAACTTCACTCCAAGGAACATGCCCGGACCCTGGAACGCCCCTATCATTGTCTGAAACATGAAAGTGTTTAAGATGTTCGCCTGCATTTACTATTGCTGACTTTATATCTTTTTCTTCAATGTTCAGGTGAAACGTGTCAAGCAAAACACCAATGTTTGATGAGTTTGAAGCTTTAGCCATTGACACTGCTTCGTTAGAAGTATTGACCAAATCAGTTTCAAATCGATTAATAGCTTCTATTCCTAAATTTACATCATGTGATTTAAGGTAGTTGTCCAGCCTAGATAAAACTTTGGCTGAATTTTCAGATCTTTTTTTCTTATTTTTTGGATCAAAAACACCCCATGGAGCATAAATAACACCTGCTAAATTATTAGACCCTAAAATTGCAGTTGTCTTTACAGCCCATTTGAGGTGCTCTTCACCTTTTTTTTGGAGAGCTGGGTCTGAAGATGTTATGTCTGCTGACACTGAAAGCCCATCTGAACAAGTTACTTCTAGGCCATGGTCCTTGATTACTTTATTGAGCTCTTTCGCTTTGTGAGTGTCCATTCCAAGTAAAGAAATTTCAACTCCATCAAAACCAATGTCCGCAACTATTTTTAAAATAGGTGATATTTCATCGGTCCATTTTGCCATCCATAAGCCTGCGTGAATACCAAATTTCATATTTTATCCTCAAAAAAAGTTGCCATTAATTCAACTGAAATCATTTTGGCATTACCCAGAGTGAAGAAGGGGGGAAATTGATAAAAATTTCCACTCCTGTTTCAGTGTTTTCCACTTCATTTGGGTTGGCTATTACTTGAATAATTTCACTATTTATTGACAACTTAAGTCTAGTTTGTGTGCCAAGGAAAATTTTTTCAGTTATCTTCGCTTTAACTGAGTTTAGTGTGTTTTTAGAGTTTGATATTTGAATATTTTCTGGTCTAAATGTAAGTAAACCTTCGCCTTTCATACACTTTTCTGGGATTTTGAATTTGCCTAAAGAACTTTCAAATAAACCGTTTTTGGATATACCATTAATAAAGTTCTGTCCTCCAAAAAATCTTGCGGTTGCTTCATCTATTGGTCTTTTGTAAAAAACATCGGGTTTATCATATTGTTTAAGTTTTCCATCTAGTATCAAGGCAACTTTATCAGCTAAGACTACTGCTTCTTCTTGATCATGAGTAACAAATATTGTTGTTATGCCCATACTTTGCTGAAGATTACGTATAAGGTCTCGCATTTCAAATCTTAAATGGGCATCTAGATTAGATAAAGGCTCATCCAAAAGCAAAACTTTTGGTTGTACAATTAAAGCTCTTGCCAAGGCAACTCTTTGTTGTTGGCCTCCTGACAGTTCTTTAGGCATTCTACTTTCTAGTTTTGGCAATTTTACTAATTCTAGCATTTCAATTACTCTTTGATGTATTTCTTCCTTATCAACATTGCGCATCTTTAATCCAAATCCAATATTGTCTAGTACGTTCATATAAGGAAAAAGTAGATGATTTTGGAACACCATTACTACGCCTCTGTTTTCTGGTTTTTCATTCAATATGGAAATATTATCGAAAGTAACATCCCCAGATGTTTGAGAAAGGAGCCCAGCAATCATTTTCATCGTCGTGGTTTTTCCACAACCAGAAGGCCCAAGTAAAGCTGTAAGACTACCACTTTCAATTTCTATAGAGAGGCTATCTAAGGAAGGTTCTGTGGAGCCAGGATAAATTTTTGTTAATTTTTTAATTGATACATGCGTCATATTTGACCAAATCCTCCAACGGCGCTCCTCCCAGAAAGATGTTTCGCGGTAAGTAATAAAATTATAATTCCAGGAAGAATATAGATCATTCCAATCGCACCAGTGATATCATTTCTTCCAGATACAGCAAAATTAAACAAAAGCAAGGGAAGGGTCAAAACTCTTCCGCCACCAATTAACAATGTTAAAATGTATTGACTCCAAGAAACTAAAAAGGCGAATAAGCCTCCAACAATAATTCCAGGAAGAATTGCTGGTAAAGTTATATACCAAAAAGTTTTTATTGGTGATGCACCTAAACTTCGTGCTTGATCTTCAAATTCAGCATCAAAATTAGCAAAAATTCCAGACATAACTAAAACCATATAAGGCAAAGTTGGTATCAAGTGCACTAATATGACCCCCGTTACGGTATTAGTGAGACCTATTGAAATAAACACACTATGAATACCTAAAACAACTGCTATTCCTGGGACGATTGTAGGCGCTAAAATTAACAGTTCCACTATTTCTTTACCTTTAAATTTATACATTCCTAAAGCTCTTCCCGCAGGTACGCCTATCAAAATTGATAAAAAAGTTGCTACTGCGGAGATAAATATTGTTAGCCATAAACTATCAAGAACGCCTGCTGTATCAGATAAGGCGTATTCCCAAGCTCTAAGGGACCAATACTTTGGAAGAATGTGAGGGAAAAACCACCCTTTAGCGAAAGACCAAATTGCCAACGGTATAAGCGGAAGTACAAGCCAAGTTATCAACATAGCTATAGTTATAAATCTGAAACTATTGGACAAGAGTGTTGGTTTTTCGATCATTTTATCCCCTTATCTTCTTTCTGGTGTATCTTAAATAATAAAAGATCATCACCGCACTCAATATGGCAATTACGATCGCCATTGCCATTGCTTCAGGACGAGCTGCTAGATCAACATCTGTGTACTTTCTATAAGCCAAAACTGGAAGGGCTGCAGGATAGTTTGCTCCCAAAATGGCAGGTATTTCATACGCGCCAAATGTAAAGGCGAAAACAATTACAGATGCCGAGAGAACACCAGGAAAAATGAGTGGCAGCAACACGTATCTAAATGCCTGCCATCTGTTAGCTCCAAGCGATCTCGCAACGCTCTCATAGTCTTCACCTAGTGATTGCATATTGGCGAGAACTATAACCCCTATAAATGGGATTTCTTTCCAAACATATTGCAAAATAATTCCGATTGCGTAAGGATCAAAAACAAGTTCAGGAAACTCACCTGGCCTGGCAATCATCCCCCATTCAGCTGCAAGCCTTGCAAAGCTACCTGATTGAGAAAATAAATACAGTATTCCAATCGCGCCAACCAAGTGAGGCACTGTAAGGTTTATTTGAAATAAAAAATTTATCACTGATTTACCTAAAAAATTACGTCGCAGTAAAAGGGCAGAACCTATAGCTAAAATTGCTGATATAACAGTTGATGTGAAGGCAATGTGAAATGTTAATATAAATGAAAGGTAAAACTCTTTAGATTTGAAGACAGAAATATATGCTTCAAAATTTGGCTTTGTTAAGCCTATGATGGGCATGTAGTTAAAACTGCGCAAAAATCCTACAAATAAACCTCCAAAAAATAAAATAATTATTATTGATAATGCAGGAGCAAGCAACAATAAGATTTTCGTTCGATCTGACATTTATCTTCTAAAACATAAAATTTAGAGAAATGTCTCACAGCAGTAAATAAACTGCTGTGAGAATAATAAATTAGTTTTTAGTTGCTTCCAACGTTTTCGATCCAGCCTTTTTCAATCGCTGTAACCCATCCGCCTTGAAGTTCTGGAAGAGCTCCATCAGTATTATCCATTGGTATGGCAGCTGGATGCTTTTCTATAGCGTTAAATGCTGCCAGAATTGCTGGGTCAGTTCTGTCCATTTCAATTCCTGGATTGGTCCCCCAAACTGCTGGCTTTGCTTTTTCTAATTGAGCTTCACCGGAGAGTAGAACATTTTGCAATACAAGTGCCGCAGCTTTATTTGGAGAGTTAAATGGGATAATAGTGTAGTTAGTATTACCTAAATTCCCGTCATCCATCCTGTAAGTTCTAACGCTATCAGGGAAAACTCCATCACTAATTTCTTTAGCAACGTTTGCAGGATTATAGTTGAAATATAGAGATATTTCAGTATTTGCAAATAACTGTGTAAGTTGACTTAAATTAGGAGGGTAAGTTTTACCTTCGCGCCATAAGTGAGGCTCTAAGTCATTGAGCATTTTCCAAGCTTTTGTTGCAGCTTCATCATATCGAGCCTGATCAAATGGACCTAATAAATTTTCAACACCACCAGCGGCATGATAAAACACATGTCTCACAAATGCTGATCCTGTGAAGTCAGGAGGAGCAGGATAAGTAAACATTCCTGGATTTGCTTTAATCCAATCAATTAGCTCTGCAATTGACATTGGAGGTTTTTTCATTGTAGCCGGGTCATAAGCAAAAACAGAATGCGCTGTATTCCAAGGAGACTCACAACCATCAACAGGAACGCCAAAGTCATTTGCTATTGCCTGATTGTTCCAATTGACTAGTTTGTTATTTGGAAGTTTATCAACATATCCACACCAAGCCATGTCCCCTTGCTTCATTGTCTTGAAGTTTTCACCATTAATCCAAATCATATCGACAGTACCCTTGTCAGTAACTCCAGATTCTTTCTCACTGAGCACTATGTTTACTGCTGCCGCTGTATCCGTTAATGGAACACGATTAAGCGTAATATTATATTGATCTTTTAAGATGCCACCAACATATTCTGAAACATATTGGTTGATCGTATCAGATCCACCCCAAAGGAACCAATTCACTTCTCCGCCTTTAGCAGTATCGACAATTTCATCCCAAGACTTACTCATTAAGCTCGCTCCGTCAGCCGTGTCTGCGTAAGTTACCGGAGAAAATGCTACTGAGGATGCAAGCAATGCTCCCAAAGACAGTTTTTTTACTATATTTTTCATTAATATCCTCCTGTGATGCTCAAACTTATGAGCTTTACATTTGTTATAATTCTTTTTATTACTTATTATTTTAAATTAAATCTAAAAGTAAATATTAAACGTTATGAAATTAAACTTAAATTTGTAAGTATTAATTTGTATATATAACTTTATTTTATAGGTAATACTTGTCAAGAAATAACTTGAGATTTTAAAGTCAACTTGAAAATTAGAAATGATATTTTTTTTTACTCTTTATAATTTCTCTCATATTCAATCTAACAATTACTGAAAATATAACTAAACTTGTTATTTATTTAAAACAATGGCAATCTAACAAATAGTTTTTATACAGAGGGTTTAACAATGTCAGCTTCTACACACGGGTTTCTTAAATCAGTTGATACAGTATTTGATAATGCAGCAAAAATTTTAAAACTTCCTGAAGGTTTAGCAAACCAAATTAAATTAGCGAATGCAACTTATACAGTTAGATTTGGGGTTAGATTAAGGGGCAGACTATTTACTTTTACAGGGTATAGATCAGTTCACTCTGATCATAGAGAACCTGTCAAAGGCGGTTTAAGGTATGCCCCTTATGCTGATCAGGACGAAGTGGAAGCTTTAGCAGCTTTGATGACTTACAAGTGCGCCTTAATGGAAATTCCATTTGGAGGGTCAAAAGGTGCGTTGGTTATTGATCCACGTGAATGGGAAGATAGTGAATTGGAAAAAATTACACGGAGATTTGCTCAAGAGTTAGCAAAAAGAGATTTGATTCATCCGTCACAAAATGTGCCAGCACCAGACATGGGTAGCGGTGAAAAGGAAATGGCATGGATAGCTGATGAATATAGAAAATTACATCCTACGGAGTTAAATTCTTGGGCTTGTGTTACAGGTAAACCCGTTAATAAAGGAGGCATTGCTGGTAGAGTTGAAGCTACTGGCAGAGGTGTTCAATATGGCTTAAGAGAGTTTTTTAGACATGAAAAAGATTTGAAACTTGCAAAGCTCGAAGGAAATCTTGAGGGTAAAAAAATAATCATCCAGGGTTTTGGTAATGTTGGTTATCATGCCGCTCTATTTCTTTCTGAAGAAGATAAAGCAATTATTACAACCGTGATTGAAAGAGATGGCGTTGTACATAATGAAAATGGAATCAATATTAGTCAGCTAAAAAAATATATGATCGAAACTGGTGGCACTAAAGGTTTTGAAGGTTACAAAGACGCAGGAGCAGAATACTTGCTCAATGATTGTGATATTCTTATACCAGCTGCCATGGAAGGAGTGATTACCAAGGAAAACGCCCATGAAATTAAAGCCAATTTAATTATTGAAGCTGCAAACGGACCTATAACATATGAAGCTGATAAAATATTAGATGACATGGGAGTGGTAATTATTCCTGATATGTATGCAAATGCTGGAGGCGTAACAGTTTCTTATTTTGAATGGGTAAAAAACCTTACTCATATTCGATTTGGACGAATGCAAAGAAGGGAAGTGGAAAGGCAAAACCTCTCCATAATTGAAGCAATAGAAACAATGACTGGAAAATCTTTTCCATCGAATTTAAGAAATAACGTTATGCAAGGACCAACTGAATTATCTTTGGTCAGGTCTGGTTTGGATGACACAATGAGAATTGGTTACAAGGCAATTAGTGAAAGGTTTCATTCTGATGCAAATATTAAAAGCTTTAGAATAGCATCTATGATTATTGCCATAGAAAGAGTTTCTGAATCTTATGGATCTTTAGGCATTTAATTTGGTTTTGAATAACCTAGCAAGAGTTTATGTAGTAATCTTTTGCTTAAGAATCTAATCATAAAACCCATAAATTTTGTTGGAATAGTTACGTTATAAATTAATTTTGGATTTTTTGTTTCTAGAGACTTTAACACTACCTTTGCAACGTCTTCTCCCTGAAGTTCAAATAAATTATTAAATTGATTATTTTCATTATCATTTACTAAACTAGGAATTAGTTTTTCTTCGTAAAGCTTTTTAAGCTGACTGTTTTTCCAGTCAACCCATTTATTAAAATTAATAATTGAATTTTTTCTAATCAAAGTATTTATTGGCCCTGGCCGTATTGAAATAATTTTTATTCCTGTGCCCTCAAGCTCTAACCTTAGAGTATCTGAATATGCTTCAAGTGCCCATTTTGTAGAATTGTATGGACCTCGATATGCCAACGTTATAAATCCCAGTATTGAGGAACACTGAATAATTCTTCCAAAACCTTGAGTGCGCATTACCGGAATTACCTTTCTAATCAGATAATGCCATCCAAAAAAGTTTGCTTCAAAAATTTCTTTCATTCCATTTGACGGAATGTCTTCAAGCGCACCGGGCAAAGCAAAGGCGCCATTATTAAAAATTGCAGAAAGTGAGTCATTTGTTTGTTTTAGAATTTCTTGTAATGCTTGGTCTATGCTTTTTTCAGAAGCATAGTCTAATTTAAAGCATTTAATTCCCAAATTATTTAATTTTTTAACATCTTTAATTTTTCTACAAGTTGCGTATACGTCCCATCCATTTTTTGATAGAAACTTTGCTGTATCAAGTCCAATTCCAGAAGAGCAACCCGTAATTAAAATGCTTTTGGTTTTTACACTCATTTTTATTAACTTAGATATTGAAGTATTAGATTCATTTAGCTATTAAAGACAATTAATTCAATGAAAAATTATTCATCACATAAACTTAATTTCTTTGAAAGGATCACTGATCCAATGCGATTTAGCGGCGGTGGTGTTCCTCCCCAAAAGCTGTTAAATTTTATATTACATTTTTCTAAGCAAATTAAATCTACAATATTTTTATTATTTATTTTGCAATTACTAAATGTGTTAATTGATTTGTCTCTTCCTATAGTATTCGGCCTTATTATTAATAAACTTCTTGAAAGTCAAAGCATTGCTCAAATGCTGATTGATAATATTTACTATATGGTAGGTTATGCTAGTTTATTCTTAATTTTGAGACCATTGGTGCAAATTTTAAGCGCTGCATTAGTAGATATGTCAATGATGACTGGTTTTGCAAACATTGTCCGATGGCAAAGTCATTTAAATGTCTTAGGTCTTGATCTTAGTTACTTCACGAATGAACTAGCTGGTCGATTAGCAAACAGGGTTATAGAAACTGGACAGGCAGTGAGGGGAGTAGTCTTAAAGTTTTTTGAAGTTATACTCTACATGATATTATATTTTGGTGGTGCAATATACATACTTGCTCAATCTAATATAATTATGGCTATACCTAGTTTTATATGGTCAGCAGTTTTCCTTTATGTCCTTGTTGTTTTAATGCCTAAAGTGAGAGACTTAAGTCACAAGCACTCCCTACTTAGGAGCAAGATGACAGGAAGAATAGTTGATTCATATTCGAATATTGGAATTGTAAAACTATTTGCTAGAAAAGATTTTGAAATTGATGGCGCGGCTGACGCTATAGACGACTTTAATTTTGGCTGGGCAAGAGTTATGAGGATTTCATTTTTTATGGAATTTTTAATGTCCATAACTAATGCAATGCTAATGGTTGGTACAGTGGGCTTAGGATTGTTTTTGTTATCTAAAGATCTTGTAAGTATAACGATTGTTGCGGCTGCATTTCCATTGTCATATAGAATTGGTGATATGTCTCATTGGATAATGTGGGAAATAAGTTTCCTGTTTGAAAATATAGGTACAATTGATGAAGGAAGAGAGACAATATCCAAATTGCCGACAGTGGTAGATCGTGAAAATGCTAAAACATTGACTGTAGAAAAAGGTAAAATTGAATTCCAAAAAGTTAAATTTAATTATGGTATGCCCGGAGGTCTTTTTGAAGCATTAACTTTTAAAATACATCCAGGAGAAAAAGTCGGTTTAGTAGGCCGTTCAGGTTCTGGTAAAAGTTCTATAGTAAACCTTTTACTTCGATTATATGACCTAGACGAAGGAAATATTTTAATAGATAATAATGATATTTCTTTAGTGACTCAGGATTCTCTGAGATCAAACATTGCTGTTGTTACTCAAGACACAGCTCTGCTTCATAGGTCGATAAAAGATAATATTCTTTATGGTAAACAACAAGCAACTTTTGACGAATTAATTGAAGCTTCAAAACAAGCAGAAGCATATGATTTTATTTTAGAATTAGAGGATCAAGACGGAAGGAAAGGTTTTGATGCTTATGTAGGGGAGAGAGGAGTGCGGTTGTCTGGAGGTCAAAGACAAAGAATTGCAATTGCTAGAGTAATTTTAAAAAATGCTCCAATTCTTGTTCTGGATGAAGCAACAAGTGCACTTGATAGCGAAGTAGAAACAGCTATTCAAGCTCAATTATCGAGTATACTTGAAAACAGAACAGCTCTTGTGATTGCGCACAGATTATCTACTATCAACAAGTTAGATAGGTTAATTGTTATGGATCAAGGTAAGATTATAGAAATGGGCACACATTCTGAATTAATTAAAAATGATGGCCACTATGCGAATTTATGGTCGCTTCAATCAGGTGGTTTTTTACCTACAATTAAAGATGATAAAAATTCTATCATAACAAAAAAATTAATTTAATTTTCTTTTTTAGCAAGCCAATTAACAATTGGGATAGTGGGTGGTATCCATAAGAACCCAAAGATTAAATAAATCATAGTATCTATTACCCAATACCATCCAGTTAATTGATCTATAATAAGAATAGCTATTACAGCGTATATTAATAAATAGGGTACAACTAATAATGAAGTTAAAAAATGTCTCCAGCGCATTTCTTATAAATATTTAGTTATGACTTTATAATATATTACTTTATACAGATATATATTTTTTTAATCAGAAAATGAATAGTAAATGAACAATAATATCAAAATTGCTCCTTCTATATTAGCGTGCAATTTTTCACAACTTGGGAAAGAAATTCTAGCAGTTGAGAAGGCTGGAGCTGACATTATCCATCTTGATGTAATGGATGGTCACTTTGTGCCCAATCTTACATTTGGACCACCAATAATAAAATCTGTAAGAGGTTTAACGAATTTAGTTTTTGACACTCATTTAATGGTTAGTAATCCAGATAGTCTTGTAGATTCTTACGCTGATGCTGGTGCAAATATTATTACAGTTCACGTGGAAGCCTGTAGTCATTTAGATAAAACTTTAAACTATATTCGGTCTTTGGGTTGTAAAGCAGGTGTTGCGATTAACCCGCATACTGATATCAAATTTTTGCCAAATGTAATTGATAATTTAGATTTAATTTTAGTGATGACAGTCAATCCAGGATTTGGGGGGCAAAAATTTATTTCAAATATGATCAATAAAATAACCGCAGTAAAAGAAATAATAGGTTCACGAAAAATCTTTCTTGAAGTTGATGGAGGCATTAATAGAAAAAATTCGTCTCAAGTCATTAATGCTGGAGCTAATATTTTAGTTGCGGGAAGTGCTGTATTTGAAGGTGGCAATGAAGAAAGTTACAGAAAAAATATTTTGTCACTTAAAGTTTAAAAAACTTGAATTTTAATTTCTAAATTTCAGATTTTTCTATCATTTTCAGAAGTGCTGGTCTCAAATTTCTTATTCTTATATATGGGTATATGCTAATTGCATAATCTAAATTTTTCAAAGAATCTTTATATTTTCCTAATGCAAGGTTGATTTGAGCTAAACCAGCAATTGCACCAAAGTGCCTTGGTTCAAGTTTTAAGGTAAGTTGAATGTCTCTAATAGAACCATAAAAATCGCCTTGAAGATATCTGATAGTTGCTCTCTTATTTAATGGCTCTGCCCAATTAGGATCAAGTGTAGAAAGGTTGGTAAATAATCTTAGAGCCTCATCCAATTTCCCCTGTTGCATTAAGCTAATTCCTTTTTTCATTTTCAATCTGTTGTTTTTATTAGAACTGTCATTTATCCAAAATTTCCAGATTTGGTTTTCGAATTCTTTAGCTATTATCGAATCCTGAGCATTTTTCAAATGAACAAATAGAGTATCTAACTCTGAACCAAAAACCTTTGAACCAAGGGAAAAGTAAATGACAAGAATGAAAGTAAAAATTTTCTTAATATAAATATAAGTATAGTAGTTATTCATTTATTAGTCTTTTGATATATTGTTTACGATTTTACCTTTAGTCAATCTGACTAAATCTTGAAATTCAATAGGGAAGACCCAATGAGTGTGACCAGCTGAAGCCCAAAGTAATTCAAACCTATTTAAATTTTCATCAATTAAAATTGGTATGTCATCAGAGATGGTTAGTGGACTTACTCCTCCAATACTAAAACCAGTTACATGTTTAACATAATCTGCGTTAGGTCTTTTAATTTTGCCTTTCAGTCCGCTTTCTTCTAATATTTTTTTTTCAATGCCTTTTTTGTCTCCAGAAATTAAAGCCATAACTGGCAAGCTTATGTTTTCAAAACTAACTTGGAATAATAGAGATTTTATTATTGAACCTACTTGAGTTTTAAGTGCTCTTGATGCCTCTTCAGCACTTCTGGCAGTTTCATCTAATTTTACTAATTTTATAGGCATTTTTTTTTCAAGTAAAAATTTTTCTACTTTCATAACCTGTGGTGTTTTTATAATCATTTTATTTATATAACTCGTTAAATCTTTTCAAAAATAAATATTCGGCTCTTTTAGCAGATAAAGGAATAATTTTATACCGAGGAATTATCCTTGGAGTGCTAAATGTATTTCTTGCTTCATCTTCACTGAAACCAGCTATTTGAACGGCTTCTAAAAATGCCGTTTGTCTATCACATCTTTTGATGGATTTATAAATAGATTTAGGTATTTCACTCGGTAATCTAAAACGTAAATGAATTGCGCTTTGTATTATATCTTCAATGGAAATATACTTTGATCCTAGAATTGTTTTGAGAGGAGTGATCATATCACTTATTATGTATTCAGCAGCGTCATGAAGCAAAGCTGCCAATAGCCATTTTTTTGAAATATTCTTTTTATTGATACTTAAGATATCTGCAACTATCACGCTATGTTGTGCAACAGAAAGAGGGTGATCGCCCAAAGTTTGTCCGTTCCATCTTGCAACCCTAGAAATGCCTCTGGCAATGTCTTCAATTTCAATATCAAGGGGTGATGGATTTAATAAGTTCAATCTCCTGCCAGAAAGCATTCTTTGCCACGATCTTGATGAATCTTTTTTATCTACTATCATTCTCTAAAATTTACTTTTTTATCTTTTCTAGAAATACTTGGAAAAGTAATAATTTTCTAGTATTTAAATTAGAAATCAAGTTGGTATATTATGGATTATTTTGATATAACAAAAAAATACAGAAGAAAAAATTTAAATAAATTAAGCTCAGTAGTTATTAATGTATTTATTTTAAGCATTGTAGCAATTATTGCTTGGCAAATTGGTGTCAGAGATAGAAATAATATAATAGCTGTACACTCTTCTGAATTAATTAGAATCGCAAATGAATTTAAAGCCCTTAACCAAGAGCTTGAAAATTTAAAAATTGATACCGAAAAAGATAAACTCTTAATAAAAAAATTAAATTTTCAGCTTTCCCAAAAGCCAGATAGTAAGCTAGATGAAATTATAAAATTGTCTTCAAGGTCTTTGTCAAGAGGTGTGCAGATAGAGCAAATAACGGCGTCAATAAAATCATTAAGCAAGCCAAATAAATGTTTAAAACCTATAAGAAAAGAATTAAGCGTAATGACACCAATTTATTCAACTACTAGTCATGAAATATATTTTTTCGAAAAAGGTATGTTCATACTTGCTGAAGGAAAGGCAAATATTACTTCAAATAATGTAAATCCATGGTTTGATATTAACGAACCGATAAAAGTAAGAATAAGATATTTCGGAGTTGAGCAATGGTTCAATGGCATTTTACCATTTTCAATAAAAATTCCTTTTCAAAACAATTTAGCCATTATTAATTTTGAAAATTCTGAAATAAGAGGCAGCATATATGCTACTATAAAAATATGTAGTTAACTAATTATTTATATATTTGATTTTTAATTCCCAACCCGCTACCACTATACAACTACCCAAGCAAATTTTTAAAATATCAGGAGTGATAAAAGGTAAAAGCCCAAAAACAATAGCTGTGTTAATGTCTTTAAGAAAAGCAAGCCAAGAAATACCACAAATATATATTACCAAAGTTCCAATCGTCATAGCACAAAAGGTTAATATGATAGATTTGTCCCAATCTCTTTCTGCTAAAAACCCTACTAAAATCGAGGCTAAAATAAAACCAAATAAATACCCTCCAGTTGGACCAAATAGATAAATTATACCAGAACCATGGGCGAAGACGGGCAATCCCGCAGCCCCTTGAAATAAATAAAGAATAGTTGCACCCAATGCCCCTCTCCATCCTAAAAACATGCTCATTACTAGTAAAACCATAGTTTGTAATGTAACGGGAACCGGAGTAAGAGGTATTTGAATTTTGGAAGATAAAGCTAGTAAAATAGAGCCTATAATGGAAGAATATATGATAAACATTAGGTCATTTGTTTGTTTTCCAACTATATCTGATACAAGAGAGTTGTTAGAGGAGAGTGTATTCATATGTTTACTTCCTTTTTGGTAATCCATTAATACTTAATCTATTTATTTGTATCATTAAGTAATAAAAACTTAAATAAAAAACGATATTTTTATGATTACTGATGATGTTATTAATATTTATTGTAACTTAGGTTTAAATGCATAATGATAGTGGTAACATTTTCATCTTATTGTTTTGGTTTTAATTTTATCAATAAAGAGAGACAATGCACAAGATTTTGTGATTTTTTCTGGTTAATTAGCCAGCAATGAACTTTTATTTTGATGAATATCTTCAAAAACTTCTCGGAAGTTGATAATTTAGACAATATACTCAAGTCGAAGAACTTATAGAGTTAATTTAAAATTGAAAAATATAAATAGAAAATTAGTTTGGATTACTGGTGCAAGTTCAGGCATTGGAAAAGAGTTATGTTATAAATTTTCCGAAGAGGGTTGGAACATAGCTTTAACAGCTAGAAGAAAATCTGAATTAGAGAAAATCTCAAAGATGCTCAATAATAAGAACTTAGTTTGTTCAGCTGATGTTAAAGTAAAATCAGAGGTTAAATTAGCTTTTGAAGCATTATTTTCAACATTTAACAAAATAGACTTGGCTATTTTAAATGCTGGCACTTATCAATCTGTTGATTGCAAGACAATTGATTCAGATATATTTAAACATCATATGGAAGTAAATTATTTGGGTGTAATTCATTCTTTAGAACAAATAATTCCAAAAATGATTTCTCAAAGAAGGGGCCATATAATAATAATTACATCACCTACAGGGTGGAGAGGGTTACCAAAAGCTGCTGCGTATGGTCCTACAAAATCTGCCCTAAAAAATTTAGCTCAATCATTAAGATTTGATCTTGAACCCTTGGGAATAAAAGTTCAGTTATTCTGTCCAAGTTTTGTTGAGACTGAATCAACACCTAAAGGTGAGCATTCACTTCCTGGAATTATTTCAGCAAACAAAGCAGCAAACTTAATATATCACTCTCTTAATTCAAATTCATTTGAAAACTTTATCCCAAACAATTATTTAATATGGGTGCTATATTTGTTAAAGTTTTTGCCAGAAAATCTATCTTATAAACTAATTAAATGGAGAACTAGTTATTAAAATAGAATTAAAAAAAAATGAAACTAAAATATTTCTAGAAAAATATATTTCAGTTTTTGAAAATATTAATAATAGTAACCTTTATAAGTTTGATAGCTTACTGGCTAATGAAGTAATTTTTCAAGATCCATTCAATAATGTTCAAAGTCCAAAATCCTTTATAAAAATTTTTGCAGGTATGTTTGAAAAAGTAGATAATCCCAACTTTAAAATAATAGATTATTCAATTTCTGAAATAAAGGATCCCCCTAATATTGGTTATATGAGATGGACTATGACTGGCAAGTTTAAAAATAAGAATAAAAATATACTTTTAAACGGCATGAGTGAAGTTCACTTTGATAGTAAAGGCAGAGTTTTAGCACATATTGACCACTGGGATTCTCTAACCCAATTAGTTTCCCAACTTCCGTATTTAGGTTTTTTAGTTCGATGTATATTAAAATACATTTTTAGGTATGATAGCTTAAGCAATCGATGAGATTAGTGGGGTTTATATCTTATGTAATTAAATAACAAGTAAAATTATTTGATAGGGGACAGCTTAATCTGTTTAACATCAATGCTTCCAGATCTAAATCCACCTTCACAATATGAAAAGTATAAATTCCAAATTCTATAAAATTTTTTATCAAATCCTAGTTTAGATATTTCTGGCCACGCTCTATTAAAATGCTTTCTCCAAATAGATAGGGTTGAAGCATAATCTTTCCCGAAACTTTCTATTTTCTCAATCTTAAGGCCTGAATCTTTAATAGGCTTTTCTAATGCAGGAATAGATGGAAGCATGCCTCCGGGGAAAATATATTTCTGAATAAAATCAGGAAATTTTTTGTAGTTTTCAAAATATCTATCATCAATCGTTATAACTTGAATAGCTGCTTTTCCATTATAATTAAGCAATTTTCTGATTTGACGGAAATAAATGGGCCAATACTTTTCCCCTACAGCCTCTAACATTTCTATGGAAATTATTCGATCAAATTTTCCTTTAATTTTTCTGTAATCAATAAGTTTAATGTCTACTTCAGTATTTAAACCAGCTTTTATGACTCTGTTTCGAGCGTATTCAAATTGTTGCTTGCTGACTGTTATTGCTGTTATAATAGATTTATAGTGTTTTGCAGAAAATTCTGCAAAACCTCCCCACCCACAACCAATTTCTAGAATTTTATTTTTTTTTTGTAATTCTGCTATTTTTGAAATTTTTAAATATTTTTTTTCTTGAGCTTTTTCTAAACTTATCTTTTCTCCATCAAAAAATGCACTAGAATAAGTCATGCTTTTATCTAACCAGAGTTTATAAAAGTTATTTCCTAAATCATAATGAGCTGCTATATTTCTTTTTGATCCAGTAATAGAATTCCTATTTAAAAAATGAAAAACTTTATTAATTAATTTACTTAAGTAATATCCTCTGCCAGAAGTATTGAGGCCACTTTCTTGGTAGCCACCAATTTCTATTATTTTGTGAATTTCAGTGCTGATTATTTCTCCGGAAATTACAGATTCACAAAAACCTAGAGAACCGCCCAGTATTGTATTTTTTATAGCTCTGTCAGTTAAGAATTCTATATTAGCAACAGGACCTTTTTTCTTTCCTGTAAATATTTTTTTTTCTTTATTTGGGAAAGTTATCTTAATCTCACCAAGAGATAAGTTTTCTAGCATACTTTCTAATGTTTTTTGCCAAAATGTTGGTTTTATAATTTGCATATCTAAACTTTCTTGGCTGGGCTAGTTTTATGCTCTTCAATTACTAATATATTTTTATATTTAGCCCCTTTAAACAACAGTTTAAATGCTTCATAAAGTATGCCAATCATAGGCTTGGCAGGAGAAGCAGTTCCATTTATAATTCCATTAAAAAGTGAGCCTAATGTCAAGTCTTTAATTTCACCAATTTGATTTGCAAATAAAATTTTTTCATTTTTGATAGAATAGTTAACTGAAATATTTATATTTTTTTCTGTGATTGAAGCTCTTAATTTATAGTGCCCATTAGAAGGTAGAAAAGGTGAAACTTCAAAGAGTTTACTTGTCGAATGAACTTCATCAGGTTTTTGAACAATGCTAACATATGAATGTATCCCACCTACAGTGTTTCTAACTTCATAAATAAGCGCAGATAAATTATTTTTTTTATTAAAACAAAAATATACAGACAAAGGATTAAATACGTATCCAAAAATTTTTGGAAAACAATGGAGCAATATAGTTCCTGAGGCATCACCGCCATACTTTGAAACTTCTCTTCTAGCCCAATCTAATGGAAAATCCTTACCATTACCATGTTCTTTAAAGTTCCAAGAAAAGATATTAAAACTATTGATTGAAAATAAAAAATTTATTTTTTTGATCTTTTTAATTTTATTTAAATTTATTACAACTGAAATACAATTATATTTAAATGAATGTTGAGGACTAACAAATCTTTTGTGGTTGATAACACCCTTAACTAATTTGATAGAGCTGATTTCTTTTATACCAATCATAAAATATATTTTTTATTGAGCAGCGTGCAATACTTCACCTGAATGCAACCACGGAAGTTGAATATTAAAATAGTTTGCAATTTCAGCGGCAGATTTTATACCATCTTCATGAAAACCAAATCCTGTCCATGCGCCACAAAACCATAATTTATTTTTACCTTGTATATTGTATAAATTTTTTTGAATTTTAATTGCAGTATTATCAAAAACTGGATGAGAGTATGTGTATTGATCATGAATAAGATCAGGGTTCGGAAGCCT
Organism: uncultured Rhodobacterales bacterium; assembly: GCA_964502335.1. Taxonomy (GTDB): domain Bacteria; phylum Pseudomonadota; class Alphaproteobacteria; order Puniceispirillales. The sequence continues at coordinate 7,006 of CAZCWO010000008.1, read as the reverse complement.
TTTGGGGTTTAACGATAGTAAGATTGGCTTTGAAGATTTAATTTTTTGAAGTTCATTCATCCAGTACGTAATTGACAGGTTTCCAGAACTGCCAGTTTCAGTAATGTAATTCCAACTAGACCAAACTGAATTTCTCTTTGGCATAAAATTTATATCAGAATGTAAAATTGAATTATTCTTTTGATACTTAAAATCTTTTAACAAATTCCCTTCTTCTTCAAAATTTTCTCTAATAATCTCATAGGACTGGTCTGCGTGATTCGCTAAGACCACTTCATCAAATTTTTCAATTCCAGATGATGTATGCAATTTTACACTATTTTTTAATTTAGAAATTTTATAAACTTTAGTATTCTTGTATATTGGAACTTTTAGGAGCTCTTCGATTTTACTAACATACTCTCTACTACCATTTTTAATTGTACTCCAAGTAGGTCGATTATAAATATTTAGTAATTTGTGATTTTCAAAAAAAGTTAACAGGCTTTTGATAGGAAAATTTAAAGCACTTTTTCTTGGGCAAGACCATATTGAAGCTGTCATTGGGAGGATATGATAATCAATAAATTTTTTTGAATAATTAAATCTATTTAAAAACTCACCCATTGTTTCATTCTCAGGGCTATCCTTTACATCTTTTAAAGCATTATTATAAAAGTAATTAATATCTCTAAGCATTTTCCAATATTTAGGGTCTATAATATTTTTAGTCTGAGAAACTAAACCAATATAAGAGCTGCTATACTCAAATGCGCCTTTATCAACAGAAACACTAAATGACATTGAAGAATTATTTGTGTCCACATTTAAATGTTTTAATAAGCTGGTAAAAAGTGGGTAATTTTTATCATTCAGCACAATAAAACCAGTTTCTACTGGGTAATGATTTGAAGCTATTTCTATGTCTACAGTGTTTGAATGACCTCCAAGATTGCTATTCTTTTCAAATAAAGTAACCTCATGCTTGGTTTGAAGTGCCCAAGCAGTGACAAGTCCTGAAATTCCTGAACCTACAACACCAATTTTCATTTTTTTAACCAAATTAAGAGATTGATTTTATTTAATTTCAGCATATTTTTTTAAAGCTCTTTTCCTAGAAAATTGATGGTCAACAATTGGAAGTGGATAAGTTTCTCCGAGGTTTATATCAGAATTTTTTAAAATTGCACTATCTGCTTTCCATGGTTCGTGAATAAATTTAGGAGATAGCATTTTTAATTCTGGCAAAAATTTTTTAATATAAATCCCCTTTGGATCGAATTTTTGTCCTTGGAGTATAGGATTAAATATTCTAAAGTATGGAGCTGCATCAGCTCCGCAGCCAGAAACCCATTGCCAGCCAGAAGGGTTACTGGCAGGGTCTGCATCAATTAAAGTATTCCAAAACCAGGATTCACCAAGCTGCCAAGGTAAAAGTAAATGTTTTGTAAGAAATGAAGCTGTAATCATTCTAACTCTGTTATGCATCCAGCCTGTAGACCAAAGTTCTCGCATTCCAGCATCTACAATTGGATATCCAGTTAGACCTTGAGTCCAAAGACCAAAGTTTTTGTTATTGGAGTTCCATTTAAAGTTTTCAAATTTTCTTTTTATTGATTTTTTGTGAATTTCTGGAAAATGCCATAGTAAATTATGAGCAAACTCTCTCCAAATTATTTCCGACCTAAATGTTTCTAAACTTTTTAAATGATGCTTTGATTCATTAATATTTATAATGTTAATAATCTCTTTGGGACTTATTTCACCAAAACGCAGATGAGGAGATAACTTTGAAGTTCCTTCTAATCCTGGTATGTTTCTGTCAGTATCATAATTTGATATTCTATTTTTGATAAAAGAATCTAATTTTAATTTTGCTTCTTTATTCCCAGGTTTCCAAATCTTTTCAAACTTAGTTGACCAGTTTCTGTTATCTAATAGTTTTAGGTCATTTAAATTTTGACTTGCCGGCCATAATTTTGGAGAAAGAATTTTTTTAGGCTTATCAATAATTTTTGAGTTCCGATCTTTTAATAAAAGGGCGTTTTTATATGGAGTAAAAACTTTAAGTGGATTGCCTGTTGTACTTTTAATTTCCCAAGGTTCGAATAAAAGATTTGAATTAAAGCTTGCTACTTTTATGCCTTGATTATTTAGTTGATTTTTAATTAAAGCGTCTCTTTTAACAGCCCAAGGCTCATATCTCCTATTCCAAATTACGGTATCGGATTTGGTTTCATTTATAATTTGTTGAATTATTTTTTCTGCTTTTCCATTAAAATATAAAAGTCTACTTCCAAAATTCTTTAGTTCTAAAGATAGTGTTCTAAGACTATGGTATAACCACCATTTTGATGCACCACCTAATTTTCTTTGCAAAGCATCTTCGTCGTCATGGATGTAAACAGGAATTATAGGTCTGTCTAAATTTGTGGCATTTTGTAAAGCAGGATTATCTGATAGCCTTAGGTCTATTCTGAACCATAATAAAACTGAATTTTTCATGATTTATTTAAAATTTTTCAAGCAAATAACTTTTGATATTCTTTGATAGTATTTATATAATTATATATAAACTTCGTTTTTGAAAAAAAAAGCAATTTTTTACATTTCAAGAAACCTCAATTTATTTTTGATGATTATGAAAATATATTCCTCTTTGATGCTTGTTAAATGCGATGTATAGTTTTTTTTATATATAAATTGAGGAAAATTTTAATGATAGATTTTTATTATTGGCCCACTCCGAATGCTAGAAAAATTTCAATTTTATTTGAAGAACTAAATTTAAAATATAATCTAATAAAAATTGACATTAATAAAGGAGATCAATTTGGGGAAAAATTTTTAGAAATTTCCCCCAATAATAAAATTCCTGCAATTCAAATTAAAAAGAGCAACGAGACAATTAATCTTTTTGAATCTGGCGCAATTTTATTATATTTTGCTGAACAACATAAAAAGTTTTTACCCCATGATTTAAATATTAAATCTAAGGCAATTCAATGGCTTTTTTGGCAAATGGGTGGATTTGGACCTATGTTAGGTCAAGCACATCATTTTAATTTTTATGCGAAAGAAAGTGTTGAATATGCTCAGAATAGATATTCAAAAGAATCGTACAGATTATATAACGTATTAAATAACCAATTAAGGGATAATGAATGGGTGGTGGGCGAGTATTCCATTGCTGATATGGCTATTTTCCCTTGGACTAGAACACCTGAAAGGCAAGGTATTGACTTGAATGATTTTTCAGAAGTTTTGAGATGGAGAAAACTAATGAACAATAGGCCTGCGGTTATAAAGGGGATGAATATTGGGAACGAATTAAGAAAAGAACCAGACAAAAAATTAACTGATGAAGAGTATGAGAACTTATTTGGAGATAAACAATATACGAAACGATAACAATGAATTTTATTCAATTAAAATTAATATTAAGGATTAATTAAAAATCTAACTGTTACTATCTTTCTCAATATTATCTGATTGCAAACCCTCTCTTAATGTACATGAGCCAGTTATTGTTTGAATCAATAAGTTTTCTTTGCATCTAGTCCAGGAAGGGGCGTCTCTATTGCCCATAGTCCAAAGTTGTGAAATTGCCAAAATTAATAGCAAAATTAAAAGAACCCATGAAAATCTACTCATGATTACTCCTCTTTTTCCCAATCAAAAATATAATCAGTAATTTTTTCCATATTAATATCTTTTTCTGAATTGACTCGTTTTGCAACTGAATAGTTTTCCATATTAATATCTTTGCTTGTTTTTTGAATGAGTGGATGCCAATCAGGCAATTCTTTCCCTTCATGAATTAATTTATAAGCGCAGGTATTTGGCATCCAATCTAGTTGATTAAGGTTTTTGGGTGTGAGTTTAACACAATCAGGAACAAGTTTCTTTCTGTTCTCATAGTCTTTGCATTTGCAACTATTTGTATCAAGTAAATGGCATGAAACATTTGTATAGAATAATTCATTGGTTTTTTCATTTATTAATTTAATTACACAACATTTTCCACAATTATCACATAATGATTCCCATTCATCATGATTTAATTCATTAAGTTTTTTTGTTTTCCAAAATTTTTGATTTGCCATAATTAATTATTTATTAGTCTAGTAAATTAATGCAATTAATATAAAATAATTTTATCCAAATGAAAAAACCTAATTACATCTCTCCAGGACAATTTTCCACCTCTTTTACAGATGGGGTTCTCCGGTCAAAAGAGTTCAATGACATTTATTTTTCTGCAAATAATGGAGTTAATGAATCAAATCATGTGTATATTGATGGAAATAATTTAAAACAGAGGCTTTTAAATAGTCAACATTTTACAATTTCTGAACTTGGTTTTGGTTCCGGATTAAATTTTTTACTAACCTGGAAACTTTTTAATAAAGTCAATACAGGAAAAGGATATTTAGATTACATTTCGATAGAAGGCTTTCCTTTAAATAATAATTTAATTCGTAAAGTTCATAGCAAGTTTCCTGAATTATCAAAATATTCAAATCAATTACTAAACTCTCTTCCTCCTTTATGGTCAGGCATTCACAGAATCCATTTGAACGATGACAAAATTAGGTTGACATTAGTATATGAGGAAGTTTTTGAGACTCTTCAAAAATCAAATTTTCAATCTGATGCATGGTTTCTAGATGGTTTTAATCCAAAAACTAATAAAGAAATGTGGGATGCTAAAGTTTTATCAGAAGTTTTTAGATTAACGAAACCATCAGGAACTTTTTCTACCTTTTCATCCGCAGGTCATGTCAGGAGAGACTTAGAAAAAGTCGGGTTTAAAGTAAAAAAAATAGATGGATTTGGCTTAAAAAAGGAAATGACTATTGGAAAAAAATGTGGAGAAAAAAAATCAAATATAACTCAGATAAACTGTCTCATTATTGGAGGTGGTATTGCTGGATCATCTATTGCTTATTCATTAAAAACTAGAGGTATTAATCCTTGCATCATTGAAAAAGAAAACGGGTTAGCTTATGGCGCTTCTGGAAACTTAGCTGCTATTCAATATCCAAGACTTACTACAGTAAATACACCGGCGGGAAGATTATCTTTATCCTGTTATAGGTATTCAAGAAACCTAGCAAGGCAATTGGGTGTCGCATTAGAGGACAAGTCCATTATTTTAGGTTTACCTGAGCGTGAAAAAATTAAACAAAATAAATTATTATCACAGGGTTGGCCCGAAGATTTAATTAGAAAATTAAGAGAAGAAGACGAATTAGAAATTACTAATTCAAAAATAGGCATAGATGGCATAGTACATGATTTTGGAGGAACTATTAAGCCTGTTGAATTTGTTCGTAAGTTAATTTCTGATAATGTAGAAAGAATTTTGGGCAATGAGATTATAGAAATTATTCGGAGCATCAATGGATGGAGTGTAAAGCTATCTAACAATAATATAATTCATGCTGAAATTTTAATTCTTGCTTGTTCTGAAGGCTTAAGAAAACTAAAGCAAACGTCAGTATTTAATCTTCAATACACGCAAGGCCAGATTACTTATTTAGAAAACGAAAAACTTAAAAATATACCTAAAGCTAATTTTAGTTTTTCTGGGTACGTAACCCCACCAGTTGAAAATAAAATTACAATAGGGGCAACATTTGAGAAAAATGCGATTAAAAGGGACTTTATTTCTAAAAAAGCTAATCAAACAAACTTAAATAATATACCTGATGCAATATCAAAAAGATTGTTTGGTTCAAATAAAATAGATTGGAATAATCTCGATGGAAGAGTTTCAATGAGAGTATCTACTTTTGATAGAATGCCCATGATGGGTCAAATAGAAGAAAACCTTTATATTTTATCAGCATTGGGTGCGAGAGGCATGATAATGGCACCGCTTTTGGGTGACGCCCTTGCAAGTATTATTTTGGACCAGCCTTGTGGATTAGATCAAGAGGTTGTAAAAGCTTGTGATCCTAATAGGATAGAGAGAAGTTATTTAGCTTAATAAATTAAGTTTATTTTTTTCAAATTGATTTATTAATTCTGATAACACTTTTTTGCATTCCTCGAAATTAGAATTTTTCTCCCTTGATTTCTCATTTAAATAAATTGATCTATTAATTTCTATTTGAATGGTATGTTTGCCTTCTTTTGGTTTACCATAGTTTTCAGTTATATAGCCTCCAGAGTAAGGGGAGTTTCTTTTAATATGTAGACCACTGTTTTTAAGCTGAGTTTCTATGAAATCTATAAAGTTAGAACCTATACTTTTCCCATGGCAATCACCTAGAACAATGTCTGCATGCTTTTTTTTATTTTCTGAAAATGATGGCATGGAGTGAAAGTCAAATAAGACATAATGACCAAACTTTGAGTATGTACTGTTTAGTAAATTATTTAAAGTGCTATGATAGTTTTTCCATGCAAGATTTAACCATTTCATTCCAACTTCACCAGGCAATTTTGATATATACATTTTATCATTTATGCCACTCCTTATTGGAATTACGCCTATTCCAGATCGAGCATACTTAGTTGGTAAAGGTTTTATATCTATTATAGGAGGGTCAAAATCATTATGATGGAAGTCGTTAATTGCTCTGTTTACGTCAACCACTGATCTAGACCAAACAGCTTTTAAAATAATATTATTATTATCTAAAGTCCCATCAATTAAATGATCAACCAAACTATCTTCGTTTTGAATTAAATCAGGGAATTGAATGTTGGATAAGGATAAAAAGTCTTCAGGATAGAAACTTCCACTATGCGGAGAAGATAAAATTAATGAGCTGTTTATTTCATTATTTTTGAAGTTCAATAGTTCATTATTTTTCATTAGATTCATTTGCCTTTTAGAAATGCTTTATTTGTACATTTTAAAGTATTTAAAAAAATTAATCTTGTAAATCTACTTGAAAGCAAAATTTTCTCATGATATCGACTGATTAATAGGGCGCGTAGCTCAGTGGGAGAGCACTACGTTGACATCGTAGGGGTCGGCAGTTCAATCCTGCCCGCGCCCACCATTATTCTT
>CAZCWO010000007.1:0-31078 GCA_964502335.1 uncultured Rhodobacterales bacterium | reverse complement strand
CGTTGACATCGTAGGGGTCGGCAGTTCAATCCTGCCCGCGCCCACCATTATTCTTAAGGAACTATTGTAAACACTATAGTATTAGTTATATTCTAAAGTTTTTTTAAGAAGCTATTTAAAGATTCACTTAATTATGCTCTAATTAAAAAATTTTTTTTTTAACTTGATTTTTGTGAAAGTAATATGACTAGCGCATTAGAGATTAGAAATTTAAAAAAGTCTTTCGGAAGTTTAGAGGTTTTAAGAGATGTTTCTCTAACCGCAAAACAGGGGGAAGTTATATGCATTATCGGAACAAGTGGTTCGGGGAAGAGTACATTTTTACGTTGTATTAACCTTTTAGAAACACCTGATTCAGGAGAAGTCCTTGTAAATGGTGAGTTGATCAAAATGAAAAGAAATAAAAATGGTAAACTTAATCCAACTGATCAAAACCAAGTTGATAGAATTAGATCTAAACTAAGTATGGTATTTCAAGACTTTAATCTATGGTCACATATGACGATACTCCAAAATGTAATTGAAGCACCTGTTTATGTTCAAAAAGTTGAAAAAAGTGAAGCTGTCAAAAATGGATTGTCACTACTGGAAAAGGTTGGAATAGTAGAAAAAGCAGATCATTATCCATCTAGTCTTTCTGGAGGCCAACAACAAAGGGCTGCAATTGCAAGAGCATTAGCTATGAAACCTGATGTTTTGTTATTTGATGAGCCGACTTCTTCTCTTGACCCTGAACTTGTAAATGAAGTGTTGAAAGTTATGAAGTCACTTGCTGAAGAAGGTCGCACAATGATAATTGTGACGCATGAAATGGGTTTTGCTAAAGAGGTTTCTTCAAAAACTATTTTTCTTGATGAAGGCCGCATTGAAGAGGAAGGAAACCCCAATGATATTTTCAATAGACCTAAATCAATGAGGCTAAAGCAATTTTTAGCGGCTAATTTATAAAGTTATTACATCAATTTTTTTTTATGGTATATTATAAACAAAGAAAATGAAGGAGGAAATAAAAATGATAACAAGATTTTTTTTAACCCTTATAACTGCTTTATTTTTGGCTATTCCCGCATCTTTTGCTGGCGATTGGTCTAAGATAAAGATTGGGACTGAAGGTGCATACCCACCTTGGAACGGAACTAATGCAGCTGGAGAGCTTGAAGGTGCAGAAATAGATTTAATTGCTGATCTTTGTGCAAGAATGAATGCTGAATGTGAAATAGTTGCGCAGGATTGGGATGGAATTATTCCAGCATTACAAAATGGGAAATATGATGCAATTATTGCAGGAATGTCGATTACAGAAGAGCGAATGAAAGTAATTAACTTTTCTCAAGGCTATGCTAATGAGCCGGCTTCTTTTTCTGTAATGAAGTCATCTGTTCTTGCTAGCTTACAAGCGTCAGGCAAAGTCAACATGGATTCTTTAGATAGTGCCTCTACAGCATTAATAGATGCTTTAAAGAGTAGTTTATCTGGTAAGGTTGTAGGTGTCCAAGGCTCTACCACACATGAGAATTTTGTAAAGCAAGTTCTAGGTGATTCAGTTACTATGAAATCATATGACACTCAACTTAACCTTGAATTAGATTTAATAGCAGGAAGAATTGATGCTTTGCTATCTGATAAGGGTTCTATGGAAGAGTTTATGGGTACTGACAAAGGAAAAGATGTAGTATTTATTGGACCAAATCTTGGCGGAGGTCCATTTGGAGCTGGAGTTGGTGCTGGTTTACGAAAAGCTGATACTGATCTTTTGGAAATGATAAATAAAGCTATTGATGAGGCTAGAGCTGATGGAACTCTAGCTAAACATTTTACCAAATGGTTTGGTAAAGACATTTCAATGTAGCTAATTTTAAAATTTTAATTATAAAGAAGAGCGGATATAATAATTTTACCGCTCTTTTTTTTGGAGTAATTTTTGGAATTAGAATTATTAGCCTTAGGTGACAATGGTTGGGGCGATGAGATGCTGAGAGCAACTTTAGTGACCCTGATGGTTAGTTTGTCAGCAATGGGCATAGGCTTGATAATATCGATTTTTGGTACTATTTCAAAATTATCAAAAAAAAAATATGTGCGCATTTTAGCTGATATTTACACAACTGTTATTCGCGGAATTCCAGAATTACTTGTTATTTATTTGTTATTTTTTGGTGGCAGTAGTGCTGTCATGGGTTTGGCGAAATTATTTGGCTATTACGGCTATATAGAATTGAATGCTTTTGTTATTGGATCCGTTGCTGTTGGTGCGATTTCAGGGGCTTACTCTACTGAAGTAATGAGAGGGGCCTTTTTATCAGTTCCTCTAGGGCAAATTGATGCAGCAAAATCTGTTGGAATGAACAAATTTCTTATTTTTACAAGAATTATAACCCCTCAAGTTTTACGTTATGCTCTTCCAGGCTTAGGCAATGTTTGGCAACTAACTCTTAAGGATACAGCTCTTATAATGGTTACTGGACTTGTTGAAATAATGAGGCAAGCACACGTTGCTTCTGGGTCTACTTATTCACCATTTACATTTTATGTGGCAGCTGCATTTCTGTACTTAATTTTGACCACCTTCTCAAATAGAATTTTTAATCGATTGGAGAACTGGGGGAATAGGGGAGTGAGAAGGGAATAGTTATGAATTATGAACTAATGATAGATACTTTTCCTAAACTTTTGATGGGCTCTTACATCACAATTCAACTTGTCACAATTTCTCTATTTGTGGGTTTATGTCTTGCAGTTGGCTTGGCACTATTAAGATTGTCCAATAATCCTTTTTTTAAATTTTTTGCAAAATCTTATGTATTTTATTTCAGAGGAACTCCCCTTTTAGTACAAATATTTTTGATATACTATGGAATTGGTCAATTTGAAACGGTAAGAGAAAGTATTTTTTGGGTTTTTTTTAAAGAAGCTTATTGGTGTGGTATACTTGCACTCACTTTGAATACTTGTGCCTATAGTTCAGAAATTATCAGAGGTGGAATTCAGTCTGTTCCACTAGGTCAAATTGAATCTGCAAAATCAACAGGCATGAGTAGGTTTTTATTGTATAGAAGAATAATATTGCCGATAGCTTTTCGGCAAGCTCTGCCAGCTTATGGTAATGAAATGATTTTAATGGTTAAAGCCACCTCACTAGTAAGCACCATAACAATCATGGATATAACGGGGATAGCAAGATTAGTAATAGCAAAAACATTTTCTCCAGTTGAGATATTTATAGTCGCAGGACTAATTTATTTAACTATTAATTTTGCTGTTACTCGGTTGGTGAGTTTCTGTGAATACAAACTCACACCCCATTTGAGATACAACGAGTAATTAGTTCTTAAAGTTATCAATGTAGTCTTTATATACTGTTTATAAATAAGAATTAATTAAAGGGGTTTGTGTTGAAAAATAATGCAAACTTCTTTTATTTTTCAATCTCAAAGACTTTTCTTCCTTCAAACCATGTTGAAATTGTTTTTGTTTCTGACAAATCGTTAACCGGCACTTTGAAAGGATCTTGATTAAGTATTATAAAGTCTGCTGACTTTCCAACTTCAATTGAACCAGTTAGGTCTCCCCACCCCATGGCCTTAGCTGGATTGATGGTGTAGAGTGGTAATGCCTGTTCTAAAGTAATTGCTTGATCGGCACCCAATTTTTCCAAAGAAGGATCTGATGGATTTTCCCTTGTAATCATTGTTTGAATGGTAAACCATGGATTGGGAATTATATCCAAAACTGGCCAGTCTGTAGCAGCACAAGCAAGAGCTTTTGAATTTAAAATATCTGAAATTGGAAAAACCCTATGAGCGCGTTCTTTGCCTAAAAGTTTTTCATTTTTCTTAATCATACCGGAAAAAAACCAAATAGGTGGACATAAATCAGCAACAATGTTCAGGGGTTTTAATCGAGCAATGTCTTGTTGAGTAATGTAAGTTAAATGAGCAATGCTATGAGGTCTGCCAGGACCGTTTATATTCCTAACTTCCTCAATGGCATCTATGCATGAACGAATTGCTCTATCACCTACTGCGTGAATTTTGACACTAAATCCCATTTTATCGTAGGGAATAATATTTTCTATAAGTTCTGCTTTCGTAAATGCTTGATCTCCACAGTGCTTACTTTCTACTAGGTATGGGTCTATCATTGCCGCTGTTTGGAGTGGCACTATTCCATCCATAAAGAATTTTACTCCATCAGCTCTAAGTCTGTTACTGCGATATTCATCATGTCGTTTGGCTACTTTCATGCCAATGCCTTCTTCTTTGGGAACAATCAAAGTATCTCTTGCAATACATGCGCTTACTCGAACGCTAAGTTCATCAGCTTTGTCTAAGGTTTGATATGCATTTAATTGAGTTTCTGAAGTTACTGCGTGTTGAAAGCCTGTAACTCCTTGAGAATTAAAAATTTTAGCACTTTCGCGAGCTGCATTAATTTGTTGTTCATTAGAGAATGGGGGGCATGCTTTGAAAATTAATGACCCTGCATGTTCTAGGAGAAGGCCAGTGGGGTTCCCAGAAATTGGATCACAGACAATGCCTTTTTCATTATGTTTTTTATGATAAAGATCAGCGGCTTTTAAAGCTAATTCATTAGCAAAGATGCTATGATACATAAAATTAATTAAAATAGGGTTTTTTGGTGACACTTCCGCGATGGCTTTTCTAGCTTTATCTGTATTCAATTCCTCTGCAATCAATAAATTTGTTGTGAAAATCCTGATCCATTTTCCAGATTTAAAGTTCTTGCAAACTGTTTCGACTTTATTTACGAGGTCTGATAAAGAATGTGGAGCGGTAATTTTTATTTCGTATAATTTTGATCGAGCTCCATCATGTGCATGAACATGATAATCAATAAATGATGGTGTAATGGTTCTTCCATTTAAATTTATTATTTTTGAATCTTTTCTAGCTAGCTTCAGCGCATTAATGTCATCTCCAACATATATAAACTTCCCATCCATAATAGCTAAAGCACTAACTTTAGGCAGTTTTGGATTCATCGTATAAATTGTTCCGTTTTTGATTATTATTTCCGTCATCAATCAAACACTGTTTTTCAAAGCTTTATTCAATATGAAAGTATCACAAATTTATTATAAAGAAACAATTGTTGCTCATCATTGTAGAAAGTGAGACTTTATTGCTTGTGTATTTACTTAATTAATCTTCAAATAGGTTTTTGATGCCCTCACAACTTATTTTTTCTATAAAAGACGCTATGGTGCGCTATAAAGAGCATCCGGTTTTCCAGAGTTTATCTTTAAATATTCACCAAGGTAAAAGGGTGGCTCTCATTGGAAAGAATGGAACTGGAAAATCAACTATTATGAATATTATTTCCGGTGTTAAGTCTTTGGATGAAGGTGAAATATGGGAGGAGCCAGGAACAACGATTGGATACCTTGGTCAGGAATTCCAATACAAAGAAAAGGAAACTGTCTTTGAGTTTATTTATAACAATGTTTCTGGAGAAGAACGAGAGCTTAAAAAATATAAAGTCAAAAAAATATCAGAAGCACTAGAGCTTGAAGAAAAAATAACTATGGGAATGCTGTCGGGTGGACAGCTAAGAAGAGCTGGAATAGCAAGAGCTTTAGTTGAAGAACCTGACATTCTTTTGCTTGACGAACCTACAAATCATTTGGACTTAAATGTAATAAATTGGTTGGAGCAGTATCTAAATCATTATAGAGGCTCATTGCTTTGTATCTCACATGACAAAAAATTCTTAGAGAATATAACTAATCAGGTTTTCTGGCTAGATCGAGGAAAATTAAAAGTTAGCCCAAGAGGATTTATATTCTTTGATGATTGGTCTGCTATGCTTCTAGACCAGGAGGCAAAGGAATTAAAAAGGCGAAAGCAAATTGTAGCTGAAGAGGTTGTTTGGGCATCTAGGGGTGTAAAAGCAAGAGTAAAGAGAAACATAAATAGACTTAACAAAGTGAAAGAGATGCGTGAAAAACTCAAAGCCGATGTTTCATCTTATCGGCAAGTGACAAAAAAAATTACAATAGAGCCTATTAAAGACTTAGATAGTAACTCAAAAGTTATCGCTGAATTTTATAACGTTCATAAGGCGTTTAAGGAAAATGGAAAATCTTTAAGAATATTGAATGGTTTTAATTTTAGGATAAAACGAGGTGATAGGATCGGTATTATTGGAAGAAATGGATCTGGTAAAACAACATTCTTAAAACTCATCCTAAAAGAAATGCAGGTTGATCGGGGAAGCATAAAAATTCATAGAAATATGGAGTTTTCCTACTTTGATCAAAACCGCATTGACTTAAAACCAATCGATACTTTGAAACATTATATGATACCAAATGGTGGGGATTACATTGATGTTAGAGGTAAAATGCGGCACGTTTATGGTTATCTTAAAGATTTTATGTTTGACCCTAGCGTTAGTTTAGAAAGTGTATCAACCCTTTCGGGTGGACAAAAAAACAGACTAAAACTTGCAAAAATTTTAGCAAATCCTAAATCCTGTTTGATACTTGATGAACCAACAAACGACTTGGATATGGAGACACTGGATATGATAGAAGAAATTTTAATAGGCTATGAGGGAACATTGTTGTTGGTGTCTCATGACAGAGATTTTCTTGATCAAACAGTGACAAAAATTCTTTCTTTTGAAGGCGATGGTAATATTGAGGAATGTGTTGGGGGTTACTCAGATTATCTATCTCAAAAGATGTCTAAAAATAAGGTTGTATACAAAAATAAAGATGAGAGATCTCGTCATTTTGAATTAAAAGATAAAACAGAAGAAATTGAGCGAAAAGGGCGTAAAAAGTTGACCTACAAATTAGAATTTGAATTAAAGAATTTGCCTGCAAAAATTCAAGCTAAGGAGAAAGAAATTTCTACTTTCACTAAAAAGCTATCCGACCCTAATTTTTATAAAAATGATACAGACGCCTTTATTGCCATGACAAAAGAATTAGAGAATGCTAAAGCCGATTTGGAGAACTACGAAACACGCTGGCTTGAGTTAGAGTCTAAAAGAGTTCTTGAAGAATATAATTAAAAATTAGAACATGTGGCATTCAGAAATTAAGAACAGCAAATTGGGCGTTCTATAGCGCCTCTTTACCTTCCATAGATATTATGTTTTAACTGAGAGCATAAAATTATAAATATAATTCTAGAGAAACTGATGTTAGTCAACATAACTATTCAAACATTCAAAACAGAAAATGAACTTGAGTTGAGTTTATCCAAATGGGATTCAGTAAAGGATAAATTCATGCCCCTATTTAAGGAGAGAGGTTTAAAGAGGTATTCAATTACTCGTATTTGGAACAAAAAAGAACAATTTCAACTTGGACATATATTTGAATATATAAATGAAGATGCATTGAAAAATTGTTTACCTATTTGGAATGATATTGAGAAACAATTTAAAGATAAAATAGAGAACATAACAACAGGGTATCGTGGTATTTTAATAGATGAATATAATTTTTAACTTTATTAATTGGTTTATTGAATTATAGTTTTTCTTTTTCTGAACACAAAAACCTAAAAATTATGCTAATTTGTTTAAAAATAATTTTTATGAAGTTTTTTTCAGAGGAATCTATAAAATCTTTAATTTCTTTATGATGGGCAAATCAGCTTTGGCCCAATCTAGTTTTGACAGTTCATTGATTTCAAGCCATTTATAATCGAGGTGTTCAGATAATATGACTGTATTGTTTTTACATGAGCATTTATAAGCTTTCATATTCAAATGAAAATCAGGATACTGATGATTAACAGTCATCAAAAATTTATCTATTTCAACATCCATTGACAACTCTTCATAAATTTCCCTTTTTAAAGCTTCTTCATCACTTTCCCCAATTTCAATTTTTCCACCAGGGAACTCATATTTTTGGGATATATAATTATATTTGTTAAAGCCCCTTTGAACACAAAGAATTTTATCTTGATTGAAAATTATTGCTGCAACAACAGAGATTTTTTTCATTTTTCTATTCTCAAAATTTATAGTTTTTAAAACTTGGGTAGCGTTGTAGGAATCTTAAATTCAGAGTTATAAAAAAGTTTTAGTATTAAAACATCTTGTTTCATTTTTTGTGGAGTATTTAATTCCCATTCATCAGATATTTCCTCTAATTTATTTTCTTGTGCTCCTAATAGACTAGTCAGAGACCAATAAAAATACTCAGTTATCATGCAAGAGTAATCACAGTTTTTATCATTGTAATGATACCACGCTTTCTCAGGATAAGAATTTGGGGTATTTTCAAAATACCCACCGCGTGCAATATCCATTGCCTTAGATATTTGGCTACCTTTAAATTCTCCAAATATTTCTGGGTATGCATTTGCATAACCGACCTGTGAAATGAGATGGAGGATTTCCTCAAGGTAAGCAATATTTGGTTCGTTTGAAATTAATCCAACTGTGGATTTTTCAAAGTTATCAATGTCAAAATTTTTTTCTTCAAAAATTTCAATCAATGTATCAAAAGTATTCTCAAAATCACTTTCTGATTTTCCCATAATTAACATTCCATTATTTTGAATTAATGATTTTATAACCAAGTCATTGTCTGGTTTTCCATCGTTATCATTGTCAAGCCATTGCTTTAAAATACTTGATGCTTTTTTAATGCTTTTAGAGGGGGTATTTTCTGTTCCTATGATTTTTACACCAAAAACTAATTTTTGATTTGGAAAGGTTTCATTAATTAGTTGATTTAATTCATTTGAATTAGAGAATAATGGAGAAAATATAAAGGGTAGTAAAATTAATATATTAGTTATTTTATACATTCTATAAACCAACCATAATCATTAAAAACGATAATGAACTACTATTGATCATTGTCCCAATATTTTCTACTTGGTTGCCAATCTTACTTTAAATTTTAGTTATGAATTATACATTAGGCTGGTGACAAACTTAATGTCACCAGCTTGAAAAGTTTGTGAGTAGTGTTAATTATGCAACTTTTTTAGAGCTTAAAGCTGAAGTGGCTTTTTTAATTAAACCCGGTGTATTAATTTTTATTTGTTTTGGTTTTTCTGCTTCAGGAATTTCTCTGTATAGATTAACAGTAAGTAAACCATCCCTTAAATCTGCATTTTTCACTTCCATATTATCTGCAAGTCTAAACTGCTTTGTAAACGAACGTTCAGCTATGCCTCTGTGAAGATATTCATTAGATAGTTTTGCCTTTGAAGCTTCTACGGTCATCAAACCTTTTTTAACTTCAATGCTTATTTCATTTTCATTGAAACCAGCGACAGCTATTTCAATTTTATAATCTTCATCGCCCGTTTTGATAATGTTGTAAGCTGGGTAGTTATTGTCTGTAAAACTGGACATTCTTTCGAATTCATCAAACAAATTGTCGAAACCTACAAAAGAACGCATTAGTGGTGTTGTTATAAAAGTCATATTAACTCTCCTATAATTAGCGAGAACCTTTTAATGCCCCATTTAGGCGACATTAATCAGTTTAATTTATGTGACCCATTATTGGCATCACAATATATATATTGGCATTGCTGTAAACTATTTCAAGTGTCTATGAATATTAAGATTATTTTTTTTTTTCATAAGAACGATATCCTTTTTGACTATTTCACAATTCCAATTGTTTTGATAAGCAATAACTTTAAAAGTAGTTTCATTATAAAAAACTACATGTGTTGGGTCTCTTCTATAATGCCAATTTTCAAATAAACATTCATCAGTTGTGAAACTAGTCATTATTCCTATGACACCATTACTGCTAAGTATATTATTAAATAAACTAAATTCTTTAAAGGGATTGTGAAAATGTTCGGCTGTTTCTGTGCAACAAATAAAATCAAACACTTTATTTATAAAGTTTTTATTTGGGTAAAAAAATGGATCATATAAGTGCATAATATGTCCCTTTTCTTCTAGCATTTTTGCCAGCGCTGGGCCTGATCCGCAACCGTAATCGAGCCCAATCGATCTTCTTTGCAAACTTTTGTCTAAGGGTAACATTAATCGTGCAAGAAACTTTCTGTAGTCTGCATCATAAATGCAGTTTTTATGGCTGAGGTAATGTGAATGTTCATCAATTAGTTCTAAGTGAAACTTTTTATCGAGAAATATCGCTAAGCACTTGTCGCATTTCCAATATTGCTTGCCTTCAATTATTTTAAATATATCGGCAGTATTTTTATTGCAAACAACGCACAACATAAATCTAAAGTTTTGTTAAATTATTTTGCGGGGTCTTGTTTGTAATATCTAATTTCATTTCTCGAAAAGAAATATATGTTACAGAGGTTATGATAATTAATCCACCTAGCAATACATAAGCGTCTACATTTTCGCTAAATATAAAATACCCAATTAGTGCTGCCCATACTAGCTGAAGAAAACTAATCGGCTGGATTATAATTATTGGAGCAGATTTAATCGCTTGTGTTAATGCTATGTGGCCCAAAGTTGCTAGAATTGCTACTATGCTTAGTCCTACTATTTCTTTTGGTGAAGGTTGAACCCAAACACTGATTGCTGGGGGAGCCAAAGTAAGTGTAACAAATACACTAAGCATGCAAACAATGACTAATGAGTTATGTTCCTTCGTTAATTCTTTTGATAGCAAATAAGAAATTGCAAAAAGTGGAGCAGAAAAAATTTGTGCCAATTGCCCTATAGAGATTTCTTGAAATCCTGGACGTAAAATCACTAATGTGCCAACAAAAGCAATGAAAATTGCTAATATTCTTCTGATAGCCAATTTTTCACCAAAAAATAATGCAGCTCCAATACTAATATATATTGGGCCAGTATAACTAATAGCTGTAACTTCAGCTATCGGTATTCTTGCCATTGCATAAAACCATAATATTACCCCTCCACCATGAGCCAACCCCCTGAAAACATAAATAATTAAGTCTCTTTTCTTAATTGAATTTTTTATTAAGGGTATAATAAATGGTAATAAAATTAATGTTCCTATTATATAGCGAATAAAGGCAGCTTGCGAAGCGGGTATTTCATTTCCTATGTATCTTACAATAGCCGTGACTAAAACAAATAATATTGTTGCAGTAATCATCCATGTAATGCCTCTGAAAACATTTTTATTCATTAAAGGCTTCTAACCACGACCAATGTAAGGCATCGTAGGTGCCATAATTGTCATAAATTGTATATTTGCATCTAGAGGCAATTCAGCCATGTCAAACACTGACTTAGCTACATGATTTACATCCATTGTAGGCTCTTTTTTAATTTCACCAGAAGCCTGTACTATTCCCCTAGACATTTTTTTAGTCATTTCAGTTCCTGCGTTACCAATGTCAATTTGACTGCAAACTATATTAAATTTTCTTCCGTCAAGAGAAATTGATCTCGTCAAACCAGTTATAGCATGTTTGGTAGAAGTGTATGGCGCTGACCCTGGTCTTGGGACATGAGCTGAAATTGATCCATTATTAATAATTCTACCACCTTGAGGGGTTTGATTTTTCATAATTTTAAAGGCTTCTTTAGCACAATAAAATGACCCGCTTAAATTTATATCAACAACTTCACACCAATCATCAGAAGAGATTTCATCGATCGTTTTAGAAGGTTTGCTAATACCTGCATTATTGAATAAGACATCAACTCTGTTCCATTTAGAAAAAACTTTTTCAAAAGCTTGTTTCACTTCTAAAGGATCAGAAACGTCACACTTTTGAATTAAAGCATGGTTATTGGAAGATGCAGTTTGAAGTAAATTTTTCTCATTTCTTCCTAAGAGGGCAACTTTATAGTTTTTAGATAGAAAATAATTAGAGCAAGATTTTCCAATGCCAGAACCCGCTCCTGTTATAACAATAACTTTATTCATTTTTAGCTTCTCCTATAAGTTATAAACTTATTTTATTTAAAGAAATTGCAATTTTAGAAGCTAAATAAGCGTTATTAAGCATTAATTGCTCATTTGACTTCAAACTACTTCCTTTAGTAATCTTTGTTATTTGATCTAGCAGAAAAGGTGTCAATTTTTTACCTGTTATATTGTGTTTTTTAGCTTTTTCCATTGCAGATTCAATTACAGTTTCAATTACAGAGCTTTGAATAGAAAATTTTTCAGGTATTGGGTTGCAAACTAATACACCACCCTTTAGAGACAAATTATTTTTTATTGAAATTGATTGAGCAATTTCTTTAGGCTGGTCAAAATTATAATCGACTTCATATTTACTTTCTCTTGAATAAAAGGTAGGAACAAAATCGCTTTTGTATCCAATAACGGGAACTCCCATAGTTTCTAAGTATTCTAATGTTAATCCAATATCTAGTATAGATTTTGGTCCAGAACATACGACAGTTACATTAGTATTAGCTAATTCCTGCAAATCTGCAGAAATATCAAAGGAATTATTTGCGTCTCTATGAACGCCACCAATGCCGCCTGTTGCCATTAGTTTTATTCCTGCTAAATCTGATAATATCATTGTACCTGCAACAGTAGTGGCACCATTTTTCTTTGTAGACAAAATAAAAGGAATATCTCTTCTGCTGACTTTATGAATATTTTTGCTTTTTGAAAAATATTCAATTTCTTCCTCTGACATGCCAATTTTTATTTCACCTTGAATAATTCCTATTGTTGCGGGAGTGGATCCGTTGTTTTTTATAATACTTTCAACTTCTAAAGCGGTGTTAAAATTTTGAGGGTAGGGCATTCCATGAGAAATAATTGTAGTTTCAAGAGCTACAATTGCTTTGCCTGCTGTTATTGCCTTCTCTACTTCTTTGCTTAGTGTGTATGGAAAATGCTTCATGTACTAATAATTTCCTTTATATGTTTTTTCACTGATGCTTCTGTTATCTTAAAGTTTACCGTATTTGGTGATTGAGTGGATAGGCTTGCCATTGCGAGAGAAAAAAGCACTGTATAATCCCATTCCCAATGATTAATATATCCATGGATTAGTCCTGCCATTAATGCGTCGCCAGCACCATTAACATTATCTACACGTTGTCTAGGTAAGGAAATACTCTTTATTTTATCATTTTCATATGAAATAACTCCTTTCTTTCCTAAACTAATAATCATCCTGTATACATTAAGTCTTTTAAGGCGATCAGAAACTTTAATTAAGGTATTTTTATTGATTTCTTTGACGCCTAATAGACATTTCGCTTCTGATAAATTTGGCTTTATAATATTGATGGTACCCAAATGTTTTTTTAATTTTTTTGATTTTTTTAATGATACAGGATCAGCAAAAATATATTTATGCTTAAATTCTTTACAAATGAAGTTTATTGTCTCTTCGCTTAAATTTGCGTCAATAACAATTGCGGAGGCATTTAATAAAATTGATTCTTTTGTTTTTAGGAAGTGAGGAGTTAAGTTATTTAAAATATTAGTATTGTTTAAAGCGACTAGCATTTCCCCATGATGATTATTTACAGATATATAGATCGCTGATTCAGCGTTTTTGATTGTTATACTATTATCAATTCTTATGCCTTTATTTACGCTTTCCTTTTTTAAATAATTTCCAAAATCATCATTCCCAAAAACAGTGATTAAATGGCAATCATTTTTCAGAAGAACAATATTTTCAGCTATATTTCTGACCACTCCACCTGGCGTGATAATTATTTCAGAAGGGTTAGAGTCATTAAGAACTATCTTATTATTTGATTTTCCAAGAATATCAACATTAGAACTCCCAATAGCTACAATATAATCCTTTTTTAAATTGTTCATCATGACAATTTGAATTAAAAAACTGCACTAGTAAATATTAAATTTAATTTAAGCTTTCTCAATAAGTAAAAAATTTTTAAACAAATTTAACTTATGTCGTATCTATTAATGCAAAAGTTTTTTCCTCCCTTTAACTAGGCCCCTTTTTATAAATGGGGCCTTTTTATTTAATTTATTAATTTAATTCTTTAAAAATTTATTATAAAAGTTTTAGTAATAAATTTTGTAAAACAGGAACTAAATTTGAAACAAATAGTCATAATAGGAGCTAGCCATGCAGGAATTACATTCGCAGATCAATTAAGAAGTGGTGGGTTTGAGGGTAGTATTACTATCTTGGAAAAACAAGTCATTAATCCAGTTGAGAAACCGCCTTTGTCAAAGACATTTTTAGATGAAGACTTTTCAAATTCAAAAATTAAATTTAGACCTGAAAAATGGTTTTTAGATAAATTCATAGATTTAAAACTTGGTGTTGAAGCTAAGGAAATTTTAAAAGAAGACAATCTTGTCAAATTATCTAATGGAGAAGAAATAAGCTATGATTGTTTAGTTTTAGCTTCAGGGGCATCAGCTAGAAATTTACCATCTAAAATATTACAAAATAATAAACAATTTGTTTTAAGGGACTTTAATGATGCTTTGAAACTTCAAAATGCATTAACTGAAGAAAAAGAAGTAATGATTATAGGTGGAGGATATATAGGACTTGAAATAGCTTCCAGTTTAAGGAAGAAAGGTCATAAAATTATAGTTTTGGAGGTTGCTGAAAGGTTACTTGCTAGAGTAGCTAGTCCAGAATTATCAAATTACTTTTTAAATCTTCATAAGGAACATGAAGTAAAAATAAGTTTTGGAGAATCAATAAATAATATTAAGGAGTTTGACAAAAAAATTTCAATAGAAACAAGTGACCACAAAAACTATATTGCAGATCTTATCATTGTAGGTATTGGAGTTTCGCCTGAAATAGGCCTGGCTTATGAAGCAGGTCTTGATTGCGATAATGGAATTGTTGTTGATGCAAATTATAGGTCAAGTTATTCGAATATTTTCGCAATAGGAGATTGTGCATTGAATAAAGACGAATATGGAATTAGAATAGAATCTGTCCATCACGCTCAGTTCAGTGCTTCAAGAGTTTCTTCATGCATTTTAGGTCTGGAAATGCCAAAATATGAAGAGCCGTGGTTTTGGTCTGATCAGTATAACGTTAAATTGCAATCTGTTGGAATTATAAAAGATATAAAAAAAACAATTTCTAGAAATGGCAGAAGGGAAGGTTCAAAATCTTGGTGGTCTTTTAATAGTGATGGTTTGGTTGCAGTTGAAGCAGTAAATGATCCACAATCTTATGTTGCTGCAAAACATATACTGCAAAATAAAATAAAGGTTGATGAGAAACAACTTTCAAACAATGATTTTGATTTAAAAGAAATGATAAAAAAATAATGTTTTCACCTAATTGAAAGTAAATTTATGCAAAAAAATAAACTAAAAGAGATATGGAAAAATCATAAGCCTGCACTTAATGGTTGGCTGTCAATTAATTGTAGCTTTACAGCAGAAATTATGTCTCGCCAAAACTATGATAGCCTAACTATTGATATGCAGCACGGGTTAATAGATTTCCCAGATTTATTAGGAATGCTTCAAGCAATTACTGGCTCA
The DNA here is from genome assembly GCA_964502335.1 of uncultured Rhodobacterales bacterium. GTDB lineage: Bacteria > Pseudomonadota > Alphaproteobacteria > Puniceispirillales. Next base: position 15,678 of record CAZCWO010000007.1, on the reverse strand, counting down.
GATGTGACGCCAATTGTTAGAGTCCCCTGGCTTGACCCAAGTTACATAATGAAAGCTCTTGATGCAGGGGCCTCAGGGATTATTTGCCCTATGATTAACAATAAAAAGGAAGCTGAAAAATTTGTTTCCTTTATGAAGTATCCACCTTTAGGAAACAGGAGTTTTGGACCAACCAGGCAAAATATTGTCAATGGTTCTGGATACTATCAATCTGCAAATGAAGAGGTTCTTTGTATAGCTATGATAGAAACTGAAGATGCAATGAATAATCTTACAGAAATAATTCAAACTCCAGGATTGAATGCAGTTTACATTGGTCCTGCAGACTTAACATTAGGAACCACACAAGGTAGATTGGCTCCTGGTATGGATAGGCAAGAGGAAGAGATGATTGATAGAATAAAAATGATTCTAAATGAGGCAAAAAAAGCTAATAAAAAGGCTTGTCTTCATTGTGTAAAAACATCTTACGCAATTACAGCAGTTAAATGGGGTTTTGATCTAGTAACTTTAAACTCAGACACGAGACTACTTGCAAGCGCGGCATCAAATAGTATAAATGAATTTAGAAATGGCTTATAGTGAGATATAACTGAGAGGGAAAATGACTGCACGAATATACAAACCTTCAAAAACTGCAATGCAATCTGGAAGAGCTAAAACAGATAAGTGGGTTTTAGAATTTTTTCAAAATTCTGCTACTAAAAGGGAACCTCTTATGGGTTGGCAATCAGGAACTGATACTCAAAAACAAGTAAAAATCAAATTTAGTTCACAGGAAAAAGCAATAAAATATGCTGAAAAAAATGGTATTAATTATCAATTGGCCCAACCAAAAGAAAGGAAAATAAAACCAAAAGCATATGCGGATAATTTTGCATTCAGCAGAAAAGAAACTTGGACACATTAAAAATTAACTTTTAATTTTAGACCTTGTTCGAACCCAAAAAAATATAAAGAGAGAAAAAATTTCGGAAAGTATAGGGAAATATACGTACGGTTGTTCCTTAAGTTTTTGAATGTAACCATGACTAAGCCCATTATTTTTTGCTGCGCCAATCAATATTTTCATATACCTTTTAGAGGGAGGAATGTTAGCTTTATTGTTGGTTTTATAAATGAGGGTCTTGGCTTTTATTGATTTTGAATTAATAGTTACTAAAATATCAGTCACTTCATAGTCTTCACCCTCAGAATTAATAATTTGTTTGAGTTCTTTGTTTGTAATTCTATGGAGTATACCCTCAAGGCTTTCTTTTTTATCTTTAATTATATTAGCAAAACTAGGTTCAAGAAAATTAGGTCCCTCCATGTTCATTATTAGTTTAAAACCAAATAATTTACACGGTTTAGTTTGAGAAGGAAATACCCTTCTTCTGTTCTGAAGATATTCGACCGACATGTTGGCGCCATATCCAAAGTAAAAAATACAGTTCTCATTTTTCATAGCTGAATGACTTATATTTAAAGTTATTAATCTTTATAGAATTAAATAATATTTAGTTTGATTTTATAAAATTAATTTAAGAGTTAGGCAATATAGTATAAATTTAGTATTGAAATCAATATTTAGGTCTTTTGTGTATGAGCGAGAAATTTGAAGCAGATTATGTAATTATTGGTGGAGGAACTGCTGGAAGTATTCTTGCCGCTAGGTTGGCGTCTGGGTCAAATAAAAGAGTAATTTTACTTGAAAGAGGTAGAAATGATTTAAATAGATGGATACACATACCTGCCACTTTCTTTAGGATTCTCCCATCCCCTGATGCAGATACCGTTATCTCAGAACCGGATGATACATTAAATGGCAAGCCATTTGTTGTGCCTCAAGGACGAGTTCTAGGTGGCGGATCTTCTATAAATGGAATGATCTATATGCGTGGTCAACACCAAGATTATGACGATTGGGAGAATCTTGATGGCTGTAAAGGGTGGTCGTACTCTAAAGTCCTTCCAACTTTTATTAAACAAGAAAAAAATACACGAATTAAAGACGATTATCATGGACAAAATGGAAAGCTAATAGTCTCTGACCCTTCTTGCCCCCATCCTTTGTCCTCTGCTCTGATAAATGCTTCAGTTTCAGTAGGTATAAAAAGAAGTTATGATTTTAATGGATCATCACAAGATGGCGTTGGTTGGTATCAAGTAAATGCATACAAAGGGAAAAGACAATCAGCAGCCACTTGTTTTTTAAAGCCTGAAAAATGGCGAGAAAATTTGAAGATCTTTACAGACTTAGAAGCCAGCCGAATATGCTTTCAAAATAGAAAAGCAATACATGTTGAAGCAAAAGATCAGTTTGGAAAAGACTACTGTATAAAGGCTAATAATGAGATTATTTTGACTTCAGGATCATTTCATAGCCCAAAATTATTAATGCTCTCTGGCATTGGTCCTGCAAATGAATTATTAAGGCATGGCATAGATGTGATTTATGATTCAAATGAAGTAGGTGCAAATTATCAAGACCATGTTGGAGCACCAGTCACAAGGCGCTTAAAAAATGCAAATGGACTGTATGGTGAAGATAAAGGGCTAAAAGCTTTAATCAATAGTTTTAATTATTTTATTTTAAATAAAGGTTTGCTTACCTCAAATTTACTCCAAGCTGGTGCATGTGTTGATTCAAATGGTGGAGGCCGCCCTGATATTCAATATAATTTTGCTCCCTTTGCCCCAGGTTTACCTGGAGACCCTCCTTTGCCTTTCCATGCTATTCAAATACATCCAATGACAATGCGACCCCAATCTCGTGGCCGGCTAACTTTGAAATCAAAGAACTCAAATGATGATCCTCGATTTGTTACCTCAATACTTGATAAAGAAGCTGATTTAGATACACTAAGACGTGGGGTGAGAATAGCACAAAAGATTTTTGATCAATCTGAAATCAAAGATTTAGTTGGTGAGGAAATCTGGCCAGGTCCATCTGTCAGTACGAAAGTTGGCTCCAATACATTCGATGACGCCATTCGAAAACAAGCTAGAACAATTTTTCACCCTTCTGGCACTTGTCGTATGGGACCGGACAAGTCATCAGTCGTTGATTTAAGTTTAAAAGTAAGGGGAGTAGAAGGATTGCGAGTTGCAGATTGTTCCATAATGCCTAGGTTGGTTTCAGGCAATACCAACGCGCCAACTATGATGATAGCTGATATATGTGCTGATAAGATTTTATCTGGTAACTAGAGGAAAAACCGAATTATATTGATTTGATCAACCAGAGGTCACACGACGTGCTCTCCATATGTGCAAGGCCAAAAGGCCAGCCGAAAAAATCAAGGCGGCGAAATGAATGGCCTCAGGTTTCATGAGAATTGCTAAAGCCAAAACAAGACGTGTGAAGACTTCCACCAAGCTCAGTGATTTCGAGTCAAATTGTGTCAGCGCTGTCGCAACGAGATACAGCGATAAAATCAAACGCACCAGCAACCAGGCTAGCGCGACATAGTTGATACCATTCTCATATCCGGGCAGTGGAGCATTTGTTGGGCTTGTTGGATCAATTAGGGCTTGATCGATAAGTAGAAGTTCTGGGTAAAAAGCGAAAACGAAAGGAATTGTGAACATCACAATCCCAGATTTGACTGCACTGAAACCTGTAGCCATCGGTTCAGCTTTGGTAATTGTTGAAGCTGCAAAGGCTGCGAGCGCCACTGGTGGCGTGATTGCCGACGCCACTGCAAAGTAAAAAATGAACATATGTGCCGTAAAAGTGGCAATGCCAAGCCCTATCAAAAGGGGGCCCATTAACAGGGCAACATTCACATAGGCTGGCACAGCTGGCATCCCCATTCCCAACAGAACTGCAAGTAACATGGTCATCAGCAGAGCAAAAAATTGAAAGAAGACTGACCCATCACCACCCAGGTCGAATGACAGCAAAAATCTAAGCACATCAATCGCGACAAATTTTGAGAGGCCAGTAAAATTGAGGCACACATCAATCACAGTAACTGCAAGAAACATCAGATATAGTGTCGATATAGTTATGCCCGATTCTGCCAATGCGTCCAAAAGTTTACCTGGCTTGGATCGGAAATCCTTATCAAGGAAAAGTAATACCGCTACTAGAGCTGCGGCCCACCAACCTGTCGCTCCTGCATCACCAGCGGCGTTTTGAAAGATCTGAAAAACCCAAGGAAGTGAAATGACTGTGCAATGCCCATTTTCAACAACTGTTTCAGCACCAAAGAGGGGAGCGATAAACCCACATCCCACCATATCTTTTGGTGTGAGTAACAAAACCAATATCAAAAGCATTGGCAGTATGATTTGGCAAAGGTGCAGGACATCTTGGCCACTTATTCGCATCTCGTCGGTCAATGCACCAAAGGCATTGATGCCTTGTTTGCGTGATTGGAATGAAGCGCTCAGAAACAGACACAGAAAATATGCCAGCGCCGGCAACGTCGCGGCAATGATTACATCCTTATAAGGAACTGCAGTCATAGCTGCAAGGATGAAAGCCGCAACACCCATCACAGGAGGCATAATCGAACCACCAGATGAAGCCGCGGCCTCCATGCCGCCTGCAAACACGCGAGAAAAACCCCGTTTGATCATCATCGGTATTGTCAGAACACCTGTGGACAGAACATTAACAACCGGTCCTCCCGTTATTGTTCCAAACATAGCTGAACTAACGATAGCTGCATGCGCTGGCCCTCCACGTAATCTACGTGTCCAGCGAAAAGCTAGTTTAATCAGTGTTTGGCCTCCAGCAGATTTACCAAAAAGTGCCCCTAAAATAATATAGGGAAAGACCACATTCATTATCACATGCATGAAACGCCCAAGAAAACCAGATGCATTATTCACTAACGCATCATGGACATTGGGAACACCATCTAGGAACGTCCGCGGTTCACCACCCAATTTGGTCATTAAATATTTATTGATGTCATCAGGACCATGAAAATACCATACCAGCACAGTGATAATGGTATAGGCAGCTATACCAAGTGAAATGGCGACTAGTGGAAAACCCCATACCTTGATGTTGTAGCCCAGAAAAACGATCAGAGCAGATCCCATGATTGCAACCAGCCAAACTCCTGTTGTGCTGACACATTTGGGATCTTCCACAGTGTCAGGTTTTGGCAACCCCATCGTTTCAGCAAATTCAATTTCTGCCTTCAGAGTCTCTGCCATAATTCTGGCACGCTCGCCATTCATCAGGTCGATCAGACATACACTGTCAATCTCAATTAGATATGTGAGTGAAACAGCTGCGGCGGAAACGATAAGCGCGATATCCATAAACGCTCCTAATACAGCTTTGCTGGTGCCTTTCCAGGACCGCCACATTGAATGCTTTAGAGCAACCAACAGCATCATCAATGAGAATACGATTGGATAAAACCATTCTGTAGGAAATGATCTCGTTTTGAGTTTTTCGATACCCGTAATTCCACGCCACATCTCATCCCAACCTGGAATAAGAGGAGTGCTGTTAACAATGCCCAAAGCTACAAAGGTGAGAGCTAGTAAATAGACCAGCCTATTTGGAAATTCTGGTTCGGTGGTCGTTTGTTCAAAAGAATCTGACATTGCAAGCCTGAGTTTTTATGAAAATAGGCAGTGCCATTTGTGGTGCTGCCTATTTTTTATTCAGGTTTATTTTGCCAATGCACACTCATCCAACTTGAAGCCTGCATCAATCCATGCCCGTGCTGCACCAGGATGGTACTTGACGGGGTTTGCACCACACATTCCCTGCATCGGCTCATCAAATCCCACAGTGTTTCCATAGGGCGCCTTAGCCTTGAGTTGATCGAGAGATGCTATATAGGCTGAAACAAGTTTGTAGACCAATTGCTCATCCATGTCTTTGTGGACAACATTACCACCTATGGTTGCAAAGGCTCTGAAGGTTCCATCTTCGGATTTAAAAGTCCAATCATCACCCATGGTAGCCTGAAGCGAGGCAAGATCCATAGTAACTGGTGAACTTCCAGGTGCCTTCATATACTTTTGCATCGCTTCGCTCTCGTATGCAGCCTTTGGCATTGACCAACCCGTCATTTTGCCTGCGGCAGTAACGGATGTTAGACGCGAGCCGGGAAACAGTTCAGGCAATACAATCGCATCCGGTTCGCCACTAGTCACCAGGGTCGTTCCCTGACCCCAGTTGACCTGCAAGCCTTCATAGTCCTCACCATCTTTCAGCCCAGCAACGATCTGAATCATGCTGCGAGCGTTGGTGAGAGCTCCACCACGTGGTGGTCCGTTGTAAATTTTACGACCTTTTAGGTCATCCCACCCACCAATATTCTTTGCGTCATATGCGTAGAGAAAAAATATTCCTAGAGTGAAGGGGTTGATGGCTCTTAGATTCCCCGCGAGTTCAGCTCCTTTCTCTTTTCCCAAAGAACCATATGGACCAACGCCTCTGTTCATCAGAAATGGGAGGATATATGGAGTTGCAGCAATGTCCGTTTTGCCCTCCGCTACATTCTGGATTGAGTTGGTCAATGTCTGACCATCAGCTAACTGAATGTTGGCAATACCCTTGGTGCCAGCAATTTCTGTCATATGAGCTGGTGAAAGATGCGTCGCTCCACCTGGACTCGCTGTCTCTGCGGTCAGATTTACCTGGGCGCATACAGCACTGCTGAACAAAGCTAAACCAGCAATAGTGCTAATTAATGTGTTTTTGAACATTTTTCCTCCTAAATTAAAGTTACTTTTGATTATTTCATTCAATTATACTGTTAAGTATTTACTGTAAGCTGTCAACCATCGTAAAGAAATCGCGTGGCGCATCTCAATTTTGAACTAAGAGATGTTCGCCAATCTTTATTCCCGGAGAAGATTTAACATTGCATGGGAAAGGCATCTTGTCAGATGATCATATTTTAAATGGGCCAATTTGGAATCAAAATATAATTCTTGTAACAGACAAACTATAAAACATGATGGAAAACTCAACTCACCAATGATTTTTAATATTTCGGGGAGTTCAGTTATTTATAAGGAATATGGTAATTGGGCAATGCATGGTATACATGGAAATGGATTTGATTTTGATGGTTATATGTTCAAATCTCTTCAATTACTCCAAACTCAAAATAGAATGGATGTAATCTGAAATACAACGTTGGAATGGCAGAACAGATATGCTTGATGCTTGTTCTTTTACTTGAAGAAGCCGTTTGCTTTGGGTAAAATTAAAGAAGTAAAGCAGTTAGGTTTTGGTAAAACAATACTAGACAATGTTAAGCCAAGTTTTAGCAAATTAATTGATCAAAGCAAAGCTATAATTTTACCGGATTTTTAAACAATATAAGCTTATGAGATATACTTATTTTATTAAATTAAAGTTCACAAAACATATATAAAATTTATAATATACAATAAGAAATTTTCTGATATAAAACTTTTATGCGGCTCCGTAGCTCAACTGGATAGAGCATCTGACTTCTAATCAGAGGGTTGGGAGTTCGAGTCTTCCCGGAGTCGCCATTAAATCCAATGACTTAGCTTATTGCCATAAAAGCTGTATAAAAAAAGGTACCATATGTGTACTACCTTACATTGTTTTTAACTGCATATCCCCCGCCCAACACCCCCAACTAGGGGTGATTACATGGCAATGAATTGGATTTATTAAGTTTCTTTACCTTCAACAGACAGTTTGGTTAATTAATTTTTTTCTGTTTTTACTATCCACTTATTTTAATTGTAGTTTATACAAAATATATATATAGCACCTTCACCCATAATTTGATTAAAGCACAGAACTATTTTGTAAATCTCAAAGGTATTCTTTAATTCTCATTTTGCTTACTGAATGCCTTCTAGTGGTACACCTTCAACTGTGATGCGATGCATTAGTCGTGAATGTCCAGAATAATCAGCAGTCGCAGAATGTTGGACCAATCTGTTGTCCCATATGACTACCATTCCAGGCTCCCATATTACTCTAGCGGTGAAGATTGGTTTTGTAATAAATGCATAAAGATAAGATAACAAAGGCTCGCTTTCTTCGATACTCCAATTTTCAAAATTGACTGTAAAATCAACATTAACATAAACACAAGGTGTTCCTGTATGAGGATGTTTGATTATAACGGGGTGAACAACTGGATCACGAAAAGTACTTTTCTTAGCTTTTATGCTTGAATTGTCATTTGAAAAACTGCTGTCGGAGTGCCATGCACGTAAGCCTTTCAACATATTTTGAAGACCAGGTGACATTGCGCGATAAGCTGCTGCCATGGATGCAAAATGAGTATCACCACCAAACGGAGGGAGTTGCTTGGCACTTAAAATAGAACACATTGCAGGAGCCACATCGTAAGAGTGGTCTGTATGCCAATTATCACCAATAACCTGAGCTTGTTCTGGTAATGTGCGCACTTCGGCAATTACTGGATGGCTGGTGACTGGTGTGAAAAAACGGTTCACGTCAATTTCACCAAAGAACTCAGCGAGTTTAATATGTTGGTCAGGGCTTAAATGTTGTTCGGGCATAACAATTACGCCATGTTTAAATAAAGCAGAACGCATTTGTTGTAATTGAGATGACGATGCACTGGCAAGTGAAATTCCCTCGCGGCGGGCACCACAATTTCCAGCCAATTTTTTTATCGACCATTTATCCATTGCTTGTAACATTTGTTAATGAAAAACCCTTTTATCCTATTAATAAGTATATGATAACATAGCTACTAAAGCCATAAATAAAATTTTGTTCATATGGTTGTGGCAGCTTTGAAACCTTCGAGGATCGCCTCCTCAACTGTGCGCGGACAAGCTGCATCCCCAATAGTGATGACCTCTGCATTAATATCAGCCAACTCATGCTCAAGTGTATTATTGGAAATCGGTGCATGGCAGGATACTACGGTATCAACCTTATCACAGATTATGGGTTGTTGATTTATCGTATGTTCAAAATAAGCTGTATTACTGTCAGCTCCGCAAAGTCGAGCATAGGGCGTCATAGTAACGTTAAGCTTGCTCAATTCTCCGATCCATTGGTCGCGCACAATTCCTTCAATGGCTTCGCCTGCGACGATACCATTTGAAAAAAGCCGTACATGGCAACCATCACGGGCCAGCTTTTCTGCAATGCCGAGGCCGATCCAATTACATGACCAGTCAGCAACAACAACCCTTGAGCCGGTTTTGGCGGTGCCGTCAATTACAGACCAGGCATTGACGACATGAGCGTCTTCGGTTTCTATCGTGGGATGACCAGTGTGGGCACCCGTAGCAATGACAATCACTTCGGGCGATATGTCCAAAACGTCTGCAGCAGTGACCCTTTGTTCGGTTTTTACGTTTACTTCAGCCAGTTCAAGTTCACGCATCAGATTAGTTATTACACCGCCAAATTCAGCACGTCTTGGAAGAGCCTGCGCCAAAATTACCTGACCGCCAATACGGCTGTTAGCTTCATGGAGGCTAACAACATGCCCGCGTGCAGCGGCTACAGCTGCGCATTTCATACCGCCAGGTCCAGCACCGATGACCATGACGCGGCGCGTTCTGATAGGTTTGTTTAACTTATCAAACCGGCGCTCGCGACCCGTGATAGGGTTCTGGATGCAAGAAATTGGATTATGCGATAGTCTATGTCCAACACAGGCCTGATTACAACCGATACAGCTGCGAATATCTTCGGTTCGCCCTGATTTTAATTTAGCTGGAAAGTCTGGATCAGAAATCAGCGCACGGGCCATGCCAATCATATCAGCTTTTCCCTCTTGCAAGATCTGACTTGCAAGCTGTGGTTGATTGATGCGACCAGCAACAAGAACTGGTTTTGAAAGTACAGTTTTTGCCCATGCTGCGTCATCCACAGCAAAGCCCGGTTCAATTGCCATCGGCGGGAAAACTCTGATCCAGCCGCTTGGTGAGGCTGAGGAACCTGAAATGATCGAAAAATAGTCAACTATGTTTAATTGATCGATGGTCTTTAACACATTAAGCATGATGTCTGTGTCCATGCCATTCGCTGTCATTTCTGACAAAGTCGCACGTAAACCCAAGGTTCGATCCAGGCCAATGGCTTTACGAGTCTGCATAAGAATTTCGACAAGGAACCGATTGCGATTTTTAAGGTTTCCACCAAATTCGTCTTGTCGTTGGTTAGTATGTGGGTTGAGGAACTGTGAGATGAGATAACCCATACTACCAAGTATTTCTACACCATCCAGGCCCGCTTCAACAATTCGAACTGCTGCAGCAACATAAGCGTCAATGATCTCCCAGACCAAATCGCCAGGCATTTCCATAGGAATCATCCGGTAGCGCTCATCCGGTACAGCAGATGCAGAATAAACCCTGGGTTTCGAACCATCATGACTGGCACGCACCGCACGACCTGCGTGAAATAGCTGACCGATGACGGGAACATTATGTTTACTACAAGCGTTACTTAACGCGTTAAGACCAGGAATTACGTTGTCATCGCCCGCGTAAATGAATGAATGGGTATAATCGTATGTATTGTGAAAAGTCATTCCTTCGACAATAATCAATCCGACACCACCTTGGGCTCTACGTTCATGATAGGCGATTAGATCCTCAGAAACGATACCATGGCTGCTAAGCGATGTACCATGTGGAGGATTGAAAATACGGTTCTTTATACGGATGGGTCCAAGTGAAATCGGTTTGAACAGGTTGTCAAAACTCGTCATCAATCAACTTTGCAAAAGAACTGGTGTGTTGATAAAGGCGACCGTGGTTTCATCGTCGCTGGGATTGGAGTAGATATGTGGCAGTTTGGAGGAGAAGAAAAACTCCTCCCAATTGAAGCAGTGTAACCCAAGATGTATTATTTCATTTATCTTGACCTTCATGACAAATTCATGCCTAATTTTTTGTTAAATAGCAATAACGAATCTGAACTTGTTTGAAAGCAGGTCACATGAAACCGGAACGCTGGAACGACCCGACCAAGAAAATTTTCCCCTATCAGGTGGGATTTACAGCACCTCCGCATGATTTTGACGCGGCGCCACATGACTTTCTGAAAATCGCACCTGAAGGGGTTGGGGCCCATGGGCGGCTTATTCATTCCGAGGACTATACCCACCAGCTCTCTCAACGCGTAGATAACTTCCACAAGCTGGAAGAGGTCGTGCATTGCATGTCCAAAGCCGGTGCCGATGTGGTGGGCCAGGTAGGCACCAACTGGTCCCATGCGGGTGGTAAGACTCCAAAGGATATCCGTGCCTTTTGCGACCAGATGGAAGACAGCTATCAGGTGCCGCTGCATATGGCAGGCATGTCGTTGGTCGAGGCGCTCAATGACATGGGCGCCAAATCCATCGCGGTGAATGGCGTCTATTTCTGGACTGACTGGCGAGAGGGGACCACCCGGTTTCTGGCCGATGGGGGTTTTGACATCCTTTACTCAGGCAATTTCGTCGATCACGGGTTGATGGACACGCAAGACGAGGTCAACGAGGCGACATGGATTTTCCCCGGCGATTTCGCGCTGAAGTCCGTTCGAGTATGTGGCCAAACAGGCCCCGGACGCCGACGTGCTGGTCAGCCTGGGCATGTCCAACTTCCGCCGCGCGGATGGGTTGCCGCTGCGCATGGTCAGCGTCGTGCGTGAGATCGAAGAAAAGGTCGGCAAACCGATCATCGCCGCCGATTGTGCACTTTACTGGAACATCTTCCGCACATTGGGCATCGCCCCTGAGGGCGATCAACCTCGGATACTCGCCTCTTTGCAGGAGACAGTTTCATGACAGGGCACCCGATCCATTTCCTGTGGGCTACGCCTCGCTCGACCTCGACCGCTTTTGAATGGATGATGCGCCAACGCGGCGATCTGACCTGCTTCCACGAACCTTTCGGCATGGCGTGGCATCAGGGTCCAGAGGCGCGGGCTCCACGCCCGGCCTCCGCCGACCGGCAACGCCCTGAGGCCACGTTCAAAAATATCTGGAATGAAATTCAGGAGGCCGCCGAAAAACGTCCCGTCTTTGTAAAGGAGATGCCGCACCATACCGATCATCTGTGGAACGACGCGTTTCTTGACCGGATCACACACAGCTTTCTGATCCGCGATCCGGTCAAGGTGCTTGCCTCGCTGTACCGCTCCTACCAGAAGGCGGGGATGGAAGATGGGTTTACAGCTCACGAAATCAGCTTTGGGCCTCAACAGGCGCTCTTTGACCTGCTCCGCGCCCGGGGGCAAACCCCGCCGGTTCTGGACAGCGATGATATGCTGGAAGACCCCGACAGCATGGTGCACACTTATTGCAACACCATTGGCATCCCCTTTCTTCGCGCGGCCCTAAGTTGGGAACCGGGCGCGCGTGATGATGTGCTGTGGTATGATGGTAATGACGAGATTTGGCATGCTTCGCTCCGTGACAGTGACGGGCTGAAACCGATCCCGCGCCAACATATGGACCCGATCGACCTGCCGGCAAACCTGAAATCCCACTTCGAAACTTTCAAGGGCCATTACAAAACACTGTACGCCCACAGACTGCGCCCCGAAATGGTGACCGGATGACCAACAATATTCGCAAGAAGGTCATAGAGCTGATCGGCGAGGAGGGCCTTGCGCAGGCGCTCGCCCCGATTGAAGAGGCCAGCGGATTGCCCAATGCCGCCTATTGGTCAGACGATTGGCTGAAGCTTGAGCAAGAGCATTGCTTTGTCCGCGCCTGGGTATTTGCGGGGGCCGAGGCTGAATTGCCTGAGCCGGGCGATATGAAACCCATCGAGATTGGCGGTGCCCCCCTGATTATTCTGCGCGATCAGGACGGGGGTATTCGCGCGCTGCATAATGTCTGTCGGCATCGCGGTGCCAAGCTGGTGACGGAACCCTGCAAGAAACCAACTCTGATCTGCCCCTATCATGCGTGGAGCTACGGACTGAACGGAAAGCTGCGCTCGCGCCCACATTTTTCCGGCCCGAATGTGGTGGACAAGTTCGACGATGGCGGCGGTGACAAGCTGGACCTGATGCAAGTGAGGTGCGAGACATGGAACGGATGTATTTTTGTGAATGTCTCGGGAGATGCCGAACCGCTGGACGCGTGGCTCAATCCCTTGCTGGAGCGGACTGGCAACTATGATTTCTCCGCGATCCGCTGGGCCGGAAAGCTGGAATTTGAGGTCAACGCCAACTGGAAGCTGGTCTACGAGAACTACATGGAAGGCTACCACGTTTTCGCTGTTCATCCCAAGCTGCTTAAATTTGCGCCGATGAACGTGCGGTGGTCAGGGGAATGGTACCGACATGTGTTTTATAACGACTATGTTTTTCCGGAATTGGGCGAGGGTCGGGGCGGAGGGCTGCCACATTATCCCGGCTTGTCAGAGGAAGATGCCAAGCGCGGTTTGTGGTTCCTGTGTTTCCCGCATTTCGCAGCCGAGGTCTTTCCCGATCAATTCTCGGTGCTCATAAGTTATCCCGTCGCTCCTAACAAGACTCGTGAAGAGTTACATGTCTTTCTGATCGGCGATGCCGCAACTTCAGATGAATACAAGGAAGCCCGCGAAGCAACACTGCAGATGTGGGATGAACTGAACCGTGAAGACATGGGCATGTTGGAATTATTGCAACAAGGGCGTCTTTCGCCGGCTTATGACGGAGGTCGACTCAGTCCGCATTGGGAAGGTCCAACACATGATTTCGGACGGCGCGTTGTTGAGCAAATTTTATCCTGGAGCTAGACTGGATCATGCACAAGCTTACTACAAAAAAAGACCATCCTATGGAAAGATTAAGTAGAAGTAATTTAACATGTTTTTTTTTAATACTTTTCTTGTTTTCTTTTTTATTTTTCAACTCTTGCTTTGCTGAAAATAAAGTCTCCATTCAAAAGCAAGGAAATCAAAAATGTATTTTATCTAACGGAACACCAAACCATGATATTGGCCAGTTTCCTGTAAAAGGAAACCCCAATAGATTTAGACCTCAATCATTGAAATACTGTTTTCCATCTAAATCAGTAAAAAATAATTTTTCTACTAGTAAAGCTAAAACAATCGGAATAACCTTGACTGGAATTCCAATTAGGCCTGGAACCGCTGATTGGTACGATGCTTCTTCTCCAAGAAAACATAGCAGAGACAGGTCATCAGGTTGGAATTTGGAAGCCATTACACCAAATGGCAATGTTTTTGGTATAGATCATAACAATGCTCATGTAGATAATAGGGGGTTGTATCATTATCATGGTATGCCAAGTAAGTTAATTAACTTTGGTAATAAAACACTGGTAGGTTTCGCAGCGGATGGTCATGAGATACATTATATAGGCACAAAAGTTAAATCTTCATGGGTAATTAAAACAGGAGAAAGAAAATCTGAGCCATATGATAATTTTGATGGAAGCTATCTTCAAGACTATAAATTTGAAGAAGGATCCGGAACATTAGACCAGTGTAATGGCGGAAATTTAAATGGAAAATATGTTTATTTTGCAACTGAGGAATTTCCTTTTTACCCGAGATGTCACTGGGGAAATGTTAGTTCTGATTTTACAAAGCGTGGTGGTTAAAGAAAATTATAGGAGTGATGATTATGAAATCCCAACCCAATCTTCGATTGATTTATTTTAGATTAAGAGCCTTGGCTGAAGCAGCCCAAATGATGATGCGTTACTCAAATTTAAAGTATAGTTATGAAATGTCTTTCGCATTCTATAAAAAACCTTGGCAGGAAGCAAAAAGTGATGCTCCATTCAATCAGTTGCCCTTGCTTGTAGTTGATAATAATGTCCATATTTGGCAAAGTAATTCAATTATTAGGTATTTGGCTCCCTTGACAGGCACGATGCCTAAAGACAGTTTAATAGCAGCTCAAGTCGATGCCATTTTTGAAACAACACATTCACTTTTTTTTCCTTTAAATCCTACAGTTAATGTGTTTGTTGGCGAAAAGCACGAAACTCATAAAACACAATTTTTAAACTCTTTTCCTTCCACTTTGAAAAACTTTAATAGACAGTTAGAAAAGTTATCTGATGGTCCTTTTTTCCTTGGGGAAAAGCCCTATTATTGTGATTTTTCAGCATACCATCATTTTTCTCTAGCTAAAATTTTAGATCCTAATATTTTGGATCCACATTCAAGGGTTATTAAATTGATGAACGAATTTGAAAAGCTTCCAAATATAAAGAGCTATCTAGAAACAAGACCTGAATTAATAGATGTGGGGATTGATCCCAAGATGATTATTAATGGTGAAAAGGTTAAAACAACAAGTGAATCTTAACCAAGTATAAAGACTGTATAAAGACTATCTTCTGCCTGAAGCTCTTTTTGCACTCGGTTTTACGCCGACCTGAACTTCCCGTATTGCTATATAAATTCCTGAAGATAAAATCAATATAATTCCTAATAAAGAAGTTAGGTCCAGCCATTCATTCCAAATAATAATTCCCCAAAAAATAGATAAAATTAAACTTGTATACTCAAATGGCGCTACAAGTCCAGCTTCACTAATTCTGTATGCTTGTGAAATTAAATATCCACCAATTGAACTGGCAATTCCAATACCAAAAATGGCTAACCAATGACTTTTCAAAGGCCAAGACCATGCTTTTACAAGAAACTCCATAGAAGGATTTTCATAACCTGATAACTGGCCACCTCCAAGTGTTAGACCCATAATCAAACTAATGATGATAAATGATAATTGTATATAGACACTTAAAGTGGAAGCTTTTTCTGACAACCCCA
>CAZCWO010000006.1:0-35117 GCA_964502335.1 uncultured Rhodobacterales bacterium | reverse complement strand
ATATTTAAATATGTATTTGAGAAATAGAAGTCAAATTACTGCTATTTATCAGTCTATTAGCATACCATTTAGCAAAAGATGCAACATTAGCTTCCATAAGAGGTGAAAACCTTCCTTGGACTGCGTAAGGAGATCTAAGTCCAGCTTGCTGGTTTTCAAGTGCTGGTATGTCTTCCTCTATCGCAGCATCCATTCTGTGATAGTATTGCTTAGATAGGTTTTTAAATTTTTTCAAGTTAGTTGTAGTTTGAGGAAAACAAGTTGTTTGAATTACTTTACATTTATTAGGGCCTATCGGGTGAACCTCATAAATCCATAAAGCGTCTTGACCAATAGCAAATGTAAAGTTTGGAAATATCCAGGTGTAACGAACAGAGTTAATTACATCATTATGAAGGCCAATCATTTTAGGTAATGCATACTTTTGTTCTTTTTCAAGCAGTGCACCTGTTCCTGAAGTTTTTCCAAATTGAGAAGTAAATGAACCTTTTGTAGAATCTGGAAACTCTGGCAGTTGATAAATATCACCAATAGTTTCTGGGTGTACAAAGGGTAAATGATAATATTCATTAAAAACTTCTAAAAATGCTTTCCAATTACAGCTTACTTCAAAAGACCTTTCTCTTGTAGAAACTAAATGATCCATTGGCCATTTAGAATGAACTTCAACAAAGTTATCAATTTGTTCATCAAGTTCAATATGTTCTTCATTAAAACATAAAAAACAAAACCCTAACCTTTCCTCAGCCCTAAATTCCTTAAGACCATAATCACATTTATTAAAATTTAAAGCACTATCCATTTTTGGAGCGCCTAATAAATCACCATTAAGATTGTAAGACCAACTATGAAAAGGACATATAATTCCTTTTGTATTTCCTTTTCCAACTAATAAACGTGCGCCTCTATGTCTACAAGAATTAGAAAAAACCCTTATTGTGTTTGTTTTATCTCTTATGACCACTATTGGAATGCCAGTGACTTCCTTAGTTAAATAATCACCTGGTTTTTTTAGAAAATTTACATGACCTATACAAATCCATTGCTGTTTGAATAAAATATCTATTTCTAATCTATTTATTCTGTCGTCTGAATAGCAAATTGGAGGAATAGAGTATGATTGATCATGATCATTTAAACAATTTTTTAATTGTTTTTCTAAATTATCATTTTCTATCATATCGTTTCATTCATATAATTATAAATTTAAAAGTAAATTAAATTGTTAATTTTGAAAAGAGCACTTAATTAAAGGTTATCATTTCCATGGATTGGGTTCTTTAGGGATGGTTTTATCAATTCCTCTTAAAATTAATCCTTTTTCATCATACATTGGTAAAGTACATATTTGAGCTTTATAATATTTATCACTTAAGCCTAATACTTCTACCTCCGTACCAGCTTCAATACTTTCCTCATCTATTCTAGCGATGCCCACTCCACAATTTAAATAAGGTGACCATGTAGAAGAACTTACCGTTCCAATTAAATCCCCATTTATAGAAATTGTACGTCCTCTTTTAGCAATTCCTTTTCTAACTTTTATACCCCAAACTTTATTTTTTTTATTTGAACTCTTTAATGCCTCCTTGCCAATAAAATCCTCTTTTTCCAAATCTACAAACCGACCCAAACCAACCTCAAAAGGTGTAGTATCTTTAGTAAAATCATTATTAGCAGACAAAAGACCCGCCTCTATCCTGCGTGCACGAAATCCTGGTGATCCAGCGAGTATCATTCCATGTTTTTTACCAATATTCATTATATGATTGCCGATGGCTTCAGCATTATTGTCAGGTCGTAAATAAAACTCCCAACCAAGCTCATTTGTGAATCCTGTACGAGTTATTATTAATGGTTCCCCTACTACAGAAACTTCAGCAATATCAAAATACTTCCATGGATGAGGAAAATTTCCATCAATAACCTCTTCAAGTACATTCATAGACTTTGGACCTTGAACTTGGGTTACAAATACATTGGGGTCTTTTATTGAAACATTAAAATTATTTGCAAAAGCCAAGTACCATTTCATCAATTCACCATCTGCTTGCGCCATCCATAATTTATCTCGTCTAAGGTGAAGCATGACACCATCTGTAATCATTCCTCCATCATGGTAGCAAGCAAATTGATATGAGCACCTACCAGGGTTTATTTTTGTTACATCTCGAGTAAAAATAAAATTTGCAAATTTTTCAGCATCTGGCCCTGATATTTCGACTGGAAATTCACCTGTATTTCTAAATATTACACTTTGTCTGACTGCCCAATATTGCTCATCCGGAGTGGCGTTGTTCAATGTTTCAGGAGACATTCTATTATTGTAAAGAAAATACTCAGGATCAAATGGTAATTCCATATAAGATAAAGGATGCGGCTTCATGCTTAACGGGTGAGAAATTTCTACTGGTCTATTTCCTTTGTTTTCAAATGCTTTTATTGTATAGCGATTTTTAAGTATTTCTCGATGCATAATTACCTATATCAAATTTATCATTAAAATTTATGGATTAATTAATAATTAATCAGAATCGAATTGGAAGAAAATAATTTGATATTTTATTATTTGTTAATATTATTATTAGAAATTCAAAGTTTTCAATTTAATATGAACGTGGGAGGTTTAAAACATGTTCCGCAATGTAGCTTAAAATCATATTAGTTGAAATGGGAGCAACTTGATACAGCCTAGCTTCTCTGTACTTTCGTTCTACATCATATTCTTCTGCAAAACCAAACCCACCATGAGTTTGCAGGCAAGTTTCAGCAGCTAGCCATTGGGCGTCCGCTGAAAGTAATTTAGCTAAATTTGCTTCTTCACCAGGATTTCCACCATTATCAAATAATCGTATGGCTTCATGCATCATTAACTCAGCAGCTCTCATTTGACTATATGATCGTGCGATAGGAAACTGAATTCCTTGATTTTTTCCAATAGGTCTATCAAAAACAACCCTGTCTCTTGAATAATTAGAAGCTTTATTAATAAACCATTTGGCATCACCAATACACTCAGCAGCAATTAAAATTCTCTCAGCATTCATACCAGAAAGTATATATTTAAATCCCTTCCCTTCTTGACCAATCAAATTCCTTTTAGGGACTGGCAAATTATCAAAAAATATTTCAGTGGATGAATGGTTCATCATGGTTCTAATAGGCTTTATTGATATTGAACCTTTTGGTGCTTTATTCATATCAACTATAAATACAGACAAGCCTTCTGTTTTTTTAGTAATTTTATCTTTTGGAGTTGTTCTAGCTAGTAGTAGCAGTAAATCAGAGTGCTCCGCTCTGCTAGTCCAAATTTTTTGTCCGTTAATATAATAAACATCATCTTTTAATACAGCACGACAGCTTAAAGAAGAAGTGTCACTTCCACTTGATGGTTCAGTAACACCAAAGGCCTGCAACCTAAGTGATCCATCTGATATTCTTGGAAGAAATTCTTCTTTCTGCTCTTTTGATCCATACCTTAATAATGTGCCCATTGTATACATCTGCGCATGACAAGCAGCTGCATTGCAACCTGATATATGAATTTCTTCTAATATTGCAGCTCCAACAGATAAAGATAATCCCAAACCTCCATATTCTTTTGGAATCAAAGAAGATAAAAATCCTGCTTCAGTTAAAGCTTTAACAAATTCCTTTGGATAATTATTGTTTTGATCACAATGTTGCCAATAATTACTAGAAAATTTTGAGCATAGTTTTGCCACCGCATATCGAATTTCTAAATGATCAACTGCATATTCCATAAAGTTCACCTGCTGTATATAATAATCAGATATTTTATATATTAATCTCCAGAATTAAATTAGATTCTACGTTAAGTAATATAATTTCATACTTTAATTGAATAATTTAATATGCATTCAATTCTATTGATTTAATTTAATATTTAGCTTTAATAAATTTAATTACAACATATTAAAATCGTAGTTTTTTAAACATGGATAAAAATCTCAAAGATTGTATAGGACGTGAAGAGTTTTGTGAAGATGTCATTGATGAACTTCGCATTAAACAAGCCTTGTCATTTATTAATACAAAAATAAAAAATAATAATTTGCCCATACTATTTCATTTATTTTTTGCTAATAATATCTCACAATTAGATATTCTCGATAATGAAGGTCATGAAAAATTAGGGCATTTTATTCCTGACGTAAAAAAATTTGGTGATTTTTCTAAGAGAATGTGGGCTTCAGGGAGTTTTATTTTTGAAGGTAATATTAAAATTGGTGAAAATATTACCAGAGTTTCAAAAATTACATCTATAGAAGAAAATCAAGGTAAAAGTGGACCTTTAATTTTTGTTACTATAGAAAGAACTTTGAAAAGTAAGTCCGGAAAAATTATAGAACATAGGACCATAGTATACAAAAGTCATGATCCAAAGAAATTGCCCTTCTCACTTCAAATTGAACCTCAGCCAAATTACAATTTCATAGAGAAATGGACTCCATTAAATATTGAATTATTTAGATTTTCTTGTCTCACATGGAACAGTCATAAAATTCATTTTGATTATAATCATTGTAATGCATTAGAAAACTATCCTGATATATTAGTTCATGGACCATTTACAGCTATGAGAATGGCACTGATAGCTTCCAGAAACAAAACAATAAAAACTTTTTCCTTTAAGGGCTTTCAAGCTTTGTATGTAAACAAAGTTATCACTTTTAGCTCATCCGAAGACATAACAAATTTACATGCTACTAATTTTGATAATCAACTGGCTATGACAGCAAATGTAGAGTTTAAATGAAGGAAAATCAAACGATCAATTTTTTAAATGATATTATTATTTTTTTAAATAATATCAATAAGTTAAATGATGATATTTATAATGAGTATAAATTAAATTTTTTGGACAGTTTTGCCTGTTTAATTGAAGGAAAAAAAAATATTAAATCTAAAAATGTTTATAATGCATATAATTTAAAAGAGATTAAAAAATCAAAGCTTAATATTATGTCGGCGTCTGGATTTGCAGTTTACTTTGGCACAGCGATACACTCATTAGATTTTGATGATTATGAAATATCTGGGACAACTCATCCGAGCGGACCTTTAATTTCTGCAATCTCCGCCATGTCACTTGCTCGTAAATATAAATTCAAAAATTTAATTGATGCATACATATTGGGTTATCAAACACTTACATTATTGGGTCTAAAACTAGCATATGATCACTATGATTCAGGATGGCATTCAACTTCTACGATAGGCTCTTTGAGCGCAGCAATTTCCTGCTCTTATTTATTAGAAGGTAATGAATGTAATTTTGATAATTCTTTGTCAATTGCTAGCTCTATGTCGGCAGGTATGAAAAAACAATTTGGTACTGATGTTAAGGCTCTTCACTGTGGATTGGCCGCTAAGGCAGGCATTGAAGCAGCTGCATTAGCTAATAATGGAGTGAATGGAAATCATGAATTTTTAGATGGTAAATATGGAATGCTTTCTATGTACAGTGCAAATAAAGATATAGACAATAATTCAATTGACCCAATAACTCCGGCGATTTTAACTAATCCTACATATAGAAAACCATGGCCATCATGCTCTTACACTCATAGGTCCATAATGGCAGCAAAATATATATATGAAAACCATCACTATATACTTAATGATATAAAGAAAATAGAGATAACCATTCCCGAGCCATATTTTAGGGTATCACATTTTTTAAAACCAACTAAAGAACAAGAGGCAAGATTTAGTTTGCCTTACTGTGTTTCAAAAACGTTAATTGAAGGAAATATTTATCCAAATAGCTTTGATTTAAATGGCTTCAAAGGGAGCAAGACAGAAAAACTTATTAAATTAACTAAGGTAATTCCTTATAAAACAAGTAAAGGCCTTAATGACATGTGCCCCAAAAACCCTGATATGGTAAAAGTTACTTTGCAAAATAATCAAACAATAGAAAAACAAATAAAAAACGTACTAGGAGGATCGGTTCTTCCAATGCATAAAGAGGAAGTCATTGAAAAATTTTTATCTTGTGGGGGATCAAAAGAACAACTTAATTACCTATTAAATTTATCTTTTGAAGACAATTTTTCTATATCTAAACTTATAAGCGTTTAATTTATTTTGCACTTAAAGACTTCATTCCATTTTCTAATCCTTGCAAACTTAAAGGAAACATTTTCTCCATAAAGATATCATTAATAATTTGAATTGATTGAGTATAATTCCAGTATTTTCTGGCAACTGGATTAATCCAAATGTGAGATGTCCAATGACTTAAAGCTCTTTCAAGCCATAATTTACCAGTTTCCTTATTAAAATGTTCATTACCTCCTCCTGGATATAAAATTTCATATGGGCTCATCGAGGCGTCTCCAACAAAAATACATTTATAATCATTTCCATACTTATTTAGAATTTCCATTGTTGGTATTTGATCCGACCATCTTCTATGGTTATCCTTCCAGACCCCCTCATATAAACAGTTATGGAAATAAAAATACTCTAAATGTTTAAAAGCACTCCTTGAGGCAGAAAACAGTTCTTCAACTTTTTGAATATAGGAGTCCATTGACCCTCCGACATCTAAAAATAATAAAACTTTAATGACATTGTTTTTTTCAGGTTGAGTTTTGACATCTAAATAACCGTTTTTAGCTGTAGAAACGATAGTTCCCTCTATATCAATTTCCTCCTCTAGGCCGTTTCTAGCCCATTGCCTCAGCCTCTTTAAAGCTATTTTCATAGATCTAGTACCTAATACAGCTTTGTCATCAAAATTTTTAAATTCTCTCTTGTCCCAAACTTTTACAGCCTTTTTATGTCTACTTTCATTTTGACCAATTCTAACTCCTTCAGGATTGTATCCATAGGCACCAAATGGTGAGGTTCCGGCAGTTCCAATCCATTTACTTCCACCTTGATGTCTTTTTTCCTGTTCAGACAAACGTTGTTTCAGTGTTTCCATTAATTTTTCAAATCCTCCAAGGGATTTTACTTCTTCAAGTTCACTTTTAGTTAATAACTTTTCAGAAAGCTTTCTTATCCACTCTTTTGGAATTTCAATATTATTAAAAATATCATCAATGGTTATGTTTTCAATTCCTTTGAATACGTTTGAAAAAACTTTATCAAATCTATCTATATGTTTTTCATTTTTAATTAATACTGAACGCGATAAAAAATAAAATTCTTCAACTTTATAAGAAATTACATCGTTGCTTAAGCATTCTAAAAGAGATAAATACTCTCGTATACTAACTGGGATACGGTATTGTCTCATAGTTAAAAATAAATTTAGGAACATAATAAATATTTAATTGTTGCCTCTAGCTATAAAAGCAAGTCGTTCAAATAAATGAACATCTTGTTCATTTTTAAGAAGAGCACCATGCAATTTAGGCAATAAGTCTTTGCTGTCATTCTGTAGTTCTGAAGGATCAATATCTTCAGCTAAAAGCAATTTAAGCCAATCTAATATTTCTGAAGTTGACGGTTTCTTCTTCAACCCAGGTGTTTCCCTAATTTCAAAAAATCTTTGTAAAGATCTGTCAAGAAGAGTTTTCTTAATATTAGGAAAATGTACTTTAATAATTTTTGTAAGTGTTACTTGATCAGGAAATTGAATAAAATGAAAAAAACACCTTCTTAAAAAAGCATCTGGAAGTTCTTTTTCATTATTTGAGGTGATTATTACAATAGGACGATTTTTGGATTTTATCACTTCTCCTGTTTCATAAACAAAAAACTCCATTTTATCTAATTCTTGAAGCAAGTCATTAGGAAACTCAATGTCTGCTTTATCGATTTCGTCAATGAGAAGAACCGTCTTCTTCTCGTTTTCAAAAGCGTTCCATATTTTACCTTTTTTTATGTAATTATTAATATTTGAAACATCTTTACCACCTATTTGACTATCTCTTAAACGACTTACAGCGTCGTATTCATATAATCCTTGTTGGGCTTTTGTTGTAGACTTGATTGACCAATCAATAATTTCTAACCCAAGTGCAATCGCTACTTGTTTAGCAAGTTCTGTTTTTCCCGTTCCTGGTTCCCCTTTTACCAACAAAGGTCTTTCTAAAGTTATTGCAGCATTAACAGCAATCGTTAATTCCTTAGTTGAAATATAATCTTCAGTTCCTGAAAATTTCATAAATTTCCTTTAATGTTTTTTATATCATATGATTTTTTGATAATTATTTGTATATTACAAAATATAAAAATAAAGTATTATATTTAAAAAAGATTTAATATAATTGTTGTCTATTTTGGATAAAAAAAATGTAATCATTATTTTGAGAACTCAAATCTTTGGGAAAGTTATCTCAAAGTTGAATCTGAAATGGCTCAAGCCCAAGCAAAAGTGGTTATAATGCCTAAAATAGCTTCTGATTTAGGTTTGAAAAACTCAAAAATCATTAGAAAAAGATTATTAAAGCCAGATTTAAATGTAAGGACTTAATCTAGCTCATTAAGTGAAAACAATATATGAACTCAGATTACAACGATTTAATGAACTATGTAAAAAGAACGGAAGCACTAGCACATGGCTCTAGTTTAATAGCCTGGGATCAAGAAACCATGATGCCAAAAGGGAGTGTCAGTCAAAGGGCTGATTGTCTGGCAGCGATAGAAAGCGAAATTCATAAAAGACGTTCAAATTTAAAAATCGAAGATTTTTTAAGTAAAATTGACGTTAAAAAGCTAAAAAATGAAGAAAAAGCAAATTACCATCATATTAAAAGGTCCTATGAAAGATCTTCAAAAATACCAAATAGTTTAGCTACAGAAATTACTAGGGTTTGCTCACTTTCACAAATGTCTTGGGTTGAAGCAAGGAAAAATAACAACCCAGATGAATTTATTAATTACTTTAAGGAAGTCATCAATCTAAAAAGAAGAGAAGCTGAAATTTTATCAAACTCTGACAATGTCTATGATGCATTAATTGATGATTTTGAACCAGGGATGACATCAAAAAAACTTGATAAGATTTTCAATAGATTAAGAAATGAGCTTATTAAGCTACGTAATATTATTTTTGATAAAAAAGAAATTGAAACTAAATTAAACTTTTCTTTTGATAAAAAATTACAATTAGAAATTTCAAATAAATTAGCGAATATTTTTGGTTATGATTTTAACATCGGCAGAATTGATTTATCAGAACACCCCTTCTCTACTGGAAGTGGGAATGATGTTAGAATTACCACAAGAATAGACAATTATGATCCATTTAATTGTTTCTATTCAACAATACACGAGACAGGTCATGCCGTTTACGAACAGCAAATTCCAAAGGACTTAATATACACGCCAAATGGACAAGGAGCGTCAATGGCAGTTCATGAAAGTCAATCAAGAATTTTTGAAAATCAATTTGGGAGAAGTAGAGAGTTCTGTAATTTTTTATATAAAATTATGGTTGAAAAATTTGGAGATTTTGGAATTAACAATGAAGAAGATTTTTATTTATACATTAATAAAGTAGAAAACTCATTTATAAGAACTGAAGCTGATGAAATTCATTATAATTTACACATCCTTATGAGATATGATTTAGAAAAAGATTTAATTAATGGAAATTTGAAAGTTCAAAATATTGAAGAATCTTGGAATGAAAGATTTAAAAATGACTTTGGTGTAGAGATCAGAAAATCTTCTGATGGTTTCATGCAAGACGTTCACTGGTCTGCTGGATTATTTGGTTATTTTCCTACTTATACATTAGGAAATATTTACGCAGGCTGTCTTTATGACAAAATACTTAATGACGTAAAACCAGTTATGAGTGAAGTTCAGAAAGGTGAATTGTCTTCAGTTATAGAGTGGTTAACCAAAAATATTTATTCTTATGGTAGCATCAAGAAACCTGAGCAACTAATTGCTGATGCAATTGGAAGGCAGCCTGATGAAAAATCTCTGATTAATTATCTAAATAATAAATTTTTATAGTTAATAAATTATACTAATTAATTATTATAAATATATGTTTTTATTATCTTTTTTCACAGTTTGCATGTATATTTAGAATGCCGCTTTCTGGGTTTACATGAGAAAACCAAAGAGACCTATTTGCGTAATTCATTATATAAATATCATGATGAATATTAAAGCTGTCTTTATTTGCGCTAAACCATCCTATTCTTTCAGATGTAAGGTTATCAAAATATCCCCCTTTGCTAAACTGAATGGTAAAATCGTCTTTCCACTTAAAAGAAAATTTTTGTTCTCTCCATTTTTTAGGCAATCCATCTTTATCAATACCAATAAAGTTTTTCATTTTACAGTCATAGGTTTCATTGATATACGCATATGATTGACTTGAAATTAGTATAGTAATAATTAATAAAATTTTTTTCATTTTACTTTTTATAAGTTTTTAACATCCATTTAGAAACTTGTTCGTCTTCTTTAACTTCATTATATAATTTGTTAAGATTTTTAAAAGGATTAAGAATATCTTTAGGAATATCATCAACGACACCAGAAGTTACCCACCCCATAAGCCTCCAAATAGCAATATCTGCAATAGACATTTTATCACCAACAAACCAGTGAGATTTGTTATCAGCTAAAATGTTTTCTAAGTACCCAAAATATTTAGGCAAATCATTTTGAGCCAACTCAACACGCATTGCTTTTCTCTTGACTGGATCACTTTCTTGCATTGAAGGCCTTAATAAAACATTAATATCTGTAGCAGTATCAATTATTTGATCCACTTTACCCGCTTCAATCATTTCTTCAGGGTATAATCCACTCAGTTTCCCACATATTCTTGCAATAGCTCCTGTTTGCGCAATAGTTTTCTCTTCAACAACTAAAATTGGTAACTGACGGAAAGGTACTAATGTTCCATCTTTCATCTTTCCATGTTCTTTAATAAATTTAAAATCATCTCCATTAACTCTAATATCATCGAATCTAATATTGCCTTTAAACAAGGATATTCTTGCAACTTCTGCACGCCAAAATGGAAAATCAAAATATACAATTTTTAAATTCACTAGTTTTGCCCCTTATAGATTAACTTTTGAAACAGTGTGGCCTCTATGACCCCTTGGATCGACCCAACCAATTGCACCATCATTACGTCTATAAAGCATATTTAATCCTTGATGAGAAATATTTCTATACATAAGTGCATTTAAATTTTCTAAATCAAATTTCATAATGGCTTCTTCAGTTGTCATTTCCTCAATATTATAAGACAACTCCATCAAAACTGGAGGCATTCCATCTTCATTGATCATCTCTTCTTCAAGGTCAACTTTACTATCTAGAACGGTTTCTTGAGCAAATATAAGTTCTTTTTTATCCCCTTTGGACCTATAATCTTTGAGTCTTCGCTTGTAACGACGCAATCTTTTTTCTGCTTTTTCAAGAGCGATATCATATGCTGCATGAGCATCAGAAGAACTGCCGCTTGTCTCTAATTTAGTACGTCTAGTTAAAGTAACAATTATTTTGACGGAAAAGTTATTTAAAGATTTCTTCAATATCACTGAACCTGCAATGGCTCTCTCAAAGTATTTATCTATAGATTTTTTTAAGTTAGTTTCAGCGTAATCTCTAAAAGATTCACCTGTGTCTAAATTTTGACCAGAAATATCAATTTTCATATCTTTAACTTTCTATTTAATTTTTAATAAGCCCTTTTTTAAAAATTTTAAAGTTTTCAACATAATGATTAGCTGACCATTCAATTTGCTTTATCTCATTGTCAGTTAAGCTTCTTTTAACTTTTGCTGGAGATCCAAGAATAAGTTTTCCATCAGGAAACTCCTTCCCTTCAGTGATTAATGAACCTGCTCCAACTAAACAATTATTACCAATAATAGCATTATTTAATATAATTGCCCCCATCCCTATTAGTGAGTTTGAACCAATTGTGCACCCATGTATTATGGTTTTATGACCAATAGTGCACCCAGATCCAATCACTACTTTTACACCTTCATCAACGTGTATCACTGAGTTTTCTTGAATGTTTGTTTTGTCTCCAACAATGATTGGCTCATTATCTCCACGTAAAACTGCTCCAAACCAAATACCTGTATCAACTCCAAGCCTAACATCACCAATAACCTGTGCATTTTCAGCAATCCAATAATCACCATTAGGTAATTTCGGTTTTAATTTATTTAAATTATATATAGCCATTTCAATTAATTATATACTTATGTTGTAGATTTGAATTTCTCCATCAAATAAGGGCCAGATACAACCTCCAAATGTTTCATTCCTTCCCCTTTACAACTTTCTAAACATTTAATTTTTGCATCCCAATTAGGCTGATGAAAGAAAACTAATGTCCTTCTTGAAAAACTTTTATTTCTAGGGATAACTCTATGCAAGGTTGAAGTCCAGCGATCATTAGTCCAAAGTGCCATTAAATCACCAATATTAATTATAAATGAATCTTTTACATATGGAACGTCTATCCAATTACCTTTTAAGTCCTTAATTTGCAATCCATCAACCTGGTCAAAAGGTAACAAAATAGTTAAACTGCCATAGTCGGTATGTGCGCCAGCTCTTAATTGGTTTGGTAAAATATTTTTATTGATTGGTGGATAATTCAATGCTCTTAAAGCAGAAATTGGTTTATCTATATAAGGATCAAAATAATTTGAAGGTAATTTTAAAGCGATCGCAAAAACTGTCATTAGTCTTTTAGAAAGATTCTCCATTTCACAGTAATAATCTTCCCAACTTTTCCTAAAATTATCTAAATTCGGCCAAATCGTTGGCAAGTAACAAAACTCTAGTGCATCACTACTTATTCCTTTTGGTATGTTCAATGGTCCCCCATTGAAACTCTCTTTTAAATCTGGAGGTGTGAACTCACCTTTTGACTTAGCTAAGGTTTCGCTTTCAGAAATTAAATATCCGTAAGGATACCCCTTAAAAGGGGCCTTTACTTTATTTTTATAGTCTTGATTTGAATTAAAAAAATTTATTAAAGCAGACCAAATATTATTAATTTTTTCACATTCAATACCATGGTTTGAAACAATTAAAAAACCAACACTTTGTAATTGTTCATCGATCCTAGATGCTATTTCTTTTTGTTTTGAGAAATTAGAAGCCTCAAATGCTCCCAAATCAAATTTATCGTTTATGTTCATATAATTTATTTATATTAAATCATTTATTTCTTTTCAGAGAATAAAACGCCTGCAGATCCCCAATTTTCTTGCTCAATATCAAACAACATTACATCTATCTCTTGATGGTATAACCTCATGCCCTATTAAAAGCTTCTGTAAGCTCTTTAACAAGATTTCTTTTGTGAATCTTTGGTACGACATTTAAATATTTCTACACGAATTATTGGCATAATTTTAATCCATTAATTTAAATTTAATATATTGTTTAAATAATAAACTATATTCATTAATATATAAAAATATAATTAATAAAACATTATAGAAATTTAAATGAATGACCTGAACGAACTATTAACTAGAAGAGAGAAACTTCTTGGACCTAATTTGCCTACATTTTATGAAACTCCTGTTCATTTAGTGAAAGGAAAAGATGTTTGGGTTTGGGACAAAGAAGGTAAAAAGTATCTAGACTGCTATAACAATGTACCTCATGTTGGGCATTGCCACCCAAAAGTAGTTGAAGCAATTACTAAACAAGCATCCACTTTGAATACACACACTCGTTACTTACACGAAGGTATATTAAATTACGTTGAACGACTTACGAATACATTAGATCATAATTTAACTACTGCAATTATGACTTGTACAGGTTCAGAAGCTAATGACATAGCCATTCGAATGGCTCAAACTATTACAGGTTCAAAAGGAATTATTTCCACTGATCATACATATCATGGAAATACTGCCTTAGTATCCCAATTAAGTTCAACAAATCCAACAAACGATAAGTTATTTAAGTATTTTAAACATATCCCCGCACCTGACAGTTATCGGCCACTTGGAAACGGCACTAGCCACAATTACTCAGATATTTTTGCGTTAGAATTAGAAAAATCAATATTAGAATTTCAAAAAGAAAATACAAAATTTGCTGGATTAATTTTATGTCCATTTTTTGCCAATGAAGGGTTCCCAAAATTACCAAAAGGCTGGCTAAATCCAGTTCAAGATATCGTTACAAAATACAATGGAGTTTTGATAGCTGATGAAGTTCAACCAGGTTTTGGAAGGCTAGGATCAACAATGTGGGCACATGATTTTATTGGAATAAAACCAGATATTGTCACTATAGGAAAACCAATGGCCAATGGACACCCTGTAGGAGCTGTGATTACTTCGAATAAAAATATGGAAACTTTTAGAAATAGTTATCGGTATTTTAATACTTTTGGCGGTAACCCTGTATCTTGCGCAGCCTCTCTATCAGTTTTAAATATAATTGAAGAAGAAAAACTAATGGAAAATGCTCAATCTGTTGGAAATTACGCCATTAAAGGACTTCAAGATCTCTCCAAGGTTTATGAAATAATAGGAGATGTTAGAGGTGAAGGTCTTTTTTTTGGAGTTGAACTTGTTTTAGATCGTAAACTTAAAACTCCTGCAAAAGATATAACAAATAAAATTGTTAATGAAATGAAGGAAGAAGGCGTTTTATTGAGTAAATTAGGAATTAATTACAATACTTTAAAAATAAGGCCCCCAATGTCATTTTCATTAAAAAATGCTGATTTTTTATTAGAAAAATTGGATAAAGTATTACTTAGAAATAAAATTTAATGATTGAAAAAGCATTAATCCAAAAAACTTTGTCACTTTGGGGAATAAATAATACAAAAACTGAACTAATTGCTTATAGAGAAAACTTTACATTTAAAGCACAGGACGATTTTGGAAATAGATTAGTCTTGAGATTTCATAGAAAAAATTATTCACACAAATATGAAATAGTTTCTGAATTGCTATGGTTGGAAGCATTGAATGAAAAAGATATTAATGTTCCAAAACCAGTCAAATCAATTCAGAATAATTATATTGAGGATATTGAAGGTCAGTTAATCTCAGTCTTATCTTGGATAAATGGATTACCTTTGACAAAAATAAATAAAAATAAAGATGAACAAATTAATGAAATAATTTTTTTTAATCTTGGAAAAGAAATTGCGAAAATACATAAATTTTCTGACGATTGGATCAAGCCTGATCAGTTCCGCAAGAGAAAATGGGACATTGAAGGACTTTTAGGTGAAGCCCCAGTCTGGGATAAATTTTGGACAAATCCAGAGTTAACTCCAACTCAAACAGATCATATTAATTTAATGAAAAAACAATGTTACTTTTTCCTAAAAAAAACGATTGGTGAATTAGATTATGGTTTGATACATGCAGATGCAGTAAGAGATAATGTTTTGGTTCAGGATAACCATAAAGTAAATCTTATTGACTTTGATGATAGTGGTTTTGGTTTTAGGCTTTTTGATATAGCAACAACATTATTACATTACATTAAAGACAAAAATTTTTTAACAATTAAAAAGAATATTCTTAAAGGATATTTATCCGTAAGATTTTTAGATTTTAACTTTCTCAATATTTTTATCTTGATAAGATCCTTTACATATGTTGGTTGGAATATTTCAAGAATTAATGAACCTAATGGCAAAAAAAGAAATAAAAAATATATAGAAAAAATTTTTACAGTATCTAAAAAATTGGAAATTAATTTTTTGTCTGATTAATTTATTTAATTAAAACATTACTATTTTTTAATTAAAGATATTTTATTAAAAAAATTTTATTATATTAATTATTAGTATATAACTTAATCTTACTAGTTGTAATTTTATATTAAATTTAAAACTTTTTGGTTGATGGTATAATGTCAAAAGACATAGATAGAAAAATTGCTGTCATATTTGTTACTGACGTAGTTGGCTTTAGTAAAATGATGGAAAAAAACGAAGATGAAACATTAAGAAGTTTCCGTTCTTGCAGGGATATTTTAGATAATTTATTTAAGGAACATAGTGGCCGCATTTTTAATACGGCAGGCGATTCAGTTTTAGCTGAATTTCAAAGTGCAGTTTCAGCTGTTATTTGTGCCAAAGAATTTCAGAATCTAATTCGAGAAAGAAATGCAAATGTTTCTGAAGATGCAGAAATGCACTTTAGAATTGGCTTGAATATGGGCGACGTAATTGTAGAAGGTGAAAACCTCTATGGAGAAGGTGTAAATGTTGCTGCAAGATTAGAAGCTTTATCTCAACCCGATGGAGTTTGTCTTTCAAAAAGCATTTTAGATTTTGTAAATAAGAAAACAGAACTCAATTTCCATGATCTGGGTGAACAAAAAATAAAAAATACAAATGTCCACGCATTTGACTTATCTGATCCTGAGCTAGAAAAAAGAACTTTCGAGAAACAAACTCAAAGTGAAGAAGAAATAAGTAAACCCCCTGCGATTGCAGTTCTTCCTTTTGCCAATATGAGCGGTGATGAAGAACAAGAATACTTCGCTGATGGAATGACAGAAGATATAATTACTAATTTATCTTTATGGAAAACATTTCCAGTAATTTCTAGAAATTCAAGCTTCACTTATAAAGGCAAAAACGTAAACATGAAGGAAGTAGCTGAAGAATTAGGCGTAAGATATATTGTCGAAGGCAGTGTTAGGAAGGGTGGTAATAAAGTTAGAATTACTGCTCAGTTAATAGATGCAAGTGAAGATCATCACTTGTGGTCTAACAAATGGGATAGAAGCCTTGATGATATTTTTGAAGTTCAAGATGAAGTTTCATCCGCAATAGCTGCAGTTGTATCCCCTGCTGTTAAAGAACAAGAAGGTAAGCGCGTTGTCAAAAAACAAACTAAAAATATGAACGCGTGGGATGAATATCTTCGAGCTTTAAGTTGTTACAACAACAGAGAAGGCTCCGATGCAATAAAAGCTCATTGTTATAAATCCATTGAACTAGACCCAAAAATTTCTGATAATTATGTTTTATTATGTAATTCAGGTTATAATGATATTTTCAATCATGAGCTACAAGACAAAAGAAAAGAAAATGAAGAAACTTTTCATAAAAACGCTCAAACTGCTTTTGATCTAGATCCAGAAAATCCAGATGCTATTATCGTTCTGAGCCGATCACATAATTTAAAAAAGGAATATGACAAAAGAATTTCCTTAATGGAAAAAGCTGTTAAAATTAACCCTAATCATGCTGCCGCAAATTTTGACTATGGATTGGCTCTTACAAACAATAAAGAATTTGAAAAAGCGAAGGAACATGCACTTAAAGCTTTAGAGCTTAGTCCTTCTGGTCCAGATAGAGAACGCTATCAAACTGGTGGTTTATGGCTAATTAACATTGGTCTCAAGGATTATGATGAAGCTTTAAAAAACATAAACTATATGCTTGAAAAAAATCCAGGCTTTACAGGTGCATATGGTTTTCTTGCAAGCGTAACCGCATTACAAGGAGACATAGAAAACGCTAAAAAGTATTTAATGCAATATCAAGAACTTAGACCAAAAGTAAAAACTTTGAAAGATTACGAAAAAGTTGCACCCACTATTATCAAGGACATTATTCTTGAGGGTATGGAATTAGCTGGAATGCCTAAAGGTTGATATAATTAGCCTATCCCAAGTTTGTTTAACCATTCATAAAATCCCAATGATTTCTTTGAGCCGGTTCTAGAAATAGATTTTTTAACTTCTTTAACGTTTTTATTAGAAGCTTTAGATTTTGTAGAAGTAGATTTTCTTGTAGCCATAATTTTTTGGTCCCTTAAATATTAGGTTATATATATGAAATTTTTAATTATAAAATCAATATAAATTTATATAAAATATTTAAGTTTTATTAAAATATTAAATTAAGAAACTCAAAATTAATGGGATATACAATATAGACATTGATGTTGAAATAATAACCAAACTTGCCACATCATCAGGATTTCTATTAAATCTCTCTGCAAGCAAGTAAGAAGTTACTGCAACTGGGGTAGTAAATTGTAATATTAAAATAGCGCTTGCAACTTCAGTTAAACTAAATAGCAGTGATACACTGACTGATAGAAAAAGACAAAAAATTGTTCTAAAACTTATAATCGTTAATCCTTTTGTGACATTTTTAAGATTTAACCGTGCAACAGATACTCCTAGAGTGATTAACATCAGAGGAATGGCTATTTGTCCCGTTAATTCCAAGGAGTTTGTTAAAAATATTGGAGTTTTTATATTAAAAAATAAAAATATTGCACCAATAATGGCACTCCATGCTATAGGTTCTTGAAATAATTTTCGAAAGTTGGTTTCTCCACTAATCACCCAAACTCCATAAGTGAATGAAAAAATAGCCATAATTGCAAAAATAATAATTGCGTAACTTAAACCAACATCTCCAAATGCAAAAAATGCTAAAGGGAGTCCTAGGTTCCCTGTATTTCCAAATATCATGGGTGGCAAGAATGTAGGAACATCTATTTTTATTAATTTTACAAATCCGTAGCAAAATAATATTAAAAATAAATAAGTAATGATTGTGGCCATTATAATTGAACTTAAAATCTTTTGATCAACATTTGAATTCATCAATGAAGTAAAAATTAAACAAGGAAGGGAAATATTCATTGTTAAATTAGTGACAAAATGAATGGGGTATTCTACTTTAGCTTTCTCCCAAATAAAACCAATTGATCCTAGTAAAAAAATTGGAGAGATGATTTTTAATACAGTTAGAAATAAAATCATAATTAAAAACAATAAAAGATAGTTATTTGTCCTTTAATATCTCATGAAGAAAATAAAAAAAACGCTTATTGATATATTATAATTATAATATTTAATAATTACTTAAATATTATTTATTTACCTCTCTTTTTTTAATATGTATTTTGTTTATTGTACGTTTTATATACTTGTAAAGTAAGGCGTTTCATGTATTGATTTATAAGTTAAAGAAAATAAATTTTTTTTAAGAATCTAAAACATAAACTTTTGGGAGAAAATATATGAAAAGGCGTGACTTTATAAAAAAAGCAGGCATAGGTGCTACTGGCGTTGTTGCAGCATCAACTTTAGCTACTCCTGCTATCGCTCAAGATCGTATTGAAATGGCAATTGTTGCAACTTGGGGTAGAGATTTTCCAGGATTGGGAACAGGAGCACAAAGATACGCTCAAACTATTCAAGATATCTCAGGTGGGCGTATACAGGTGAGTTATTATGCAGCAAACGAAAGGGTTGGTGCATTTGATAGTTTTGATGAAGTAGCTTCAGGAAATGCTCAAGGATATCATGCTGCTGATTACTATTGGAAGGGCAGACATCCTGGTTGGGCATATTTTACTGCTGTTCCTTTTGGCATGACTTTCCATGAGATTAATGCATGGATACGATACGGTGGAGGTCAAGAACTTTGGGATGAACTTGCTGGTAGCTTTGGTTTAAAATGTCTCATGGCTGGATCTACAGGTGCCCAAGCTGGAGGATGGTTTAATAAGGAAATCAACTCTCCTGATGACTTTAATGGTTTAAAAATGAGAATGCCTGGTTTGGGTGGTGACGTTATCAGTAAATTAGGAGCATCTCCAGTAACTGTTCCCGGTGGTCAAATATATGAAAACTTAGTTTCTGGTGCCATTGATGCTACAGAGTGGGTTGGTGCATGGAACGATGAAATTATGAAGTTCTATGAAGCAGCTAAATATTACTATACTGGTGGAATGCATGAGCCTGGCTCAATGATTGCTGCAGGTTTTAATGCAAAATTTTGGCACGATCTATCTGACACTGATAAAGCAATTATCAATGCTGCCGCAACTCAAGAGAATGAAATGATGATGACCGAATATATGGGTAAATCAGGTGCAGCTCTTACAAGGCTTAAAAGCGACCACGGTATCAAAATCCGTTCTTTTAATGATGACGTGTGGGATGCAATGGCTGAAGCTGCAGATGAAGTGTTTGAAGAAACTAGAGCACATTCTGATATTGCTAACCGTATTCACGAAAGTTTTGCTAAATCAATGAAAGACACTGGTAGCTGGATATCTATCACAGAGGGTGCTTATTTAGCTCAACGAAATAGAATATATAATATATAATATAACTACACATTACTTGCAGAGCCTTTTATTTGGCTCTGCTTTTTAATACTAACTAGGTTTAATTTAGAATGAACTTAAAGTCTGTTTCATTAATGGATTTTTTGCACTTTATAGCACTTTCAAGTGCTTTTTTAGGTGGAGCATTTGTTCTAAATAACTTTCTCACATACATATTTGACTTGCCTGGTGCCTTTGGAACATTGTCAATGATAGGCATTAATTTAGGAGAAATTCATACAAATACTAGCTTTACAATTAAATTACTCGGAGTTTTCCAAACAATTTTATATTTAGCAGCTATAATTTATCCAATTAGGATCATTTATAATAAAACAAATCATCGTGATGAAAAAATGCCAAACAATATATCAGAAATAATTGTTTCTGCTGCATTTTGGTCGGTGCTTTTTGTAGGATTAGTTGACGCTTTTATTTCTTTTGTTCGGATTGAAAATTTTCTTCCGATTATTGTAGGTGAGGATTTAGCTCTATCACTTGGTAAACCTTCATTTAGAGGGATGTACGTTCACTTTCCATTAATTGCAGTTGGAATAATTATAGCACTTTTACGAAGACGTATTGATTTTATATGGTTGGCATTAATGATCGTCTTAGGTGAGCTTTTAATAGTTATAGCAAGGTTCATTTTCTCTTATGAACAAGCTTTTATGGGCGATTTAGTCAGATTTTGGTATGCTGCTCTTTTTCTGTTCTCTAGTGCATATACGCTCGTTCATGACGGTCATGTAAGAGTTGATATTATTTACGCTGCTTTTTCAGAAAAAAGAAAAGCACATACAAATATTTATGGTTCATTAATTTTTGGCATTCCACTTTGCTGGGTAATACTTATTCGTGGTCTTTGGAATGAATCTTCACCATTTAATCTTGCATTACTAAATTTTGAAGTTACTCAACAAGGTTTTGGCATGTATGTTAAGTATTTAATGTCTGGTTTCTTGGTCATATTTGCTCTGTCAATGTTGTTTCAGTTTGCGAATTTCATCATATCCAATATAAATAATTTAGAAAATTATTCAGAGCAACCAGATCATGCTTCTGAACAAGAAAGGTTTTCATAGTCGACATGGAAATCTACTTCTTACTACTTTTATTCATTATAATGATGGTTGCACTTGGTTATGGTTACCCTGTGGCTTTTGCTTTACCTGGATCTGCCATATTCACTATTGGTCTTGCAGCTATTCTTGGATGGCTTATATTTGATGATACAAAAATTTTCTTTTATAACGATGGTCCTGTCGAATGGCTTTCGGCAGGTGTCATGAACTTTCGTGCAATTTACTACGACTTTGAACGTGACACTTTAATAGCAATTCCATTGTTTATATTTATGGGGATTATGCTGCAAAGATCACGAATTGCAGAAGATTTACTGATGACCATGGCAGGTTTATTTGGCCCTGTTCCCGGTGGGTTAGGTATCTCAGTAGTTTTTGTTGGTGCTCTTTTAGCAGCAACTACTGGTATAGTAGGAGCTACAGTTGTAGCCATGGGGCTTATTTCCCTCCCTTCAATGATGCGAAATAAGTATTCTCCATCATTAGCTACAGGGACAATTGCAGCATCCGGAACCTTGGGACAAATCATACCCCCGTCAATTGTTCTTATTATTTTAGCTGATCAGCTTGGTTCAGCCTCAGATCAAGCTTCAGCCATGAGACAGTCTCTATATAAAGATGCAACAGGTGAGTTTACTATGCCATCTGCTTTTGACGTCACTTCAACCTCTGCCGGCGATATGTTTTTAGGGGCTTTCCTGCCTGGCATTGTTTTAGTACTGGTTTATTTTGCTTACATATTTATTACAGCGTTAATCAAACCGTCAATGGCTCCTGCAGTACCTAACCCCACTGGCTTTACAAGAGAATTTTTTTCTAAGGTCATGTTCTCCTTAGTGCCACCTCTGGTTCTTATTTTTCTAGTCTTAGGGTCAATTATTATGGGAATTGCAACAGTTAATCAAGCCGGTGCAATTGGTGCAATTGGTGCTACATTAATGGCTGGTTACAAACTAACAGAAAATAATAAAGGCGCCGCATACCCTGCTATGTTGGGTTTTATTTCAGTGTTAATCATTTTCTTGTTTATCAATTCGTATGACTTAAACATCAAAAATTTAGCTGTAACAAAAAATTATATGCCAGTGTTTTTTGCAATGATGGCATCTTTTTCATTAGTAATTTCTATTGTTTGGTCAATATGGAGAACCCATAAAATTGACAACACATTAAACGAGGTCATGATAGAAACTGCGAAAACGACATCGATGGTATTTATAATCCTTCTTGGTGCGGCAATGCTAACAGCAGCATTTAGAGGTTTTGGTGGCGAGGAATATGTAAAAGATTTTTTGCAAAGTTTACCTGGTGGATTTTGGTCACAATTTATCGTTGTAATGGCAGTTATATTTATACTTGGTTTTTTCTTAGATTTTATAGAAATCGCTGTAGTAGTAGTTCCTATTATAGCACCAATTCTTCTTGCTGATCCAAGTGCAAACATCACCGCTGTTTGGTTGGGCGTCATGATCGGCGTAAATATTCAAACAAGCTTCCTCACACCTCCCTTTGGTTTTGCTTTATTCTATTTAAGGGGAGTTGCATCAAAAGCTATTTCAACAATTTCTATGTATAAAGGCGTTATCCCTTTTATAATACTTCAGTTAATAGCCCTTGTAATTGTAGGTACATTTCCACCATTAGTTAATTACTTACCAAACCGTTTTTATTTATCATCATTTAATGCTCCTCCTCCAATGAACCCTAAATTAGAATATTGTGTTGAAGAATATCTTTCCGAAACATTATTAAATAATAAGCAAACCATCCAATCCTCAATTAATAACCTTTCTAGTTTAGAAATTAGTATCTTGCCAAAGAACCTAATATCAAAAATTTCTGAATCAATAGAAAGTGCAAATACAGTTTTTGAAAAACTCGACAATGTAAATTCTTCTAAATTAATACTTGATGAAGCCACTGTAGCTTATCAAGATATTCATTTTAAAGTTAGAACAATCCAGAGGGATACTAAAAAAATTGATGGCCATTTAAAACGCTTAAAACGTGAACTTCAAATTACTGACGAACAAAATAAAAAAGATGACATAAATGAAGAAATTAAATTATCCTTATATGAAAAAGAGGAATTATCAAAGTTAATTCCTTCAGAATGGGAAAAAGTTTCTAAAGAATATCAAAATAAATTGAAGGCATTAAGTAATAATCAACGAAAGTATCGTAGAGCTATGGACGACACTTATGATGGAATTGAAGAAACAATTGAAATCATTTCCTCAGGGAGTGGTTTCATAAACTTTAAGAATGATTTTAATAAACTAAAAATTTCCATTAAAGACCTTGATAATCAAGCCAAACAAGAAGCGATAAAAACGACCTCAAAAAAAATAAGTTCGGTTCCCGGAGGGACCCCAGTTAAATCCCTCCTTAATAAGGCAAGAAAAGAATTTAAAAAAGAAAACCTTGAAAAAGCAAATAATTACCTTCAAAAGGCTGATGAAAAACTTAATGAAGAAATATTTTGGAGAGAATTAGCAGTAAAATCTGTTTTGCCATTATTGAGAAAATTTCAAGAAGAAACTTCGAAGAATATAGGATTAAGAGGTCAGGAGAGGTTGCCTTCTTTCTTGGTTCCAAGAATATCTAGATGTAGATCTGTGCACCAAGACATATCATTAAATTTTTGAGTTTGCAGAAAAAACTTATTAAGAGTTATTATTTCTACTTCTTTTTTCAAACCTGGGAAGCATTCCTGAAAAATCAATTCCTTTGCCATCTTCATTATTAACAAATTCATTATATAGTTTTAATGCTAACTCACCCATAGGAGTGTCAGCATTAACACTTTTAGCAGCCTGTTGAGCCAATGTTAAGTCTTTAAGCATAAGTTCAGAAGCAAAGCCTGGATTATAGTTATTATCCGCTGGTGATTTTGGACCTATTCCAGGAGCGGGGCAATAATTATTCATTGACCAACTAAAACCAGAGGATGTACTGACAACATCAAATAACTTTTGTCTATCTAATCCTAATTTATCAGCCAAAGCTATAGTCTCACAAGTAGCTATCATGGTAGACCCTAAAATCATATTATTACAGGTTTTGGCTACTTGGCCAGAACCTATTTCACCACAATGCACAGTTTTATTTCCCATAACTTCAAAAAGAGGTTTAGCTATAGAAAACGCCTCTTGTGTTCCACCAATCATAAAAGTTAACCCCCCTTCTATAGCTCCGCTAATGCCTCCAGAAACTGGTGCGTCGATAAAATTTATGCTAAATTTTTTACAGTTTCCCCCAATGTATATTACTGTTTCAACATCAATCGTTGAGCAGTCGATAAAAGTTTTTCCTTTTGTAAAATTTGATATAATTTTTTTTGAAACTTCCTTTACGATATTACCATCAGAGAGCATCGTGATTACTAAGTCCATATCAATGATAGCGTTTTTAATATTTTTAACGATTGTAACATTTGAAATTGCCTTTTCCTCTATATCAAATCCAAAAACTTCATAACCTGCCTTTGCTAAATTAGCCGCCATAGGAGAACCCATATTTCCCAAGCCAATAAATCCAATTTTCATTTAATTTTCCTTTTTAATAAATTTAAAT
Source organism: uncultured Rhodobacterales bacterium (assembly GCA_964502335.1). Classification (GTDB taxonomy): domain Bacteria; phylum Pseudomonadota; class Alphaproteobacteria; order Puniceispirillales. The sequence continues at coordinate 10,390 of CAZCWO010000006.1, read as the reverse complement.
TTCCAAAGGTACGTATTTACTTACATTAAATAATTCTTCCAATTGTGAACAAAAAGATAACAGCTTTGCTTCTTGCCTTGGCTGTCCTAAAATTTGAATTCCAACTGGAAGACCGTTTTTATTAAAACCACAAGGCAAACTAACTACTGGACATCCAGTCATTGTCAAAGCAAATGTTATAGCAAACCAATCGATATATGTTTTGCATTGATGACCATCGATTTCAGTGACAAAAGGTTTTTCAATATTGAAAGGGGTAACAGATGTTGAAGGGCAAATAAGAAAATCATAAACTTCAAAAAATAACTGCATTTCGTGTAATAAAGATTTTCTAGTTTTTTCAGCTTCAATAATTTCATGATTACTCACGTTATGGCCAACTTCTGCATTTTCTATAATATCTTTCAGGATTTCATTTCGATGTTTATCTATTAAATCATCGAGCATAGTAGCTAGAAGAACTCCCCTAAGAGTCCGAAAACCACTAAGTACATTTGAAAAATTTGGTACCTTATCAGATACCTCTATTCCTATATGATTTAATTTTCTAATTGCCTTGTTTGTTACCACAGTGATCTCTTTAGACATTGGCACAATACCTAAATTATCACTATATGAGATCCGAGCAGGCAATTTATAATCATTGAGTTTATCAACAAAACATTTTGTATCTTGTTCAAAAGAAAGAGGATCTTTTGATGAATATCCAGAACCAGCATCCAGCATCAAAGAGACATCTTTAACAGATCTTGCCATTGGCCCTTCAACCCAAAGCGTATCAAAAGGTTGCAATCTTGTTCCTCTTGGCACAACCCCAGGACTAGGACGTAAGCCTACAACGTTATTAAAAGCAGCTGGCGTTCTAAGACTTCCTCCTAGGTCATTTCCAGTGGCAAGCCAAACCTGCCCACTCGCTAATGCAGCGGCCGAACCACCTGAAGACCCTCCAACCGTTTTTGTGTTATCAAATGGATTTCGAGTGACCCCAAACACAGGGTTGAAAGTATGGCCACCTGCCCATTCAGGTACATTAGACTTAGCAATAGGGTTAGCTCCATTTCGTTCTAATTTTGAAACCGTTTCATCTGAAAATTTTGGTGTATTATTTGTAAAAATTTTTGAACCAAAAGTTGTTAAAACACCTCCAACATCATTATAATCTTTGACAGCTATAGGAAGGCCCATTAAACTTTTAAGGTTTTCTTTTTCTTTTTTTATGTCAATACTATTAGCAATATTTAGTGCTCTTTCAAAACAATGAATTGGTAAAGCATTGATTTTTTCATCTACCATTTCAATTCTATTGATTGAAGCTTCAACAACTTCCTTTGGACTTAAATGTCCATTTCGTATTAATGACACCACCTCATGTGCTGACATTCTCCAAAGAGCATCTTTCAAAATGGATTCACCTCAAAAAAAATAATAATGTATTATTTAAAAAAAATTAATTAATAGAACTTTTTTTATTAATTTCAGCTTCCAACTCTTCAAGTGCAGAATCAATAGATTCCTGATTACTTAATATATTATCATTTTTAATCTTGTTATATAATAATTGATTGGCTTCACCTATTGGATATTCAAGCAATATGTAGGTCTGGAATTTACTTGCTATGTTTTGAAATTCAGATTGCACTTCTTTAAAACCAGCAACCTGTGTTTCTTTGGTTACGCTTTTAATAACACGCTCACTCGCTTGTGTTACTTGGTCATTGTTTTCTCCTAAATCTTCAATTAAATCTGCCATCCGTGATGTAATCTGACTATTTATCTGGTTTGCAAGTTTTGCCTTTCCATCCAACAAAGCTCTAGAATTAGACATATTTAAATTTGATGAATTGCCAATACCACATGCATATATAAAAATATCAGATTTTGGCATTTTTTTGCACCAATCAGGAACCATTAAAACAGTTATAGAAGCTTCTTCTGTTTTGCTCATATCCTCTTTAAGATTGTTATTATTAAAAATTACTGATGCATTGGTTCCCTCTGAATTAGCGTTACTAGAATTGTCAGTTGTAGTACAAGAAGATAAAAAAACTAAGGTAAATATTAATAATAAACTAAATCTAAACATTATTTACTCCTTTATAATAAAATAACTTAAGCGAATTTTTTTCCAATTTTTCCTGCCAAAATCATTTAATCTACTTAATAAAGATACTGAGGACTCAATATCAATAACTTTGAACTCTTCTTTATTTGTTTTAGTTATCAACAACATAAATTGCTCTTGAATTATGTCTTTATTATGATCAATAGGAAATTTTGCTACCAATTTATATTTTTGGTTCGAAGGAATATTAAAGGGACCATTCAAGTTAGTTAATTTTTCAAACTTATTTGGTATTATCAGTTGATACTCTTCAGAATCATTAACAAAATTAAATAAATAAATATTTGAAGGTAAGTTTGTTTCACCGTTAATTAAAATTTCATCACCATCCCTAAATATATAATTGTTCAAATTTACTTCCAGAATATAATTGGGATCATGTTTAGATTTAAACTTTTTTATATCAGCCACTAAATGAACCGAACATTTTCTATTAATAGAGCCTTCAAATAATATTCGATTATTTGAAAACTTTTTTGAAGTTATGAAACCTCCTTCATAATATATCTGACTATCTTGAAAATACTCACAAGTATTTTTATCTTTAATTTCAGAGCAATTAAGGTTTTCTGAGCTTACAACATAAGACAGGCCCGCTTTTTCCATAACTGCTTTTATCGCGTTACTTTGTGCTTTGAAGTAACAATCTTCCTCACTTATATTTGTAGGAAAAAAATAAGTTCCATTACTTGAAAAAACTTCAGCTTTCACTGGGATGACAATTAGAAATATCAATAATAAAACACTATCTCTGAGCAACAATAAAAACAATGGCTGACCTCATGTACTTATATAAATCTTCAATGTTATATTCATAATCATAGGAAATATCTGACAACAATTTTATTCTATCATCATTATTTACATTTAAAAAAGAAAGGATTGCATCAGGTTGAATTCCAAAATTAATATCTTCTGGATAAAACCCTTCATTTTTTAATATTTTTTGACTATCTAATTTACCAGTAACAATACCAACAATTTTCCCAAATTTATTAAAAATTGGACCGCCACTATTTCCTGGATTAATTTTTGCTGTAATTTGAAATTCATTATTATTTTCATCAAATCCTAATGGATTACTAATGATCCCTTGTGTTATCGAAGGATGAAAACTTCCAAATAGAGACGCGATGGGATAGCCAATAACATATATACTTGAACCAGTTTTACCTTTTTTAAAATCATTAATACTTAATGAGTAATCTGAAGAATAGGGCTTTGATAGAATCAAAATTGCTAAATCATCATCTTCTGCAACTCTAATTTCTTTTACATTTCTGATTTCACCCAATCCATTTCTAACAATTATATAGTTTAAATTATTAACTACATGCTTATTTGTTAAAATCCATTTTCCACCATTTATAATGGCTCCACTGCCAGTAAAAACTGGTTTACTATTGTTAATTATGATTTCTTCTGGTGTAATTTTTGGTTCAAATGCAATCCTATCAGTCACGTTAGTCTTTTGCTTATTTTGATATAACTGCTTATTGGGTTCAACTTTATCTGAATTGATAATTGCTAAATTACCGACCACCTTTTTTGAGATTAATTCTTGTGTATATATCTCTGAAATTGTTTTATTTGTATTAACTTGGAACGCCAACCAGTCATTGATTTTTCTAGCTTTTATCTTATTACCAACTTCTAAATATTTTTCCTTTGCTTGTTGTTTGAATTTTATTGCAGTTTTCAGCTCTCCTCTTAACCAATATATATCAGAAAACAATTCCAATGATGGAGCATCAATACTGTTATTAATTATTGTCTGCTTAAGAATAGTTTCCGCTTTGTCAATTTGATTTCTTCTCAGAAGAGTTTCAACAAATTTTCTTCCTGCGTAGGAACTGCTAGGACTAGAGTCCAAAGTTGACAAAAATAATTTATCAGATTTTTCAATTAAGTTTTCATCAGCTAAAATTTGAGCCAAAATAATTATTGCATCAGTTAAATTAGGATTAATATTTAAAGCCTTTAAAGCAAAAGCTTTTGATTTTGATAAGTTGCCTAGCATAAATTCAGAATTAGCCATTCCTACGTATGCGTAATCGTTTAATTCAATTGAAGAATAATAAACAGACTCAAAATAATTAATAGCTTTAAGTGGTTGCCCTAGTTCAAGGTAAATTTTTCCAAACAATAAAAGGGACCTTGAGGATAGTTCTTCTTCATTAGATTGAAAAGTTTTCAACAACTCAAAAGATTTTTCAATATTTTGTTGCTCAATTAAAGAATTAACTCTATTAAACTGTTCATCTGTTAAGGCGAACGAGGTTTTAATTAAAATAATATTAATAATAAAAAAGTATATTACTTTAACCGTTACTTGATTTAATGAGCTAAATAAAATCATAATAATAAATAACTTTAATATTAATTTTAAAGCCTTTTAGTATGCCTAAAGATTTAAATTATATCTCAGTAATATTTATTTTGTTATTTTTTTCTTCATGCTCGACACCAATCTATAAAAAGGTTGACGTGCTTAGCAATAATAAACAAATTTCATCAAGAGAAATTGTAGAGTTTTCTTTGGATGAGAACTTTAATCCAAATAAAGTAAATTGTATTGCAATTGGAAAGATTTCCGACAATACAAATAACTACGATTATGAACATCTTAATAAATCTAAATTAATTAGAAATGCTTTATTTGGATTATTGAGTACAAAAAATTACGAGTATATTAATTTAACTAGGACAGATTACATCCTTGATAATAATCAAAACATTTCAAACGATCGACTATTAGAATTATTAAACTGTGACGCTATTATAAATGGGAAAATTACTACATTTACTAATAATTATTTAGTTTTATACTCATTTACTTCTGTCGGGATTGAATTAGAATTGACTGACAAGTTTTCAAAAGTACTTTGGTCAGCAAAACATTCAGCAATTAGTAGCGAAGGCTCAATACCAGTGTCACCTATATCATTGGTTACAGGAATATTAGAAGCTTCTTCAAATAGAGAAGATGAAACAGTATTGCAAATGGTTGATACTGTTTCAAGGCGTGTTATGAGCACTCTTCCTAACAAACAAAAAATAGTTGCCAATAATGAATTTTTTGCAATTTTAAATAAAGACCAACAAAAACTTTCTACAATTTATTTAGATAATTTAAAAATTCAAAACTTTATTGAAACTGGTCAATATGAACAAGCTTTGATCGAATCTAAAATTTCTATTAATCTCAATCCCAGTGTTCCAGAAAATTATTATTTTGCAAGTAAGTCAGAATTTTTATTAAAAAATTATAAATCTTCTATTGATTTTGGATTAAGTGCAATTGCAAAAGGATATAATGACGCTGAAATATATTCTATACTGGGATCATCCTATTTAAAAGAGCAAGAAAATAAATTAGCTTTTGCATCATTTGATAAAGCAATAAAGTTAAACCCCCAACATTCTATGACAAATTATAATTATGCAGTAATAAATGAAATTAAAAATAATATAAAGACATCAGCAAATTACTATTATTTAACTGGTCTTATGTCATTAGAAGAAAATAATAACCTTAGATTATATAAATCTCTGAAGGCATTAAAGCGTTTAAGCACAAAGAATGTAACTGCAAATGAACACTATAACATGTTGGGAATTAAAGTTTCTAATTTTATAAAAACTAAGTTAATTAATTCTTAAAAGAACTTTATTGTGATCCCCATGCAATTCTGGCGTTTGAGATCCTAAAGAATGCTTCATTACGTTACTTTGAACATATGAATGAAGTTCTCCGGTTGTAATTAAGTTATCATTATTTTGGTCAGCGTTCCCCTCCATTCCTTTCATCAGAAAGTAAGAAAACATTCCATGTTCAACCTCTTTTAAAGGGTTCGCAACTTGATCAGCTGCAGCAGCAGAAAACAATGTAAAGTTTTCAGGAATAGGTTTTTCTTTAGGAACAATTAACACTGGCCTTGATGACAAAAGAGTGTCATTATCTCTAGCTGATCCAGAAAAACAAGTGTCAAAAAATACGCTGACTGATCGTGGTTGAAAGGATGAAACCTCATTAAAAAGTCTATTCCTTGAAATAGCTGAATCTTCTAATAATCTTGGAGATCCGTCATAAGGCAGTAAATACATATTTTCACCGTTATGCGATGACATGCCATGTCCCGCAAAAAAAATAAAAATATCACTCTTACCCTTTTGAGAGTTTCGTCCGATCCAATCTTTTAAAGCTAAAAGTATTTCGCTTTCTTCCGCATTTTCATTAATCAATTCTTTTATGTTTGATGTTGGTATACCAAGTTTAAACCTTGCATAGTCATAAAACATTTTAGCGTCATTATCGGCATAAATTGCCTCAGCTGAAGTTTTTTCATATTTAGATATACCGACAATCAGTGCTAAAGAATTTTTATTCACTGTAGCAATTTTTCCAGTTGGATTAAGCGCCTCAAAAAAAGGACCAATATTTTTTTCAGTTTCTTTGCGTTGTAAATGAATTGTTTTTATAGATTTGTTACCCTTTAAATCAAATGCAATAATATTAATTTTTGTACCATTTCTTGGAATATAAAGCGTTTCCTGAAAAGCTCCGTCACTATCAAGGAAAACTATTTCATTGTTAATAAGAACTTCTGCTACTTCAACATTATCAGAAACAATACCTTCAATGGTAACATTATAATCTGAATAGTTATATTTCAACGAACTGATAGTTGGCAATTGATCGTCAGAATTAATTTTTTGTTTTTTCTTTTTATTCTCTACTTTGAGCTTAGAAAGTTCTTCTTCAAGTTCTTTAGCTTTGTTTAAAGCTGCTACCAACTCATCAGATAAAGCTTTGCTGATGCAATTATCGCCAATTTTTTCAAAACCATCTTCACAATTTATATTCTCTTTATTTTTAAGAGCTTTGTTTGGATTAATACTTTCATTTTCAATTAGAACTTTCTTATCATATAGAAACTTGTCATCCTTAAAAACCCCTTGCCTAAATATGCTTCCATCAGAATAATATTGAACAGCATCACCATTTAATTTATTGTCAATCCATTGGCCAACATCTCTATCTCCATTAGCAAAGGAAAAGGTTCCAAATCCATTCTGTTTATTACTTTTCCATTCCCCTATATACATACTACCATTTGCCCAAACATTTTTTCCTATGCCATTTCTTTTATCATTTTTCCATTCACCATCATATTTTTCTCCATCTGAAAATGTAAATATACCCTGCCCGTCCTTTTTTCCTTCTCTATATTCACCAACATATTTATCCCCAGCTTTGTTAGATTTTGAACCAAAAACCATAGTCCCCTTGCCATGTTTTTTTCCTTTTTGGAACTCACCTATAAAATTACTTCCATCTTTATATCTAATTTTTCCAAAACCATGTAATTTTCCATTTTTAAAATTTCCGTCATACTTCCAATCTTTAAATTTACCATCCAAAATATGAATTTTCCCTAAACAATTATCCCAATTCCATTCAACTGGCTGATCGATTGAAATAGCAGTCTTAGAAGAGCATACTGGAAGATTTGAATTTTTTTGAATTTTACTTTTTGCTGTGATAATACTTGATTTAGTTAATTTATCATCTTTAAAAATTCCTTGAAGTTTTATGGTACCGTCAAAATTATATTGAATAGCCTGACCATTTAATTTTCCTTCTTTCCACTCACCTACATCCCTTGCACCACTGTTATAAACAAAAGTGCCAAAGCCATTAAATTTTCCTGATTTATGTTGGCCTATAAATTTATTGCCATTTTTAAATTTATAAGTTCCAATGCCTTCAAATTTATTATCTTTCCACTCACCAAAGTATTCGTCACCATTTTTAAAGAAATAACTTCCTGTCCCAAAATATTTTCCATTTCTCCATTCACCAATATACTTATCTCCATTTTTAGTTTTAATTTCACCAAAGCAATTTGACCAAATAGAAGAATTATACTCACCTTTACATAGAGGCAATTGAGAAAAATTATAATTTGAATGGTTCTTGTTGTTAGATTGGTCGAATGAAGTTTCTATTTTGTTATCTAAATTAATAAAATTAGTAGCATAGGTTTTATCTAATGTTATAAGTGAATTACAAGGTTTATCTTCATCAAGAAAAGATAGTGTGCCTGTGTTTTGAGTTTTCTCTTTAGTTATTATTAGGCGCGCCCCATTACCTTGAATGGTATATACAAATTCTAAATCCTTATATTTTGTTATTTTGCTTACCCCCTCTTTAGATTCCAAAACTTCCATAGAATAGATGTTATCTCTCTTTTTGAAAAAATTATTAAATGCACTTCCAAGGTACTCTTTGCATGTTTCAGAGGGATTGATTAAATAAAATGTTTGAGCATTCAAAGAAATAGGAGCAATTAATAATATTAATGAGATCAATAATTTCAAAAAATTATTCATTTTAATAACTATCAATTAAATAGATTTTACAATTTAATATAAATATCAAAAAAATTGTGTTTAATTATAATGATAAATTATAATACACAATAAACAATAAATAATAATATATGTTTAGTAGAATTTCAAAAAACATGAAAGTTTCATTAATTATAACTATTTGTTTAATGCAATTGTCTTTCTATAGTTTAATATCTGTTGCTCAAGTTGTTTGGAAATCTGACGGGACAGTTATCGATGCAGATGGAAACATAAAAAAAGAAAGTTATGGCGTTAGATTTCAAAATCAACTTTCAAACCCATCAAAAGATTGGCCAAAGGCGAGTGGCAGAGGCCAGAGTCCAAAAAATTACTTTGGTAATGAACTTTTTATTCCAGGTACACCATTGTTAAGGATGTCGGGCATAGACCTACGAAGCAATTATATAGAAAAAATTGCAAAACTTAATCATTTTTCAAACGTAAATGATTTACAAAAATTTATTATAGGAAGCGCTAATCACTCTTTTCTAGACCAACTAAATTTATCTGAGGAAAATGCAATTATTTTTATTTCCTCTTCTATCAACACTGATAAAATTAATTTAGATGAAAATGAGGTAGTCGCATTAATGCGAAAAAAGAAAAAAGAAAAGCTTTCTTTGCAGGTTTTAAAAAATATTAATGAAAAAGTCAGCGATACTGTTGATAAAAAAGTAGAAAAACAAGTTGAGAAACAAGTGCAAGAACAAGTTGAGAAGCAAGTGCAAGAGCAGATTGAGAAACAAGTGCAAGAGCAGGTTTATGAAAGTCTAAGTGATTTCTTTGATAGGCTAGAAGCTGACTATATTGCAAAAGGTTGGACAATATGCTCCAGAACAGAAAACGGTGAAGAAGGTGAATTGGTTGCTTCTTCCAGCAGTGATGGTTGTGGATAAATATTTCAATGATTATTAAATTATTTAAATGGTTAAAATTTTTTTCTTTATTAGTATTTTTACCTATTTCATTGCAAGCTGAAACCTTTTATTTAATTAATCCTTCAATCCAGTGCCAAGCATACTTAGAGATTTCTTTTAAAGAAATCTTATCAAAAGAAGAAAACTTATACATAATTAACCTCCCTTCAAATGATAAAAAATTAAAGCAAATTACTAAATATAATGATTATGAATACATTTATAACTTGCAAGGTTATCATGCTAACATGATTATTTCAAAAACCAAAAACAATAATACTGGAACTCTCATTATTCTTGATGACAAAAACTCTTGCAGATCAATCATAACTAAAAATGCAGAATATGCATTTTCAAGTAATAACAACTTAAGCAATGCAACTAATGGAATTGTCGTAGAAGCTAGTTTGAACAAAGAAAAAGAAATTATTGTTGGATTAGATTCAAATATTTCTAATCGCTTCAATGCAATAAAAAAAGAAAGTGCTTTACTGACTGGTGATATTAAAGACTTTATGAAACAAACTAATAACTTGGATCCAATTATATTAGGAGAACTTTTCCTAAAATTAAAAAATAGTAACATTGATAATCCAAATCAAGAATTTATTACCAATTATGAAAGTCTTCTAGAGTATGTTTCTAAAGACGAAGATTTTATTTTATTTATTGGTCAGAGAAAAGCCAAAAGGGAGAAAGATCTAGTATTAGAAAAAGATAAATTATTTAAATTTATTAAGCATGCAGAAGTCAAAATCAATGAGTACATCTTAATGAATTTAGAAAATGATAATATATTAGAGTCTTTGGAGTTGGGCAAGAAAGTTAAAGAGACTAAAGTTGATGATGATATAGAATTCCTTTATGAATTAGTAAATGAACTAAAAGTTTGGACGAAAAGTAACGACATTATCAATTACCATGAAGAAATCAA
>CAZCWO010000005.1:14090-35184 GCA_964502335.1 uncultured Rhodobacterales bacterium | reverse complement strand
GGACCGTCGACCCAACTCGCAACGGGATCGCGATCGATCATTGGATTTTCATAGGCACAATCGGCTGATCGAAGCATTTCAGGCACATTGAGCCACTCGTAAACGAAATCGTCGAAATGATGTGCAAAGTCTTTCAATTGCACCTCACGAAACCAGCCGTCCTGCTGCCAGCCTTCGCTGCTGTCAACGGTGACCTCAGCGATCCAGTTAATCAACGACAGACCATTTTCATCCGGTGCTGAAATAGGATAAATCACCATTCTGCGTTGATCGGTGCCGAGACCGATAAAAGACGATTCCGTGCGCAAAGGTTTTGCGCGCACCGTACCGCGCCACATGATGGCACCACCCCAATGAATAGGCGCTTGGTCTGGATACATTTGAGCGCGCACCGCAGAATGGATGCCGTCAGCGCCGATGAGCAAGCTACCAAACACCTGAAACGTCGACCCATCGCCTTTGCTTGCAGAAACGTTCACCCCACCAGATGGATGCTTGACATAGCCTTCGACCCTGGCGTCCAGCACCACAGATCCGGGGCCCGCGCGCTCCAGCAAAGTTCTGTAGAGAAGCATGTGCAATTCGCCACGGTGCACCGCATATTGAGGCCAATTGTATCCGGCATCCAATCCGCGCGCTTCTGCATAGACCTCTCGGCCATTCAGTCCGACCAATGCCCATTCTTTCACTGGCACGCCAATGGAATCGAGAATGTCAGCGGTTAAGCCCAAGTCAAACAACTCCCGGACCGCATTGGGTTGAATGTTGACGCCAACGCCCAGTGGGCGCATGTCACTCCATGTTTCCAGCACGACGAAGGGTACACCAATTTGATGAAAGGTTAGACCCAATGTCAGCCCACCAATCCCACCGCCTGCAATAATTACCTTATCGTTAGTCATGAGATTTCTCCTTATACGCTAAACGTTGCGAGCAAGATCATCGAGAATGGTCGCGATGACCGCCTCACGCTCTGAGTTGATATAGAAATGTTCGCCCGGAAATTCATGCTGGGTGAATACCGCACTCGTGCGGGTTCGCCAACCTGCTAGCATCGCCTTTGATATCGCGGGATCGCTCTCGCCGCCAAGTGCTGTAATTGGGCAATCAAGAGGCTCAGATGCGGTTTCAGAGTATGTTTCCAGTAATTCGACATCAGCCCGCAGAATAGGAAGGAACACTTCCCTAAGTTCCGCGCTTCGTTGAATAGCGTCGGGCACCGCGCCATAGGTTCGGTGAAGACGGTTGATAAAAGTTTCATCGTCAAGAACCCGAAGCGGATTGCTGTCGTCTTGCAAGTTTGGAGCCGCCCTTGCTGAGAGAAAAAGATGCACCGGCTGATCGGCCCCAATGGCACGCAGACGTCGCGCAGTTTCATAGGCCACAATCGCGCCCATGCTGTGCCCAAAAAATGCATAAGGGCGGTCGGAAAAAGCTGTTAACTCTTTTGCCATAGCGTCGACCAACTTGGACATATCGGTTATCAATGACTCTCCAAGCCTTTCTTCACGTCCCGGCATTTGAAAAACACAAAGTTCGATATGTTCAGAGAGTGCTTCGGCCCATGATTTAAAGGCAGATGCGCTGCCGCCGGCATATGGAAAACAGAAAAGCCGAAGTTTTGCCTCTGGACGGGGTTGGGGGCAGATCACCCAGCGACCCGAGTTCGAGGCTAAACTCGTTTCCCCTTGTTCTGAAGCGTGGGACTTGCCCTCGAGGGATTGATCAATCGCGATGGCAAGATCCCGGATGCTCGGCGCGGTGAATAGCTGTTCGACGGTAAGTTCCACGTCAAGATCGCCACGGGCCCAAAGCTGGATCTCCACGGAGGTTAATGAATCGACACCAAGATCGCCAAGCTGTGAGAACTCATCAAGATCAGCCGCGGGAACGCGCAAGGTCTGTGCAATACGCTCAAGCAGATAAGAACTAATCAGGTCAATGCGTTGGGCAGGCGACGCCTCTTTCACGCGCTGGGCTGCCAACTCTGCCGCGTTCCCAACCAGCGGGCTTGATCGCTCTTTTGGAACAAGATGGCTGAGTGTACTCCAGTCGCTGGCTCCAGGGATACTCGCAGAAAACTGCCCCCAATCAACTGGTAGAACGGCGGCCTGCGGTAAATCACGCGCTGTCAAAAGATGCCCGATGAAATCGCAACCCTGGCTTGCGTTCATAGGTTGCCAGCCATCTTTCATTAGGCGCTGCAAGACCACATCAGAAGCCGCCATACCAACATCGGCCCACGGCCCCCAGTTGATGGCCGTTGCAACCAAGCCTTGCTGTTTGCGGTGGTGGGCCAAACCATCCATGAACGCATTGGCAGCAGCGTAGTTCGACTGCCCAGGCGACCCGATAATACTAGCAACTGACGAGAAAAGAACAAAGAAGTCCAGTTGATGATCTTGTGTTTGACTGTGCAGATGCCAGGCGCCATTGACCTTGGGTCCCGCTACCTTTACGAAACGGTCGGGGCTCTGCTGCATTAACATACCGTCGTCTAAAACACCCGCAGCATGGACGATCCCACGAAGGTTCGGCGTGGATGCGAGCACCCTTGCGACGTCTTCCGCATTGCCGACATCTGCAGCAAAAACTTCGATTTTGACGCCCGCATCCTCCAATGCTTGCAGGGCGGTGCGTTGATCATCGGTTGAAACTCCACTGCGCCCGGTTAGTACCAGATGACAGGCGCCGTGGGTTGCCAGATATTGCGCAACCTGCAATCCAAGTGCGCCTATTCCGCCGGTGATTAGATAAGAAGCGTTAGGGTCAAGCTCCAGGGAGCCATGCGGATCCTCGTACACGCCAGGTTTGACAAGCCGCGCCACGCGCCGGGTCCCCTGGCGAAAGGTTACCTCTCTTTCAGGACTGGAGCTGCAAATTTCTGTGACAAGCATGTCAAGACTGCTCAGCGTTTCATCAAAAGCGGGATCGAGGTCAATGCATCCACCCAACCCTTCCGGCTGCTCAACTTGCAACGTCCGCCCAAAACCCCAAAACTGGCTTTGCCAAGGCAAAACGGTGTCGTCGTTGTTAACCGCCTGCGCACCCTTTGTTACGAACCAGTGCTTTCCGGTTCCACCGACCTGAGTCAGTGCTTGTAAAACCTCCAGGCTCGCTAAAAGCGAGGCGCCCGGTTTTTCTTCTCTGGAATCCATTGCCCAGAGGTGCAGAATGCCGCTTAGGCCTTGCGCGTCTTCGGAACTAAGAAAAGCGTGGGCTGCGTCTGTCGATTTAGCAACGTGCACTTTTTGACCCGCTGCTCTCATCAGAGGAAGGAGTGCATCCGTGACACCGCCATTGTCCGCCAAAAAAAGCCAACTACCTATCTTTGTATCAACTAAGGCTTTGGGCAACTCGGACTCTTCCCACACCAAATGATAGAGCCAATCGTTTAGGACATCGCTGGTTACGAACGGCTTGGCCATGGCACGCTTTAAACTGAAAACAGGAACCGAGCGCAGGGTGAGCTGTTCCACGGTGGCAACGCGTTCGCCGGTTTCGTCAAAAAGCTCCAGGTTCACAACCCGTGTTTGGGCTTGATGGCGTGCTGTTGCTTTGACCCAGACCGTTCCACTGGCGGCATGATCGCAGCTGAAACCCGATATGCCAAAGGGCAAGTGGATCTGATCAGCGTCTTCATCCTGAAAAATGGCTTCTGCAATCCGGAAACTTGCATCTGTAATAACGGGATGCAGGCGGTAACTGTCGCCAGGCAAAACAGCTTCGGCTGGCAGTTTGATGCGAGCTAAAGCGGTTCCAAATTGATCACCTGAGCTACCGGCCGGTTTATAGATAGCTTCGATCGCTTTGAAGCGTGGAAAATATTCCAGACCACGGGCCTCAAACCGGGCGGAAAGCTCTTCGATGTCGACCGGCTGGGTGTACTGTGCGAGTTCTTCGTCAATGGCGATGGTGGCTGCCGGGCTCGGGAGCCTGCGTTCAAGCCTCCCAGTCGAGTGCTGAACCCATTCAGCTTCAGAACCTTCAATGGAACGGCTGCAAATCTCGAAATCGAAACGGTCACCGTTTGGTGTGGCAATCATCTGCACTGTAACTGGCACGTCTGATAGTAACAAGGTGCGCCCGATTGTGACATTGGTCAACGCAACTTCATCTTGGTCGAAAATGAAACGGGCAACAACCATTGCCATCTCAAAAAACGCACTGGCGGGAAAAACAACACTGCCAAATACTCGATGATCGCCCAGATACGCTGGGCTTGAGGCGCTCAAGCTCGACTCGAATATCGCGCTTCTGCTGGCGTTCTTAATTTGTCGATGGACTAGCGGATGAAGCCGTGCCCCTTCCCCACCAGTGGAAACTACGTTGGTCCAACAGCGTTGATAGCGCCACGAATAATTCGGCAACTGCATACGTTGTGATCTGGATTGCGCATAAAAACCTTGCCAATTGATATCGACGCCACGCACATAAAGCTGTCCAACACTGCTCAGGAGCGTGGACCATTCACTGCCTGGTCTGAAGCTAGGCAGCCACGTACCGAATTCAGGCGGAACGCTGGCGCGACCCAAGCCAAGGAGCGTGGGCTTAGGACCAATTTCTACAAAAGTCTGAAACTTCTTTGATTGCGCATAAGCGATACCATCTGCAAATCTGACTGCGCCGCGCAGATGGTCCACCCAGTAGTCCGCCGAAAGTTGCGCATTATCCCATGGTTTCCCCGTAATATTAGAGATAAGGATCTTTTTTGGAGGCTTGAAGTCTACGCTTTCCGCAACAGCCCGAAATTCTTCAAGGATCGGATCCATCATCCGTGAATGGAAAGCATGACTGACCTTCAGCACGGTTGTCTTCACTCCCTGACTTTCCAAACGGCCAACAACCACATCAACTGCCGCCCCATCGCCCGAAAGGACAATGCTTTGCGGTGCATTGACCGCAGCAATTGAAACAAGAGAATCATCGGCGATGGCGGCGCGAACCGTGGCCTCATCGGTGGCCGTGCTCACCATTTTTCCACCCGTGGGCAACGATTGCATCAAACGCCCGCGCGCGGCAACCAAGCGAAACGCGTCTTCAAGCTGAAAGACCCCAGCGACGCAAGCGGCCACGTATTCGCCGATGCTATGGCCCAAAAGCAAATCGGGCACGACGCCCCATTCTTCGAAGAGTTTTGCAAGCGAATACTCGATCGCAAAAAGCGCAGGCTGCGTATAGACCGTTTGATGCAAGGCCTCACCACTCCACATGACATTCAGCAGGGGCTGTTCAAAATGGGATTCCAAAAGCTTAGCGCATCGGTCCATCGTCGCGCGAAAAACTGGGTGCGCCTTGTAAAGCGCTTTGCCCATTCCGACATACTGGGCGCCCTGACCAGTAAATAGAAACGCCAATTTGGGTGTGCGGCGTCCGACAACCCCGGTTGCCGTGTGGAGAGTGGGGTTGCCAGCCGCAAATTCATTCAGCGCATGAGAAAGGTTCAATGGGTTGCTGGCTGAAAACGCAGCTCGATGGGAGAAATGGGATCGACCAGTGGCCGCTGAAAAGCAGAGCTGAGAGAGGTTAACTCCACCGGCAGAATCTTCACCATCCAGAACCTCAGCGTAGCGTTTGGCGAGCTCGGGCAAAGCTCCCGCAGCGTGAGCAGACAGTGTCAATAGCTGTTCTGGTCCTGCGAATGAAGATTGCGATTCAGTCAGTGTGGTTAGCTCAGGGGCTTGTCCAACAATTAAGTGGACATTCGTACCGCTCATGCCAAAAGCACTGATCCCGGCAAAGCGTTCTTCACCATCCCAAGCGGTATTTTCCGTTGGAATTTTTATAGGCCAATCGTCCCATGGAATATGCCGGTTAGGCTCTGAATAATTCAGGTGCATCGGGATCGTGTTGTGCTGTAGTGACAAAACTACTTTCATAAGCCCCGCAATCCCGGCGGCGGAATCAAGGTGCCCAACATTGGCCTTCACCGCTCCCAAATAAAGCGGCTTGGTTCGGTCTTTACACAGCACACGCGCGATTGCACTCACCTCAATGGGATCGCCAAGCGGTGTACCGGTGCCATGGGTTTCGACGAAATCGACCTGATGCGCTTTAAGCCCCGCATTGGCAAGCGCGTCTTTCAACATGGCGCGCTGGGCCGGTCCACTTGGTGTGGTGACTGTGCGGGCTTGGCCGTCATGGTTGACCGCAGAGCCTTGAACGACAGCAAGCACGGTATCCCCATCAGCTTGCGCATCGCTTAACCGCTTCAACGCGATCATGCCACAGCCTTCACCTTGTCCAAACCCATCGGCACTGGCATCAAAGGTCTTGCACCGCCCGTCTGGAGACAGAGCGTTCATCTGACAGATGCCAATTAAATGTTCAGGCGCCAGTACCAAGCTAACACCGCCTGCCAGGGCCAGATCGCTTTCGCCGTTTCTTAAGGACAGACACGCCATATGCACGGCAAGCGATGATGAAGAACACGCGGTGTCCAACTGAATGGCTGGGCCGTGCGAATCTAGAATATGACAGACCCGACCGGCCGTCAGACCACGCAGGGCGCTAAGTTGCGCGTAACGATCAATCTCTCGATTGTCGGTCGAATAGATCCGTTGCGAAGAGTAATCATCCCAATATTGGCCAACAAAAACCCCAGTCTTCCCACCTTTGAGGGAGGAAGGCGCGATGCCTGCATGTTCAAGCGTTTCCCAACTGACCTCCATGACCAGACGTTGCTGTGGATCAAGGCTTTCTGCTTCTCGGGGGGATAGGCCAAAAAACTGCGGGTCAAACTGGTCGATATCGTCCAGGTAATAGCCTTGCCGGACATACATTTTCCCCGGAACAGTTACTTCCGGGTCGAAGTGCGCATCGACATCCCAACGATCATCGGGGATATCGCGCAAAATGTCCCGGCCAGAGCTTAAGAGGTGCCAGAATTCGTCTGGCGTGCGCACACCGCCGGGATAGCGGCACCCCATACCAATAATGGCAATGGGTTCCCGCGAGGCCTCGCCACCCTCTCGGGCGGCAAGTTCCGCCTGCAAGCGCGCGATTTCGGCATTGGCCTCTTCCAGCGTTTGGGGTCGATTTTCATCTGATCGTATCTCTTCAGACATGGGCTAGTTCTCTCGCAGTCTGAAACGCTGCAACTTACCTGTCGCAGTGCGTGGCAGAACATCAATGAATTCAAGCCACCTTGGGCGTTTATGCGCATCAAGTGTCTTGGCGCATAGCTTAAGAAGTTGCCCCAGCACCTCATCCGAGGGTGCAACGTCATCCCGCAAACAGACAAAGGCCTTTGGTTTAAGAAGCCCAACGTGGTCATAATGACCGACAACGGCGCAATCAGCGACGGCTTCATGCGCGTTTAGCGCCGCTTCGATTTCTGTGGGAGACACCCAAAGCCCACCGACCTTTAGCATGTCGTCCGCACGCCCTTGGTGCCAGTAATACCCATCCTCATCCCGTAGATACTGATCGCCCGTAAACAACCATTCTCCCCGGAAAGTATGGCGCGTTTTTTCCGATTGATGCAGGTAAAACAGCGCCGTCGATTCTCCCCGCACCATCAGATTGCCCACCACTCCTGCAGGGACCTCTTGGCCTTCACCATCTACAAGCCGTACGTCATAGCCCCCAATGGGTTTACCACTACTGCCGGGTCGTACTTCTCCCGGTCGATTGGCCATAAACGTGTGATAGGTTTCTGTGCAGCCGATTGTGTCAAGGATTTCAATTCCGGTGGCATCTTTCCAGGAATTCCACGCTCCTGCAGGTAATGGTTCGCCTGCAGACATGCACAATCTTAGCGATCCGATGTCGTAGCGTTCGTTGAAATTGGGTAAGGAGAGAATGGCGCCATAAATGGTGGGTACACAAACAAAGATGGTCGGTTTAAATGTCTCAATCGTTTTGAGCACCGCAGCTGCTTGGCGCGGTGGACCGGCATAAAGAACGCAGCTTGCACCGACATACCATGGGAAGATCAGGTTGCCGCCAATCCCATAAACGAAGAATAGCTTTGCAACTGAGAAAGTCCGGTCGTTTTCAGTCAGACCAAAGAGGTCCACGCCTGATAACTGCGCAATCAAAGGATAATCTTTGTGGGCGTGCAAAACACCCTTTGGCATACCCGTGGTGCCACTCGAATAATGAAGTGAGCAGAAATCGTCGCGATGCGTCTGCTCAGGCTCAAGCTTGGTGTCTTCACCATCCATCCAGTCGGTAAAGGTGGTGTAATTCGCACCTTCATTGTCTCCAATAACGATGACTTTGGTCAATATGGTATGATTGCTCAGAATAGGCTCAACCAAAGCCAACAGACTGTCATCAACCACTAGAACTCGGACGCGCGCATCCTTAAGGATGTAGTCATATTCTTCAGTAGCGAGCAGCGTGTTCATTCCGAGGGCAACCCCACCAATCTTTGCAGTGGCAAAGAATGTGGTCACCCATTCCGGTCGATCTGGGCAGAGGATTGCCACGCATTCGCCGAACCGGACGCCCAATCGAGTAAGAGCATTTCCAACCTGGTTCACCTGGTCTGAGACCTCGCGAAAGGTCAGCGAGCCATGCTCACTCAACAAAGCTGTCTTATCTGCGCGGTGCTTGAGGTTACGCTCGAGTATCTCACTCATGTTGTAATCGGTCGGGAGGTCTGCGGCTTTCATCATGATCCGTCTGTGTCGTAAGCGGAAACAAGCTCGCCGAAAGTTTCTGGATAAAGGTCACCTTCCAGGATTGCGCGCGGGATGTAACCCACGTCTTTCTCGATGCCCGTTAGCAAATCCATAAATGCCAAAGAATCCAGGCTGAACATGTCTAGCTCGACATCATCATCCATCTCTTCCGGAAACGGCATTGGTGAATGTTCGGCAACTGCCTGTTCAAGTCTGGCAAGAACAATGTTTCGTATGTTCATTCTTTCTCCCCTAAGTCGGCCAATCTGTCTTCCCCGCCAATATTTGGGCTGGAAAGATGATTAACCTGCGTAAGAATTAAAAGTCGGATCATTAACACGACAATTTATGTTAAATTTAGCGTCATATCAACTCCTAAGGAGTGATCCTGTCAGAATCTGTTTTACTCAGTCAAGAGACAATTTTGCTATGAAGAAATTTGCCATGTACCTATCATACCTTCCCACTCTGCCGAACCGATACTATACTATGTCAGAGAACGATTTCTCGCTCCTCTTTAAAATGATCCAGATCCCTTGGTTTATAGACGTACCGATCAAAAATTTCCTTGTTCAACTCAACTCCGAGACCCGGTTTTGTTGGAAGTTCAAATGCACCATTCTTGATGACCAGGGGTTCAACTATTACATCAACTCTTTCAGGGACAGGAATGTACTCCATAATACGAAAATTTGGCATGCATGCTGAGGCGTGAATGGTTGCCGCTGTACATACAGGCCCATTACAATTGTGTGGAATTACAGGACAATAGTAGGTCTCTGCCATCATAGCAATTTTGCGTAGTTCGTTCATGCCACCAGTGTATATTGCATCTGGTTGAATATAGTCGCAGGCATACTTTTCTAATAGATCACGAAATTGGTGACGAGCCACATAGCGTTCACCTGTCGCGATCGGTGTTGTAGTGCTTCGCTTTAATTCTACGAAAGCATCAAGATTTTCTGGTGGTAGTGGTTCTTCAAAAAAGTAAAGATCATACTCTTCAAAGCCCTTGGCCAGGCGACGCGCCTGAGGTAAATCGAACCGCCCGTGGGCATCAACCATCAACCAAACATCGGGACCCACAGCTTCACGAACCTGACGCACGCATTCAAAAGTGACATGTTCCTGCTCAGGCGTCATAGAATGTGCAGTGTAACCAAATGGGCTCCATTTCAAAGCACGAAAACCATTCTCCACAGCACGTGCTGCACTTTCCGCGTATTCACCTACACTAGTTTTCCCCATCCTGGTTTTCATGAACCAATAGTTACCATAAGCAGGAACAGAGCGACGCACGGGACCACCGAAAAGCTCATAACAAGGCACGCCGAGAACTTTACCCTTGATATCCCAGCAGGCTATTTCAATCGCGCTTAAAGCAACGTTGACTAATAAGTCTGATCGGAGAAACTGTCCACGATACCTATCTTCCCAAAGGTATTCAATGGCGCGTGGATCCTTGCCTAAAACTGTCCGTTTATAGTCTTCTATAAGCGTAACCATTGTGCGTTCAAAAGGTTCAATCGTAGCCTCGCCAACTCCAGTAATGCCCTCATCAGTTTCAACCTCTATAAAAACCCAGTTTCGTCGATGGGCTTCAACCAGGTAGGTTTTGATGTCAGTAATTTTCATCTCTTCCATACCTTTTTCAGTTTCTCAGAGAGTTCAAGGACTTGCCGCCATGTCTTTTCTGGAACGTCGATGATCCCGCTACTTAGGCGCCGATGCTCCCGCTCCCTTTCACCTGGGATTTCCACTCTATCAAAACCCGGTGCTGGAGGACAGTTCCGAACATCAGAAAGAACTTCTTCGGCTGCAGTTTGAAGCGCGTCTGGTTGACGAAATTTCTGGGTATCTATAGTCAGAAGAAACCAGTTGCACTCTGGAGAGGAAGGCCCAAGCATCGCTTCCCCTATCAACTCGGCCATCAAGGAAAGTGCATAACCCTTGTGACCACCCATTGGCAAGATCGCTCCTCCATCAAAATAATCATCAGGATTTTGCGTGGGATTACCATTCCGATCAATGATGCATCCCTCTGGTAGCAATGCACCAGCCGATCGTGCTGCGTAGATCCATCCACCAGCTACCTGTCCAGTTGCAAAGTCCATCACTACTGGCCCGCGATCTCCTCCAGGGATGCCAATGCACCAAGGGTTAGTTGGAAGCACACCACGCGCTCCTCCGTGTGGCGTTACTTGACAGTGGACCTTATGGTTTCCACCACCAGTACAGATGGTTAAAAAACCTTTTGATGCGGCATCGTCTGCGAATGCACCATGTCGCCCTGTATGCCCAGTATTAATGATTGATACGGCGGACAGTCCATTTTCCGCCGCTAGGTTCATAGAAGTTTCATAAGCTAGAGCCATCACTGGAATGCCATTCGTCATCGCACCGTTAACAACAGTTGCTCCAGTTTTTGTTGTAATGATTTCTGGTTTTAGATCAACTCGCATGGTGCCATTACGCATCTGCTCAACATATTGTATCACTCTCATCACGCCATGACTCTCAACACCACATAGGTTGGAATCGATCAAGTGCTCTGCAATTGCCTGACTTGCCTCCTCTGAACAACCCATTTGTTTAAATATATCAACTATGATTGCCAATGCATCATCTGCCAATACTGGAACTCGATCACCTGTTAGCTCAAGTTTAGATGTTACATTTCGCATTAAGTATCCTGTGAAGGGTGATTAAGTTCCATCGTCTTTAAAGTTACAAATATGTAAAGCAGTTTTTTTGCATAGTTTTTCTTAATCTATCAATTTCACATATTAATATTTTTCGCTCCATTAGGTTAAAATGGAACTCTAAAAAAAGTAATTATGCAAATACTTTCTTGAAATCGATTAATTTTGTTTTGCTTTCTAAATGATGCCTACTTTTTCAACAATTGTGATGGAGATAGGAAAAATTATGGGAAACAAATTTTGGTTGAATTATTAATGATAGTAGTAGATGGTATAATTATGGCAGATAGCACAAGTCACTACAAACTTTATGGCATTCCCTATTTAGGTTCTATGGTTATTGAATTTTTAATGGAGGAGGCAAATATAAAATATGATATTATCTTTCCTACTCAAGAAGAGAGAAATTCTGAAGAATTTAAAAAGATTTCGCCTAAAGGATTAGTTCCCGTTTTAATTACTCCAAATGGTCTATCTATTTTTGAAGGTCTTGCAATAATTAATTTTTTATTGGAAACACACCAAACCAATTTAATTGCCCCTATTGGTAACCCAGATAGAGCTAAATGCTGGCAGTGGCTTTCTTTCCTAGCTACAGCATTAGGCAATGCTAACAATCGCTTTTTCTTTCCTGAAAGATATGGATCCACTGAAAATGTTATCAAAGAGAAAGCTGCCTTGGACAGGAAAGCTTGTTATGACATTTTGCAAAGCCATTCAGACCTTTTCTTGTCAGGGAAAGCTTTTGGAATTGCTGATTTTTATTTTTATATGTTTATGCAATGGGATGAAGACAAAACAAGTGAATTGGCTAAAAGACCTAAACTAGAGAAAATTTATAATCATATTGACCAAAAACCATCTATTCAAAAAGTATTGAAAAATCAAACACCTCAAGAATAATGGTAGTTTTCTGATTTCATTAATATGTGATTACTCTAGCAAAGATTTTTCCATAGGGTAGTTTGAAAGAATTTCATAGCCCTCTCGAGTAACAAGTACCTGTTCCTCAAGTTTGACTCCATTCTCTTCACCCAAAGGTCCCATATAACTCTCTACTGCTAAAACCATCCCTGCTTCAAGTTTACCATCATAAGGATTGGGGCCCCGATGGGCAGGGTTTATACGAGGATACTCATCACACATTCCAACACCATGCATAATACAAGTATAAGCGTTCTCACGACATTCTATGGGAATGGGATACGAAGAATTTTGTATCTCATGAAAGGTTGCACCAGGTTTAATGAGCTGAAGATTATGTTGAATTTCATCGTATGCAAGACGATATATCTCTTTTTGACGTTTTGTTGGTTTGGTCGGGCCACAATGGAATGTACGAGAAATGTCACAAAAATATCCTAGCGGACCTATCATGTCTGTGTCAAAGCCGACAAGATCTCCAGATTTTATCGAACGTTGAGTTGCTTCTTGCAACCAAGGATTTATACGAGGTCCTGAAGCCAACATACGACCATCATGCCATTCTCCATGGTTGGCTAAATTGGTGTAATTTAATAGCCCCCAAAGTTGTAACTCAGTGACACCTGGTTTAAGGGCTTCTTTCATTTTTTCTATACCAAGTTCTGCTACGGCAATAGACCAACGAATGCATTCTATTTCATCTTCTGATTTGATCAGTCGAGCTTTCTCAGAAATAGCTATACCGTCCAAAACTTCCAAGTCTTTTCTAAGACAAGCTTGTGTAACACTAGGATTGACGTACTCTATTGCAATACGTCGATTGTTAGTACCTATTTCCTCAAGATATTTTAAAATATTTTCAGAAAATAAGTGAGCATTTTCAGTAAGGTTTTCTGCTGCATCAAAAAATGAAATGTAATTGGCTGGGCAGGACCGGTCGATAAGTGGAGTATCTGCAAAGGCACCAAAAATAATCGTTGGTCCTTCCTCACTCATAAAGAGATATGTAGAAGGTATACGTGATTGAAAAAGAGCGTAAGTACTATAATCTACAGCATATCTGAGGCTGATTGGGTTTACCATCACCAGGGCAGCAACATTCGCTTTTCGTATTTCCTCACGTAATCTCTTAATTCGATAGTTGTGAAGTCGGTCGTGGTCAATATTGGGCAACTCTTTAAACTGACGCAAGTCACTCCAGTTGTCTTTTGTGACTAAATTGTCAATTAATGAAGCAGACATTTCAGTTCATAATGTTTTTGTTTTTTATAATCCATTTTTATCTTCCAAAATTTTCATACAGTTTTAGGAGACCTGAATTCTGTATTTAAGTAAATGTTCATAATGTGGTTTCATGCGATTATAAATGCGACGAACACGCTTTGGGGCTTCCTCAATTTTAATATAGTTGCGTTTCTGTGATTTTAAGCCTGTCGATTTTGAAAGTTTTTCATGAAAAGAGCCTCCATCCCACCAACTGTGCAAGGAAGGATTTCTATCTGCTTCCCAGGTCAATGCCTCCTCAATAAAAGTAATACCAACGGCATCACAAAAGGCTTTAGTCATGGATTTCGGGTTTTCCATGAGATCGTCACTATCAACCACCGTTGGTATGGTGCCATTCAGAGAAGTTAACAGATCAAAAAGAGCGCGTTGCTCTGGAAATCCAACCTCAAATTCATCAAAATCTGGCCACTTATCATATATCGATGTAATAGTCTTGGCCGGATCACGGATTAGGAAGGCATGAGTAAAATGAGACAAAAACTCCTTATCCCACATATGGCATATATAATGCGGGAAGTCCTTCAAGAAAACTGGGCCTCTTTCAGCACGTTTCTTGATGTCTCTCCAGACGCTTTCCAATGTTAATCCCGGTGTGGTCTTTCCTCCTTCCTTAAAACGCGGCCAAAGAGGGTCCTCACCCTGATACCAAGCTTCGCCAAAGGGTTCATGAAGGCATTCTAAATCACCACGCTGACGCATCATCCATTCAAAGGCTGTCGAAGTTGAACGTGGAATTGCCCAAAGTGCTATAATTGGTTCTATTTTAAACTCCTTAGTAGTTTACCTTGCTCAGTTGTAGGAGCAATTCCCAAATGCTTCATGATTCTCCAGTAAAGGGCGGTGTCGTGCCCTACTATCGGTTTACCGAGCATTGCCTCAAGTTTAGTTTCAAGGTGCACTGGTCGCTCGGGCAAGCCATCAACCTCACTTATGAAATTACACATGCCATTAATTAAGTAGGCATCAACATTTGGAGCTTTTTCTGCAACGTATGCAAAACTTTTACAAGCAAGATCCCCATCAAATATCCACCTCTTAGCATTCATTTCTTCTTGTTTTTTAAACCAGCCTTGATCCACAAAATTACCAGCCCAAACAACATCAAAACCAGCTTCTAAAAGAAAATCAACTGTGCCTTGCCACCAGTCGGGCCAGTGGTATGCAGCATTTAAAGCAATCTTTTCTACGTTCATAAAACGTAATGCCTCTACCATCGCATATCCTGCCATGAAAAAACTTGTTTTATATTTCTTCGATAATTTTTCACAGTGATTTCGGATTCCCTCTACGCCTAGACCACTTGCATGAACCCAATTTGAACCCACTTGCCCACAAACATCAACTCCATTTCGACTCATGCAGTGGACAAAATCCTCAAGCATAGTAAAATTCTTTTTTCTTTGGTCTAATCCATGTTTATAATCGGGTTCATGTAACATCCATCCATGTACACCAACTGATTTTGGACACATACGAAGAAAATCTGAAGGCGCAGCGTCAAAGTCAAAGGGAGGACAAGTAAAACCGACTTGATAGGGGAAAAGTTTATGTTCAGGTTTCCATGTTTCTGGCATATTTAAGATTTCAGTCATCTGCTGCTTTTCGAAACCATTCCTGGAGTTTTTGTATAGAATGCTCAGAGTTTAAACCACATGCGGGATCAATGACTAATGGCCCTGGTACATAACCTCGGCTATTTAATCCCCTTTGAACGCTTTCTACAAGATGGATATCTTCCTCTACAGTTGTTTCACGATCCTGTTTAGAAAGATTTCTGATTAAAGGATCTTCTTGTCCATTAATTGTGTACCATCCTCTCCAAACGGTGCAACTGTCAACCGAATTTGGTTGCCAGTGATAAGTATTAAGTACATTTCCAGGATAAACTTGAAACGAAAACATAGGCCAAAGATAAAAGCTCCGGTATTCATTTGCCTTAGCATTGGTTTTGTTAATTTCATAAGTCATTGATTCTGAATTCTGGCATTCCGTTGTGTGTCGTAAGACATATCCTTGCGATGAAGCTTGAATGTCATATGTTTCCGGGCGAATAACCCCATTAGAAAACGTTTGATGATTGAGTGCACAGTGATAACATTCTGAGTAGTTCTCCACTGATACCTTCCAATTACATTTTTCTTGGATTTCAATCCATTCAAGAGGCTTAAGTTGATCAATATGTGGGATGTATTCCTTTAATTCATTTTTAACATTAGGATACAATTTATCCATTGGCTCAGCATCTTTATCCAGGTTTACAAAAACAAATCCGTGAAATATTTCTGTCAAAACTTCAGTTAGGCAAATCCATTTTTTATTAATTCCAGCCACTTTAATATTAGGTCCTGAACGTAACTCTCCGCTAATCTCATACGACCAAGCGTGATAAGGGCAAACAATGACACTGGTTGATCCTTTTCCCTTTAACAACTGATGTGCTCTATGTTGGCAGACATTATAAAATGTTCGCACCTGACCATCAATCCCCCTAATACAAAACAAACTTTCTCCGGCTAATTCAAAAGAAAAATAATCTCCAGATGTTGCTATAGTACTTTCATGACAGGCGAATTGCCATGTTTTGGAAAACAGACTAGTTCTTTCTTTATTAAATATTTTAGGATCAGTATAATATTTTGCATCAAGTGATTTAACCATTTCTGATCTTTGCCTTTCCCAAGGGTTAAAAACTTGCACCGTTGACTGCACTTAAATTTTAACAACAAAATTAAAATAATGTAACATTTTTTACTATAGTTTTTAAATTTATATATTGTTAAACTATCCAGTGGTTTTAAACTATGTGGCGAATAAAAATGACTGAGAAAAAAATACCCTCTTATAAACGTGTTGTTATTGTTGGGGGTGGTATTATGGGTTGTAGCTTAGCGTATCATTTGGCTCATGAAGGTTGGGGAACCGAAACGTTATTATTAGAAAAGGCTGAACTTACTAGCGGAAGCACCTGGCATGCCGCAGGCCAAATTACCCATTCGACCAGTTCTTTCGCATTGGGAAAGATGGTTGACTATAATATTGATCTTTACTCTAAAATTCTAGAGACAGAAACGGAACAGAAAGTCACTTGGCACGGTTGTGGATCTTTTCGTTTGGCTTATACTGATGACGAGATGGAATGGTTACGTCACACCCTTTCAGTAGGACGTGCACTTGGATTTAATATTGAATTGGTTGATCCTAATTTCATTAGAAAAAAGCATCCTTTTTATAACCTCAACGGGGTGCTTGGTGCTCTTTATACTCCTGATGATGGCCATGTAGATCCGTCTAATGTTACAAATGCTTTGGCAATTGGGGCAAAACAGCAAGGCGCTCACATTTTACGTAGATGCAGAGCTAAGAATATTACTCAAGTTGAAAATGACCTATGGCATGTTGAAACTGAGATGGGAAATATAAAATGTGAGCATGTGGTTAATGCTGGAGGAACTTATGCAAGACAAATGGGAGAATGGTCAGGCCTTCAACTTCCTATGACTTCCATGACCCATCACTATCTTGTAACAGAAAATGTGCCAGAATTTCAAGATTTGGAATTTGAGTTGCCAGTAGTGAGAGATGACAAAATGGTTTCTGGCTATATACGAATGGAACAAAAAAAAGGTTTGATTGGTATCTATGAAAAAGAAAACTCAAACTCAGTTTGGGAGGATGAATGTCCATGGGAGGTCGAAAATGAATTATTTGCTCCAGATTATGATCGCATTATGCCTTGGTTGGAAAATGCAATGGAAAGAATGCCCATACTTTCTAAATTAGGTATCTCGCGGGAAATTCATGGTGCAATTTCTCACCCACCTGACGGGAACCCAATGATCGGACCAGCGCCTGGTGTAAAAAACTACTGGTGCTGTTGTGGAACACAAATCGGTATTGGATGGGGCCCAGGTTTAACTCGGGAATTGGCTAGGTGGATGGTTCATGGATCTTCTGACATCTCAATGCGTGAATACGACCCACGACGATTTGGGGATTATGCAAAAAAAGACTGGCAAGTCATAAAGGCACATGAAGACTATAAACTAAGGCACGAAATTCCATTTCCTCATTTTAATCGCTTGGCAGGCCGACCTATCAAGCCCTCTCCCTTATACGAAACCCTTATGAAAAAAGGTGCGGTTTATGAGGAGGTTTATGGTTTTGAAAGGCCTAGGTGGTTTGCACGAAATGGTGTAACTCAGAGAGACCATTATTCATTTCATCGCAATGAAGTTCATGACATGGTAGGAATTGAAGTAAAAGCTGTTCGAGAAAAAGTGGGTATAATGGATGTCACAGCTTTTACTAAAGTGGAAGTTTCAGGAAGGGACGCTTATTCTCTATTGAATGGTCTTACCGCAAATCGAATGCCCCAAAAAGTTGGAGCTATTACCCTGACACACATGTTAAATCAAAGAGGTAGAATCGAGCTTGAAACAATAATTGTAAGATTTGAAGAGTGCAGATTTTATCTTGTTTGCGCTGCATTTTTTGAGCAACGCCTCCTCGATCACCTTAACCACCATAGCTCAGGAGAGGTTTTTATCACTTCTTTGTCAAATAGTTGGTCAGCTCTTGCTCTAAATGGTCCAAAATCTCGAGATGTTCTATCCATTTGCTCAAATGCAACACTAGATAACAATAGTTTTCCCTGGCTTAGTGCCAGTAGGGTGACAATTGTTGGGAAGAAGGTTTGGGCATTTCGCATGTCTTATGCTGGAGAATTAGGTTGGGAGTTTCATATGCCAAATGATTGTTGCGAAGCCGTTTATAATGCACTCTTCGATGCGGGAGAAAAATATGGAATTAAAGATTATGGTAGTTTTGCAATGAATGTCATGCGCATGGAAAAAGGATTTAAAGGTGCGGGAGAATTAACAAACGAGGTGACACTTGCTGAAGCAGATGTCATGCGCTTCGTCAGTAAAAATAAGATTTATTTAGGGCATGAAAAAACTTTAAATACAGATTTGCCCTGGATTTGCTCCTATCTTGAAATAGAAACTGATGACAATCATGACGGAGCAGGTGGTGAAGCTGTTCGCTTAGGTGGGCAGACTGTTGGATCTATCTCTTCAATTGTATATGGTCATACGGTTGGAAAAATTCTGGCTTTCGCCTATATTAAGCCAAATGCATCAAAGTCAGGGACAGAATTGGAAGTTATGATTCAAGGTAAACCTCGTAAGGCAAAAGTTTTAGCAAGACCAGCATACGACCCAAAAAATCTTTTACCACGAACTGACTTGGAAAGGTAAATAGTTTGTCTAAAGTAAATAAAGAAATGAATGCGATGGTCACCGTTGGACATGGAGGCCTAGAAAAAATAGTTTATCATAATAATTGGCCTAGACCTGAACCTAAAGCTGGGGAAGTATTAATTCGTGTAAGGGCGTGTGGTCTAAACAATACTGACGTGAATACACGTACAGGCTGGTATTCAAAGACGGTGAACGAAGCTACAACAGGCTACGCTTTTGAAAAAGTGGGAGAAGCAGATTCCACTTGGGGAGGTAAACCCATTACATTCCCTCGTATCCAAGGCGCTGATGTTTGTGGTGAAATTGTGGGAGTAGGCGATGATATCAGTGCTTCAAGGATTGGCCAAAGGGTAATTACCGACGGTTGGTTGAGAGATCCAATCGATCCGTTTAATAAAAATAAAACTGGTTATTTTGGCTCTGAGTGTGATGGGGGCTTTGCCGATTACACAGTAATTCCGTCCAGCAACGCCCTTTCAATAAATTCCAATTTGACAGACGCCGAATTGGCTACTTTTTCTTGCTCGTATTCCACAGCAGAAGGTATGCTTAACAGGGCAAATGTAACAAAAATTGATACCGTACTTGTACCTGGAGCATCAGGAGGAGTTGGTGGTGCACTTATACAACTCTCAAAGAGACGAAAGGCAAGAGTTATAGCTCTTGCATCGGAGGCAAAGCACGAGGATGTGATTTCTCTAGGTGCAGATAAAGTTTTGCCCCGTTCCCCAAAAAATATTAAGAGAGCCTTAGGCAATGAAAGAATAAGTGTAGTGGCCGATGTTGTCGGCGGCGACTTATGGCAAGAATGGATCGATATTTTAGATCGTGGAGGCCGTTACGTATGCTCTGGTGCTATAGGAGGTCCAATGGTTGGATTTGACTTGCGCACTTTATATCTAAGGGATTTAACATTTTATGGATCTACTGTGTTAGAACCTAAAGTGACTATTGACCTAGTTAGATATATTGAGGCTGGTGAAGTTAAGCCATGCCTTGCTGCAAAGTTTAAGTTAAATGAATTGAGAGAAGCGCAAGAAGCTTTTATAGCAAAAGAGCATACTGGAAATATAGTAGTCACAACATAAGTAAAATACCCAAAAGGATAAGAAATGAAAATAACTTCAATTACAGTTTATCAGGCTGATCTTCCTCTAGAATTTCCCTATTGGCTTTCAGCTGGTCGCCTAAAATTTGAAGTTCTTGATGCAACTTTTGTAAAGATTGAAACTAATAATGGTTTAATAGGTTGGGGCGAAGGCACACCCTGGGGGCACACATATGTGCCTGCTCACGGTCCTGGAATTCGAGCAGGTATCAAGACCATGTCACCTTTTATAATTGGATTGGACCCAAGAAAGATTTTAGATATTGAGCGTGCAATGGATTTGGCATTGCCGGGACATCTTTATGCGAAATCTCCAATTGACATGGCATGTTGGGACATTGCTGGTCAGTCTGCCGGGTTACCAATTGCAGATCTTATGGGTGGAGGATCTAGAAAACCTCGCCCTATAGCTTCATCTGTTGGCACAAAGACAGTAAAAGAAACTAGAGAAGTTATAGAACGCTATAGAAAGCGTGGGTACATTGCCCATTCAGTGAAAATCGGGGGTGATGTTGAACGAGATATTGAGAGAATACGTGACGTAGAAAATTTTCGAAAACCCAATGAAATTATTCTTTATGATGTTAATCGTGGCTGGAGTAGACAACAAGCACTGAGAGTAATGAGTGCAACAGAAGACCTAAATGTTATGTTTGAGCAACCTTGTGAAACACTTGATGACATGAAAGCTATAAAAGATAAGCATTCGTCACCGGTCAGCGTGGATGAGAGTCTAGTGACCCTTCAAGATGCAACAAGAGTTGCTCGTGAAGGATTAGCAGAGATCTTCGGCATAAAATTAAATCGAGTTGGTGGGTTAACTAAAGCAGCGAGGATTAGGGATATAGCTTTAGCCCATGGCATTGATATTTTTGTAATGGCTACAGGAGGGACTGTTTTAGCAGACACTGAAGCGCTTCATTTAGCAGCTACTATTCCTGACAAAATGTGTCATTCTGTATGGTCTTGTCAGGACATGATAACTGTAGATATAGCTCCAGGACAAGGTTCTCGCGCTTCAAACGGGTATTTGCACTTATCAAAAAAACCTGGCCTAGGTGTTCACCCAGATGAAAGTTTACTCGGCACAGCGGTAGCAGTTTACAAAGCTTAAAAAATTTAAATGACATCTGAAAACAAAATCTTTGCATGAGATCATAAAACTTCCACTATCTAATATTT
>CAZCWO010000005.1:3076-13990 GCA_964502335.1 uncultured Rhodobacterales bacterium | reverse complement strand
TCTGGAGGGGTGGGATCACAACCAACGATAGTGATGTCGGCCGCTGCCATCGAAGTTTCTATTTCCTGATAGCCGTAGTTGTTCCAAACTACAAAGGTGATCGACAGGTTTTCTTCCATCGCCACCATCAGCTCGGGCAGGCTGAATTGTGCTCCACCATCACCAGTTATGCATATCACAGGAGTATTTGGGGCGGCCAAGGCGGCCCCGATTGCGGCCGGGATAGCGTAACCGAGAGCACCAAAGCCGGTTGAAGCGTTGAACCAACCACCCGGAACATCGTGATCGTAATAGAGATTGCCGGCATAAATGGGTTGGGTAGAATCGCCAACAATGATCGAGTTCGGTACTTCATCACGTATGACATCAAGCAAATGCGTTTGCGCTTGGTAGGCCGGTCCGATCTCTTCGAATGCTTGATGGCGAGCGCGTTCGGCGCGATATGAACCCGTAGAGTTGGTCACACCCGCAATGCACTCTCCATTCAACTTGGCTAGCGCGTCCGCAGCGTCTCCAAGAATGGTCAAATCGGATGGGAATTTAGACAGCTGCTCTTCGCAGATATCGATACGGATCAGAGAATTGAAACGCGTTATCGTTCCGGTTTCGTACATATCGTAATCGGTGGGTCCGCACTCGGTACCTACCGCCAGAACCACGTCTGCCGCTTCGATGAGACCGCGAACCGCCTTCAGACTTGGGCTAGCTGGAACGCCGAGCGGGTGCCCGTGCATGAGGCCGCGTGCATTGACAGTTTGTACCACCGGAGCGTCTAGTTTCTCGGCCAGTTCGCGGATCAGGTCAGGGGATTTGCGAACGCCACCGCCAGCCAGAATGACAGGGTTTTTGGCTGTTTCCAGCACCCTAGCAGCTCGAGCGATTTTTGCTGTGTCAATTGCCTGTGTTTCTTGTTTTGCAACGGTTAACCCTTCACCATCGAACTGGGCGCCGGCCACGTCAAGCGGCACCTCGATATGGCTGGGTCCGGGACGCCCAGACGAAAAATTCGCAAAGGCTCGATCTAATGAAGGGATCAGGTCAAACCCAGTCTCGATCCGTTCCGAAGTCAACGCAACCATACCAGCCATGGCTCGCTGGTTAGGCAACTCGTGCAGGTGCCCCTTGCCCTTACCCAGTGTAGAAAGAGCATTCACGCCCGAGATAACCAGAATAGGCACGCTGTCTGCGCGGGCCTGTCCCATGGCAGTCAATGTGTTTGTCAGGCCGGGTCCTGTAATTACAAAAGCAACACCGGGGCGACCAGAGACACGGGCATAGCCGTCAGCCATGAAACCTGCACCCTGCTCGTGACGCGGTGTGACATGACGGATGCTCGATGCGGCAAGTCCTCGATAAAGTTCGACAGTGTGAACGCCAGGGATGCCAAAAACTGTTTCAACACCGCGTCCAGCAAGTTGGTTGACCAATTCTTCTCCGATACTGGTCATGCGTAATCCTTCCGTAGCAGGTTGGCATGTCGGGTGATTCGATCGCAAGCTGCCGCGAACTTGTTGTCGCTTACTGTCAGTGCGACGCGCACCCAATCATCAATGGAGGTACCAAAGGATGTGCCCGGCATGACGGCCACACCACCATGTTCAAGTAGGTGCCAAGCGTAAGTATCTCCGTCCATGCCGGTCGATGCTACATTAACCATAGCAAACATTCCAGCTTGCGGCCGCAGCACTGCGAGACCAGTTTCATTGGTCAAACGGTCATACAATAGGTTGGCGTGTGCGGCAAAGCGTTGCCGCATTCCTTCCGCCACGGGTGACCCCTCACGGATTGCTGTTTCAGTCATATCCGCGATGAACGGCTGATTGCCGAACAGCATGGTTTCCGACAGAGGTAAGAGCACTTCTGTAAAACTTGAGGGCGCAACGCACCAACCACTTCGAAATCCTGGCGCAGCATGGGATTTCGAGATTGATGACACGATGATCACGCGGTCGGCAAGATCGTGCCAAGTCAAGGGTGAGTGAAAGCTAGCTCCATCGAAGATGAGTTCTTCATATACCTCGTCCGAGATGATCCAGAGGTCATGCGCCCGAGCAAGCTTCCCAATCTCTACGAGATCGGATGCCGTCAGAACTGCTCCGGTCGGATTGTGCGGAGTCGTCAGTAAAATTGCTGTTGTACGAGACGTAATACGAGCCGCTAGGTCAGATGCGCTGATACGAAAGCCGTTTTCCGGCCTGATTGGAACCGGCACCATATCCGCACCAGTTGCACGAATGACGCCCTCATAGGTTGCATACATTGGGTCGCCGACTAGGACCTCGTCACCGGCTTCGGTCACGCCCATGAGAACAGCAAAAAGAGACGTCTGTGTTCCAGGAAAACACAGTATCTGATCGACCGTGATGTCCCGTCCTGAACTACAGGAGTAGCGTTCGGCCAAGGCTTTCCGCAGTCCCAGCTCACCTCGCCCACTGGAATAGGTTGTTCGTCCTTGCCGCATGGCTTCGGCAGCTACTTCGACTAGAGCGTCGGGTGTCGGCACGTCTGGTTCGCCAATTGTCATCTCGATGATGTCACGGCCTTGATTCACGAGTTTCTTTGCTTTAAGATAGAGTTCCCATTTGGCTCCACCTAACCCGGACAGACGCTTGGTGATTTCCGTTCTTTTCATGGTGAACCTACCCATCCAAATCTATCCCGATGATTGCACCCACGGAGTTGCGTCCGATGAGAGACAATTCGGCCGGTTCGAATGCATCGGGTAATGCTCCTCCTTCCATCCACAATCCGTCGATCACTGCGTTGCTGGCAATTGCCATCCGCCGCACATCCAGTGCTGTTGAAGCAATACCTGCCTCGTCAAGCGCATCACAAATCAGACCCTCCAGCCGGTCTCGGAATGCGTAGTAGGTCTTTTTGTGCATTTTGCGCATGCGTTCTTCCTTGCGGACCTTGTTCAGAAAACTCGCCCAAATTGTGACCGAACCTGGATCGACGATTGGCGATTTCAACGATGCCGAAACAAAGGCACCAAGTCGTTCCCTTGGGTTGGTTTCAGCAAGATTAATTGAAGCAGATGTAATATCTGTCATTCGTTCCATATGGTATTGATAGGCTGCAACAATCAGGTCTTCCTTGGTCGAGAAATAGTGTCGGATCAAGCCCTGTGTAACTTCTGCGCGTTCGGCGATTGCACGTACCGTCGCCCCTCGAACACCATGTTCCGAAATCAAGGAAAGGGTTGCCTGTATCAAGTCTTCCTTTCGCTGCTCCGCAGGCTCACGTTTGAATTTGGTGGGAGTGTTAGGCATGAACTTCCATTTAAGAGTAATTATACTTTTGTATAATAGTGTAATTCCTGCAGGAATTCAAGTCAAAATTGTCGTTAAGGTAACTTGACGATGAAGGTTAAAACAGGGAGCCTTATTAAGAGAAAACAGTTCCACCATCAACATTGATAATTTGTCCATTAATGTAACTTGAATCTTCTGAAAGCAGAAAATAAATAACAGATGAAACTTCAGCAGGAGAGCAAAATCTTTTCAAAGCCATTTCCTGGATTAATTTTTTCCCTTGGATTTTAATATTGCTACTAGCCATCGGAGACTCAACGATCCCTGGAGCCAAACCATTAACGATTACTTTTGGTCCAAATTTTCTTGCATATGCCCTTACCATACCCGCAATAGCTCCTTTGGCTGCAGAATAAGGGATGTAATTAAATGCTCCTTGCCTATATGCTTTTGAACTTAGCAAAACTATCCTAGAAGGTATATCCTCATGGAAAAAATTCACACATGATGAAATTAAAAAGTAGGCATTTTTAGCATTAGATAAAATTGCCCTTTCCCAAATTTCCTCATCTCCCGGGGAATCTTTATCAAGTTCAAAAACTCCTGCCAAATGAACAAGACCATAAATTTTCTTATTATATTCATTTACTATTTTGTCTGTTATAGATTTTGAAGACAAATCAGAAGTAACAAACTTTAGCCGAGTGCTGTTATATTTTAATTTAATCTTTTCAAGTTTTTCTTTCTTAACATCAATCAAAAGCATGTTCGCTTTAAATTGAAACAATCTTTCTATTAAAGGTTCAGCGATCGCTCCTGCCGCCCCTGTTATAATAAAATTCTTTCCTTTAAATGTCATAAATTAACTTTCAAGCAGGACAATTATACACTCATTTCTTCTTTAAATTTTTATAAATTTTAATAATTGCTTCAGATGAAATTCCATACTTTTTAAATAAATAATCAGTTTCGGCACCTTCAGCAAACGTATCTTGAACTCCTAATTTTGTTAATTGTGCATTTAGCCCTTTCGTAGAAATGATATCTGATAAAATTGAGCCTAGCCCACCAATGACATTATGGTTTTCTATGGATATAATATGTTTGTGCTTGTTAATAATCTCAGTAAAACTTATTTCATTGATAGGTTTCAAGCAAAAAACATTCACCACAGAAATTTTATGATTATATTTCTTATTGATTTCACTTGCAGCTTCTAATGCAATATCAACTGTCATTCCACAGGCAAAAATTGCTAACTCCGAACCTTCTTGGAGTATTTGTGGCTCACCAATTTGGATAGTTTTGTCCAGATCCGCATACATTTTGTCAAATTTTTTCATCCTTATATAAGCTGGGTTAGAACTATTGAGGGCCATTTCTATAACAGGCAAAAGTTGAGCTTCATGATAGGGTTCAAAAATATTCATATTTGGAAGGGACCGAAAACAAGCAATGTCTTCAATTGCTTGATGAGAAACTCCTAAATTAGTTGCAATACCTGGTAGAAATCCAAGAATAATTACTTTCGCTTTTGGATAGGCAATTTGCATAGCAATTTGATCCAATGCCCTTCTATTTGCAAATGCAGAAAAAGTATGCGCAAAAACAATGTCACCCGTTTTGGCCATGCCTGATGCAACACCCATCATATTTGCTTCAGCAATACCCATTTGATAATAACGATCAGGGAAATGTTTTTTAATGTAATCATTTTCAGTTGGCCATTGAACATCAGCACATAGACTTACTATCCTGTCATCTTTTTTCATTAATTTCACTAATGTTTGGCCATAGACATATGGGACCGGTTGAGGAACTGAAGATATTGTTGTGAAATCTCCTAAAACCTCGAGTTCTTTCTGAATATCAAATTTTTCATTTTCCATTCATTAACTCCTCAACCGCATATTGGGATGCTTTTCTTGAAAAGAACATCTGATGACTATAGATGCCTTCAAGAAATGACACGCCTTTGCCTGGTAATGTTTTTGCAATGATTACAGTAGGTCTTTGATCTTCTTTTCTGAACGTTTCAAATGCATCTATTATTTCATTCAAATTATTACCATCAATTTCTATTGTATTCCAATTATGAGAATTCCATCTTTCAAATAAATTAAAATGTTCAATTGCATTTTCCGACTTACCTTCTACTTGCAATTCATTAAAATCTATAATCATACATAAATTGCTGATTTTCATATTTGACGCATATATTGCTGCTTCCCAAACCTGACCTTCCTGTAATTCCCCATCGCCTAGTACAACATAGGTGTTAAATGGCTTGTTATTTCTTATTGCAGATAAACATATCCCTACTGCAACAGAAAGGCCTTGGCCCAATGAACCGCAAGTAGCTTCAACAGGCTTTCCTAGTCTTTCTGTAATATTAATTTCTAATTTTGACCCATCTTGACAATAAGTATCCAATGTTTCCTTATCGAAAAAACCTCTTTCGTGAAGTGCTGCGTGATAAACAGCAGAATTATGAGCAGTTGAAACAATTAACCTGTCCCTGTTTTCCCAATCTGGAAATTTTGGATCAATATTCATTTCCGAGAAAAACAAAGCAGAAAAAATATCACTGGCGCCCAAACCTTGTTGGACATATCCTCTACCCCTTTGACTCACCAGTTCACAGGTATGAACTCTTAACTTCTTCGCTTGTTCCTTTAAGTAATCTATAGATACTTGATTTGGCCTGTTCATTGAATTCCCATTTGAAAATATCTAGGAATTGTTAATGAAATAGCAGGAATAAAAGTTACAGCTAATATCAATAAAATGTGAACAACATAATATGGGAGCATATGCCTTGCAATAGTCTCTATAGGTTGCCTACTAATACTTGAAGCAACAAAGAGAATTAACCCCATCGGGGGCGTTGCAAGACCTACTGTAAGATTAATGCATAGTATTATCGCAAAATGCAGAGGTTCTATGCCAAGTTGATAAACAATTGGCGCTACTATAGGCCCCAAGATGAGTATAGCAGGGCCCGCATCTAAGAACATGCCCACAAATAGAAAGAAAATATTTAATAATAGAAGAATAGCATATCTATTGTCACTGAGAGAGAAAATGAAATCAGCTAATTTATTTGGTATCCCGGATAATGTTGATATCCATCCAAACACAACAGCGGCACCAACTGCAAGAAGAATTGATGAAGCAGCAATTCCAGTTTTCAGTAATATTGGACTAAAATCTTTTAACTTTATTTCTCTAATTACAAAAACACTTATAAAGAAAGCGTAGCATACAGCTGCAGCTCCAGCCTCTGTTGGTGTGAAAATTCCTGCTAATATGCCTCCAATGATTATAACCGGAGTCAATAATGGCAGTATCCCTTGTTTAAATGCACCTGCTCTTTCTGATAAGGAAGCTCTTTGCTCTCTTTTCGGATAATTTCTTCTTTCACCAATTATCTTTGTAGCAACCATTAATCCTAATCCACATGCAATACCTGGGACTATGCCGGCAAGAAATAAACCCCCAACCGATACATTCATTATATACGCATAAATAACCATTATTATACTTGGGGGTATAATTGGACCTATCACTGAAGATGCGCTTGTTACAGCTGCTGCATACGCTCTTGAGTACCCTTCTCTTTCCATTGCAGGGATCAACATTGAGCCTAATGCAGACGTGTCTGCAACAGCAGATCCACTTAATCCAGCAAATAACATACTTGCTACAATATTAACTTGAGCTAAACCAGCTCTAAAATGGCCTACCATTGCATTTGCTAAATTAACTAATCTTTGAGTAATGCCACCAGTGTTCATAATTTCACCAGCTAAAATAAATAGAGGTATAGCCAATAATGGGAATTGATTGATTCCAATATATAATTTTTGCGGAAGAGTTTTAAGAAAGAAAGCTTTGTCAGCAGCAAGGAAACCAAAAATTGGTGCAAGAGACAATGAAAAAACAATCGGTACACCGATTGCGATTGTTATTACAAATACCCAAATAAAACTTATCGGTATCATTCTTCGACTCCTCTATCTTTAGCTGTCTTAATCCTAAATTCATTAAATTTTTCATGATCATAAATAACTAAAATTTGATGGAGAACAATCTGAAAAGAGATTAACACCATGATACTGCTTCCAAAAGGTATGCTTGCAAAAACAACACCGAGTGGAACCCAGTCAAAGGAAGATATTACTTGGCTCCAACCCCCAATAGTATATTCAACTCCCTTCACTGCCCAAAATCCCATAGTAATAACAATTAACACATTAACACATAGAAATATGAATGCTCTTAATTTTGGTTTAAACAAGTTTGGTAAAATTTCTATTGCGATATGTCTTGATTCTAACATAGCAATCGGCGCTCCAACAAAAACCATCCATACCATTAAATATTTAGATATTTCCTCCGACCAAGTAAGGGAATTGTTTAAAACGTAGCGAAAAAAAACAGACAATGATACAATGATTGCAATGGACAAAACGCAAAAGATCGTTGCGCCTTTACATAACTTTATTAGTGGACTTATTATATTATCCAAAATCAACACTAGTTTTAATAAAACATTCATTATATTATAAAACCTCCACCGGATACATCTAATCTTGAACCACTAACAAATGAAGACTTGTCAGACAAAAGCCAAGCAACAAGTTCAGCAACTTCAAAAGTTTCCCCAAATCTTTTAAAAGGAATTGATTTTGCATAATGTGCTTCCAAATCCTTATCTCCATCTAATTCTAACTTGACCATGTCAGTTTTGATTACACCTGGCCTAACAGCGTTAATTCTTATTTTGTCTGGAGCTAATTCCTTAGCTGCACCGATAGTAAAAACATCTACAGCGCCTTTTGAAGTCGCATAAAGAGTTCTTCCTGGTCTACCTCCAATAGTTGCCGCCATAGATGAAATGTTCACGATTGATCCCCCACGAGCACCACTCTTAATTGACATTAATGGTATGACTTCCTTGCAACAAATTAATAAACCTTTGACATTTACCGATAGCACTTCGTCTATAGTTTCATTTGGAAATTCCTTGATTGAAAGATTGCCTCCAGAAATTCCAGCATTATTTACAAGTCCATCAATAAATCGAAAGGATTTTTTTAAACTTTCAAATAACTTGGTTATATCTTCAACATTATTTAAATCACATCTAGAAAAAGATAATTTTTTTGAATTAATCTCCTTATGCATTTGTTCTGCAGACGATAAATCATTAGCATAAGTAAAATGAACGTAGTAACCTTCATTAAGGCATGTTTTTACAATTTCTCTTCCTATTCCTCTTGAACCACCTGTAACCAAAATATTTTTCATAATTAACTTTATCAATACTATCAAAAAAATAAATCTATTAGTCTACTATGAATAACAATCACATCTTTATCAAGTAATTTTAATAGCTATATTTTTATTAAAGTTCGTTTGTTATTAGTTACTAAGATATTGATATTAAATACTTTTTTGTTTGATTTAATTTTATTTATAAATCATAACAGGATTAATATATGATAAAGCTGTATTTTATGTTATAATTAATTAATATTATTAATAATAAAACATATTAATAATTACTTTAACTATTAAAAAATTTTTGAGGGAGATCAGAATATGAACATGAAGAAATTATTTAGTTTTTTAATTGTAGCAATATTAGTAGTCCCTGGTTACTCATTTGCCGCAAAGTGGACATTAAAATATGCACATGTTGGACCTGCAACATCTGTATCAGATGACCACATACCTGGATTATGGTTGAAAACATATCTTGAAAGTAGAACTGGTGGAGATATTGCTGTTGAAATTTACCCAGCAGCTCAACTTGGTAACTTTAGAGAATTGATCGAGCAGGTTAATCAAAATACTTTAGAGCTAACTCATACAACAGTTGGAGGTATGGCGAGTTTCTTTCCTGAATTCCAAGTAACAGATATTCCTTATATGCTTGCAAATGATTCAATTGCAGAGCAAGTCGCAAAAGGTAGCTGGATGTGGGATGTTATTGGTCCAGAAGTTTTAAAAAGAACAGGTAACGTTAGAATGGTCGCCATTGGAAATACTGGTAGATGGAGAAGTTTTTATACTAGCAAAAAACTTATAAAAACTGCTTCTGACATGAAGGGTGTTAAAATGAGAACAATTAATTCTCAACTTCAAATAGAATTCATTAAAGCAATGGGTGGCAACCCTACTCCAGTGGCTTGGGGGGAACTATATACTGCCCTCAAATCAGGTGTTGTTGAAGGAACAAAAAATGCTGCTACTGACATTATTCCAAATAAAATGCATGAGGTTTGCAAATTTGTGTCTCTCGATGAGCATGCCAATTTGTTTGGTTTCTATTGGATGAGTGATGAGTGGTTAAAATCACTACCTGAAAACTATCAAAATTTAGTTGTCGAAGGTGTCAGACAGATGGCTGAAATCCAGTCAAACTGGAACAAACAATATGAAAACCAGGCTTTGATGGAATTTCAAGAATCAGGTGGAACAGTATACGTTCCTTCACCTGATGAAAAAGCAACATTTCTACCGTACAGAGATCAAATGGCTGAATGGTTTGTTGCTAAATATGGTTCAGAGTATGTTGATGGATGGAAAGGTGCGATTGCGCAAGCAGAAAAAGAAGTGGGCGTCATGAACGCAATGGTTCTGCAATAATCAACAAAAAACACAATTTTAAAAAGGGCCTTCTTCTAGAAGGCCCTTTTTTTGACAAAAAAATTAATTTTTAGCTTTAACTGAATTTAGCAAAGAATCGAATTTTCATGGATAAGTTAGATAACCACCATCAACAGGCAAAATCACACCTGTTACAAAACCAGATAATTCTTCGGAGCTTAAAAAATAAATTGGCCCTGCAATATCGTCCGGTTCCCCCCAACGCTTCATAGGAGTCCTACTAAGAATTTCTTTTTCTCTTTCTGGAAATTTCGAAGACCTTAAAGTGTCTGTCATTTTTGTTGCAATCCAACCTGGAGCAACCGCATTAACTCGAACATTTTTTGATGCATAGTTGATAGCAAGACTTTTAGTTAGTTGGGAGACTCCGCCTTTGGCAGAACTATAAGCAGGTGAAAGAGTGCCCCCAAAAAATGCAAGCATGGATGAAAAGTTGATAATACTACCTTTATTTTTTGATAAAATACCTACTGATTTTGCGCACATCCTATATGTTCCATTTAGATGAACATCGACTACATGCGAGAAGTCATTTACTTCAAATTCTTTTTCACGCATCACAATGCCTGCCGCATTGATCAATACATTAAAATCATTATGTTTAGAAATTAATTCTTGAGTACTTTCATCAGAAGTTACATCTAAAATTTCATAAGATACGTTTTCTATTTTGGGTCTAGAATTGATTTCTATTTCGTTAATCCCAGTCAAAACGACTTCATAACCTTTAGATTGAAAAAACTTTCCAGTTGCAAATCCAATATCTCCACAACCTCCAGTGATGATGACCTTCTTTAGACTCATTATCGTTCTCTGCCTGATCAATAATATCCTACTAAAATATATACTGTTGTCAAATTCTCGCTAAAAACACAGTTTTAAATGTAAAAATTTTCAATGTTTGTCACCAATGAACTTTAACAATGCATTATCTTTGAGATTTTTTTGTGAAAGAGTTAAAGTTGTTATTAAAAGAGAAATA
>CAZCWO010000005.1:0-2976 GCA_964502335.1 uncultured Rhodobacterales bacterium | reverse complement strand
GCGATGAGTCCAACTACAGTTGCCGGAACTCTGGCGCAGGTACTGGCGGAGGCGATGGCTACCATGTGCCTTGTTCAATTGATCAATCCAGGTGCGCCATGCCTGATGGGCTCTTTCGCATCAACCATGTCGATGCAATCCGGTGCACCAACCTTTGGCACGCCAGAAGCCGGTCAGATGGTCCTAGCTGCAGGGCAATTGGCGCGTCGCCTTGCTGTTCCATTTCATACGGTGGGGACGTTAT
Organism: uncultured Rhodobacterales bacterium; assembly: GCA_964502335.1. Taxonomy (GTDB): domain Bacteria; phylum Pseudomonadota; class Alphaproteobacteria; order Puniceispirillales. The sequence continues at coordinate 2,732 of CAZCWO010000005.1, read as the reverse complement.
CATCATCAAAAAAGGCTGATGCTCAATCCCAGCAAGAAGGCACTTGGGGATTAATGATGAGTTTATTTGCTGGAGCAAATTTGATTAACCATGCTACGGGGTGGCTAGAAGGCGGACTTGTCACCAGTTTTGAAAAAACCATGATGGATGCCGATCTCTGCGGTAAGATTGGGAGGTTTTTCCAAGGAATTGACTTAAGCGAAAATGCACAGGCCATGGAAGCGATTGCATCAACGGGCCCTGGACAGCATTTCCTTGGCTCAGAACATACACAAGCCAATTTTTTCTCAGCCTTATTTCGCCCAGATCTGGCCGACAATAATTCTTTCGAACAGTGGTCGACTGATGGTGCGTTGGATATGACGCGACGTGCTAATACGCTCTGGAAGAAAAGACTTGAAGAGTATCAAGATCCAGGTCTTGATACAGCTATTGACGAAGAATTGCAGGCCTATATTCGCCGAAGAAAGGAAGAAACACCAGATGCAAATTTCTTCTGATAGTTATGATGTCATCATCATCGGTGGCGGGGCGATTGGTCTTAGTGTAGCCTATCACCTTGGTCACCGTTTGAGTTCAGGAAAAAAAAACAAAATACTGCTACTTGAGCGCAATCAACTTACCTCTGGCACTAGTTGGCATGCTGCTGGGATAGTTGGTCCCCTCAGGGCAACACCGAATATGACAAAACTTGCCACTTACGCGATCCATTTATTCCCTCAACTTGAAGATGAAACTGGTCAAGCAACAGGGTATCGCAGAACGGGTGGGTATTGGTTTGCACGAAAGATGGAGCGGCATAATGAAATCCATCGTATTGCTGCAGTGGGAAAAAATTTCGGTTTAAACCCCTCGATGATAGATATTAAAAACCTGGATCAAGCACTGCCATGTTTAAGTACCGATGGCATTACGTTAGCCATGGAATTGCCTGAAGATGGAAGCGTAAACCCTGTTGACCTCTGCATGGCTTATTCTAAAGGCGCTAAACAAAAAGGCGTTGAAATCTGTGAAGGCAATCTAGTGTCGCATCTAATTAAAAATGGCGATACTGTTACAGGGGTGGCAATGGAAAATGGCGATGTAATTCAGGCTGGCACTGTGGTTCTGGCAACCGGTGCATGGTCAAAGCCTCTAGCCGCTAGTGTTGGCCTTGCATTACCCATTCAAGCGGTAGAGCATATGTATGTAGTAACAGAACCAAATCCTGCATTCGAGCACTTCCCAGTAATCCGTGACCTTGACCGAAATATTTATATCAAAGGTGATGCAGGGAAATTGCTCATTGGTGTCTTTGAACCAAATGCCACATGTTGGGATGCTTTTGGCCCGCAAGGTGATGTACCGTTTCTTGAGATGGCTGAAAATTGGGACTGGTTTACTCCCTACATGGAACATGCGCTGAACTTGATCCCAGCCCTCGCTGACACAGGGATACAACATTATATGAACGGACCTGAAAGTTTTACCTGCGACACCAAGCCCTTGATTGGGAAATCGCCAGATATTGATGGGCTCTTTGTTGCAGCTGGAATGAATTCACTAGGAATAATGTCTTCAGCAGGTGTTGGTAAAACCTTATCGGAATGGATTGTTGATGGTAAGCCCAAACAAGATGCATGGGAGGTAGATCTCAGTAGAGTTGATCCTTTGACTGGAAATGATGAGCACATGAAAGAACGAATGATGGAAGCAGTTTCAGCTCATTTTGATTTGCACTGGCCCTATAAACAACCAACTGCAGGAAGAGATTTGCGCCAATCTGCCCTTTATGATTCTTGGGCTCAAGACGAAGCGCATTTTGGTGTTACCGCTTCTTGGGAACGACCGTTATGGTTTTCTAAAGATGAAAGCGAAAAACGATTGCCTTATGCTGTTAAGGACCAACCATGGTGGCCAATTGTTAAACGTGAAGCTAGAGAAATGGAACATGGTGCTGTATTAATCGAACTATCACCATTTACAAAAATTGATTTAATCGGACATGATGCTTTGGCAGCACTCGATCGACTTGCCACAGCCAACCTCAATCGACCATTGAACAGAGCAATTTACTCGACCTTGCTAAACTCAAAGGCTGGAATTGAAGCCGATGTGACTATTTCAATACGAGAAAACAATATTATCAGGATAACATCTGGGGCTGCAACACGTTGGCGTGACTGCGGTTGGTTGCGTCGCAATCTTATAGGTGACGTCAAAATTAAAGATGTCACAGAAAATTTCTCTGTTATTGGCGTAATGGGTGCAATGAGCCGGAAAATTCTGAAGTCTTTAGACAGTAATTGGCAGGATAAAGGGTTTGCCTCGATAACATCTATAACTATCATGGGTAAGGTCTGCACTGCAACACGTCTGAGTTTTGTTGGGGAACTGGGTTGGGAAATAGAAGTTAGGAATGATGACGCTCCAAAAATTTATGCAGCTCTTCGTGATCAGGGAGCGCTTCCAATGGGTCTTTATGCACTTGATGGTTGCCGAATTGAGAAAGGCTTTCTGCATTGGGGGCATGATCTAAATCCTGACATCACTCCGCTTGAAGCAGGGCTTAACTTTTCCATTGACTGGAACAAGGAGTTTCAGGGTAAAGAACGGCTAATTACTCAAAAACAAGAGGGCGTTAGCAAACGATTGGTACTTCTGGACGTATCTGGTAAACCGTTGTTGTTACATGATGAACCGGTTTATGAAAATGAAAGATGTGTAGGCTTTACAACTACAGGAGGTTATGG
>CAZCWO010000004.1:29673-36826 GCA_964502335.1 uncultured Rhodobacterales bacterium | reverse complement strand
TCACTGCAAGATTATGTGTAATAATTCCAACGTTTACATATGTTGTTTACGGAAACCATGCCCGACCAGATTATAAAAAGAGTTGGGAGAATAAAATTAAAGAATGGAATGCTTATCCACACAACCCTTCAAATTATAAACATTATGGGCTTTCAACTTATAATTTTCATTCTGATGGAAGTGGTATATGTCATGCCTCACATTTAAGGCCTTTGCTAAATTTGAAAGTTGGGTACTTAACATTTGGGTTGTCAGCCTGTTCAGGTCTTCGTCATTTTCAGGCAGACAGCCATTTATTTAGCTGGCTCCATAACAAAGATATTCAATTTGATGTTCTTACAGACCAAGAGTTACATCAAGAAGGATTGGGGGCAATTAAAAATTACTCAGCTGTAATGACTACTTCTCACCCAGAATACCATACTAAAGAAACATTAAATACATTTCACAATTATAAAGATAAGGGTGGTAATTTGATTTATTTGGGAGGAAATGGATTTTATTGGAAAGTCTGTCTTCACAATGAAAATAGTAAAATTATTGAGATTAGGAGGGCCGAAGATGGTATAAGAGCTTGGGCATCAGAACCTGGAGAATACTATAACGCTTTTGATGGCAGTTATGGTGGTCTTTGGAGAAGAAATGGTATTCCACCTCAAAAATTAACAGGTGTTGGATTTAGTGCTCAAGGACAATTTACTGGCTCTTATTATAAGAGAAAAAATTTTGATAAAAATAATAATTGGATTTTTAAGGGTATAAAAGAAGAAAAAATAGGCGACTTTGGATTTAGTGGTGGAGGTGCAGCTGGATATGAACTTGACCGTGCAGATTATAATTTAGGAACTCCTGAAAGTAGCCAAATACTTGCTTCATCTGAGGGACATGATAAAGATTATGTTTTAGTTCCAGAAGAACATCTAACGCATTTAACCACCGTACCTGGAGAGCCTTTAGACAAGTTACTAAGAGCAGATATGCTCTATTTTGAAAATAATAATGGTGGAAAAGTTTTTAGCACTGGATCGATCACTTTCTGTGGGAGCCTTCCACATAATAAATTTAATAATAATATTTCAACATTACTTGAAAATATTGTTAATGAGTTTTTGAAGTAGTTTTTGTATGTTATAAATTGAAATAGTTTTTTTCAATGACATTTAAATAAACTTTAAACTTTTTCTTAATCTTTCAGCTAATGGAATTCATTTTTACAAATCTGCCTGAATTAAAATTAATTTATTTTACTATAATAGTCATTGGCATTGGTGGAATTTTAAGGGGATTTATGGGTTTTGGCCCTGCTTTATTGACTATCCCTGTTTTAGCGTTCATCTATTCTCCTACAGAAGCACTTGTAATCCATATAATAATGGAAATTCCAAGCACCTTATATTTGCTTCCTTCTGCTATCCAAAATAGCCAAAAAAAGCAAATGGCTCCCATGTTTATAGCAATGATTTTATCAATACCAGTCGGAATGTATTTAGTTGTATCTCTTGATCCGCAAATTATGAGAAGAATTATTTCAATTATAGTTCTGTTTTTAGTTTTTTTACTTGCAAGAGGTTGGAAATTAAAATCTTTTATTGGACTTAAAACAATGACCTTTAGTGGAATTTTAGGAGGATTCATTCAAGGAGCAGCAGGTATGGGAGGGCCCCCCATTGTTGCCGTTCTATTATCACGAGATAACAATCCAGATATTTCTCGAGGTAATGTGATGTTACTTATGGCTGGAATTGTAATTTTTTCAATTGCGTCTCAAAGTTTTTACGGCCTTATGACCTCAAAGCTAATTACTCTAGGATTATTGGCATCTCCTATTTATATGCTAACAACTTACTTTGGTTCTCGGTTTTATTCTTCAAGTGGAAAATATTTTTTCAAAAAATTTGCTTTAATATTTCTAGCAATTATTGCAATCACAACTTTAATTGCATCTTTTAATTAAATTTAAATTGTAAAAGAATTTATTTTTTTTATTATGGTGTTGACTTAAATGGAGACAAATTAATGGATACTTCTTACCCCGATACTCAGCTTTTTATAAATGGAAAATGGAAATCCTCTCAATCAAATGAAACCATTGACGTGATCAATCCAGCAACAGAAAACATAATTGGAACAATGTCGCACGCTAGAGCAGCAGATTTAGATGAAGCCCTTTCTGCTGCTGACAAAGCATTTCATAATTGGAAAAATATAAACTCATTTGAAAGATATAAAATCTTAAGAAAAGCTGCAGTCATTTTAAGGGAAAGGGCAAAAGAAATCGCAAGAATTATGACCATTGAACATGGAAAACCGATAGGAGAGTCTCTTGCTGAAGTGAATTTATCTGCTGACATTACAGACTGGCTAGGAGAAGAAGCTAGAAGAACATATGGTAGGCTCGTACCATCAAGGTCTGCTGATATTTATCAAATGGTCGTTAAGGAGCCTGTCGGACCTGTAGCTGGTTTCTCTCCTTGGAATTTTCCAATTAATCAAGCAGTAAGAAAAATTGGAGGTGCAGTTGCTGCTGGCTGTTCTATAATAATAAAAGGCCCAGAAGAAACACCTGCAAGTTGTGCAGAATTAGTAAAAGCCTATGCCGATGCAGGCGTTCCAGAAGGTGTGATTAATTTGGTTTATGGCATTCCTTCAGAAATTTCTGAATATCTGATCCCTCACCCAGTGATTAGGAAAATATCTTTTACTGGTTCAACAGCCGTTGGAAAACTTTTAGCTTCGATGGCTGGATTGCATATGAAATTAGTAACAATGGAGCTTGGCGGTCATGCTCCAGCGATAATTTTTGATGATGCAAACGTTGATAATGCAGTTCAACTCATAGCAAATAATAAATTTAGAAATGCTGGGCAAGTATGCGTTTCTCCAACAAGATTTTTGGTTCATGAAAGTTTATATGAAAAATTTGTAGATGGTTTTATCAAAATTTCTGAATCTCAAGTCGTTGGAGATGGTTTAGATCCTCAAACGACAATGGGGCCATTGGCTCATGACAGACGATTAGAAGCAATGGAAATGTTTGTATCAGACGCAATAGACAAAGGAGCAAAGATCAAAACTGGAGGCAAAAGAAAGGGAAACAAAGGTTATTTTTTTGAACCAACCGTTTTAACTGATGTACCTCATAATGCAAGAATGATGAATGAAGAACCTTTCGGCCCTCTTGCTCCAATCACACCATTTCAAAGTTTTGATGAGGTTGTTAAAGAAGCAAATAGATTGCCTTACGGTCTGGCAGCGTTTGCTTTTACTAATTCATCGAAAACTGCAGAAAAAATTAGTTCTTCAATAGAAAGTGGTATTGTATCTGTAAATCAACCATGGATGCCTGTTGTTGAAGTTCCTTTTGGAGGGATAAAGGATTCTGGATATGGGAAGGAACTCGGCTCTGAAGGTTTAGAAGCGTATATGCAATCAAAATTTATTACTCAAAAATCCAGCATTTAATTATCAAAATTTATAAATTTTATTGCAGAAAGTGTTGATTAAATTATCGGGTACTTGAACTTCATATTCTTTAGAGGGAAATGCACCAGTTTCAATGTCTGTAATATAATTAACAAAAATAAATTTGATTATTGAAAATACTCTTCAGTTATTCCTTAATGTTTTTTGGAAGAGATAGTCCTGCTCTGTTCTGAAGATTTAAAAATACTGATGTCCAATCTTGTTTGCCCCGACCCTCTTCTATGGCTGATTCATAGGTGTTAACAGAGGCCTTGCCGAGTTCTAAAGGAACATTAACCTTATCTCCAAGATTAACCGCAATTCCTAAATCCTTTAACGCTAGTTCTACCATAAAAGCGGGGGAGACATCATTTTTCAATACTTTAGTTGGGTAGGTTGTCGTCAAATGACTTTTGACTGCAGCTGTACCACTTAAAACATCAATACATTTTGTTTGGTCCAATCCCACTGATCTTGCCAACGTTAGTGCTTCTCCACTTAAAATATTTAGAACTGTTGTCATATAATTATTTACGATTTTCATTCTTGAGCCCATACCTGGCCCGCCGCAGTCTTTTAAGGTGTCTCCAATAAGGTTTAAAATTGGCGTTGCTTTTTTTATATCATTTTGATCTCCCCCCACCATTAAAAGAGATTTTCCTAATTTGGCCTCCACTGAAGTTCTTCCAATAGGGCAATCTATCATCGAAACACCATGCTTTTTAAGCTTTTCCCTTATTTCATCTGTTTCAAAAGGATGAATTGTAGACATATCTATCACAATTGACCCTTTTCCCAAGCTTTCTATGGCACCATTTTTTTCAAAAATAACCTCTTTAACATGTTGGGAGTTTGGGAGCATCGTAAAAAGAAATTCACAATCCTCAGCTGCTTCAGAAGGAGAACTCGCGCTTATGCCTCCATTTTCTATATGTGATTTGATTGAAGTTTGATTAACGTCAAATCCTCGAACTTGATGACCTCCTTTGATTATGTTTGAAGCCATTGGCCCTCCCATAGTGCCCAATCCAATAAAACCTATTTTTGTCATTGTTTTTCCTTATCGTTTTTTAGTATAAGTTGATTGAAACTCCTCAGAGCCATCTCCAAGTGTTACTCCATTTTTTTCAATATAGTCGTTTTCTGCTTTTTCAATCGGTCGATAAAAAGGCTGGTGACTTTTAATAAAAGGACTATTTGAAGCTTTGTTGTAGCAAAAAAGCAATGCCCATCTGCGATTCTCTGATTTATTGGGTCCAGATGCATGCAAAGTATTCCCATGAAAAAACAATGCATCTCCAGGGTCCATTTCACAGTATAAATTATCATGTTTTGTTTCTGCCCATTTTATTCTTTCTTGATCTGCGCAAACCTGCCCCAAATCACCATTGTCTTTGACTATTTTTATGTGGTCAATCCTTCCAATGTTATTTGATCCTTTCAAAATCTGAAGACATCCATTTGCCTTCGAACTTTTATCAATTGCTATCATAACGCTCATCATTTCTGGGTAAAGGCACCCATGATTATACCAATAACCATAATCTTGGTGCCACTCCCAAGCACCCCCTTCTCGGGCAGCTTTTGCTGTAACTTTTGAATGCCAATGATAAACCTCCCCATTTAATAAAGTTTCAACAACATTAACAATTTTTTTCATTCTTGCTCCAACACCATAAGAACTATTTCCTGGATTGTTCCATTGCACACTTATTGTCGCGTTACCTTGAGCATCCTCCCTATCAAACATGTGTTTTTTTATTAATGGATCTTGTTCAAGTGAGGCCTTTATCCGACTAACTTCAATACTACTAAATAATTTTTTCTTTAACAGAAAACCATCTTGATAAAATTGATGATTTTCCTCAACTTTTAATATAGAACACATGGGTTTTATTTTCTAAAATTAAACATTTATATTTATTAATCATTTAAACAAAACATATTTAAAATAACTCATCAAGTATCATTGGTATTATTTTAAAACAAATGGCTTGAAATCAATTGTTCAATCTGTTTAAGTGGAGCCTAATTAAAAATAATAAATTCATCAGGGAGGATTACTAGATGAAAAACATGACGAAAAATATTTTTGTTATAGCTCTAGCTGCAGTATCAATTCTGTTTGCTGGCCAGGCTATGGCAAAAAAACAAACAATGAATATTGGATATTCTGTTTCTGAAGGACATCCATATGGAACATTTATGTTTACATTTGCTGACAGAATGGAAAAATTTTCTGCAAACCTAGAAAGTGGTGCAGTTAAAGTTAAGGTCCACTGTTGCCACAAGATGGGTAGTGAGCAAGAACAGTTTAAAAAGTTACAATTAGGAACCTTAGATGGCACTATGATAGCACAAAATAATGCAGGACCATTTTATCCTAAGATTGACCTTCTAGTTCTTCCTTATATGCTTCAAAATTATGAGCACGCTGTTGCTGTTGCTGATGGACCCATTGGACAAGAAATTTGGGGCAACATGGCTGATGAGATTGGTGTTCACTTGGTGACTATACCTCTTTTTTCTTTCAGACATATTTATAACACTAAAATGCCAATTAATAACCTAGCTGACTTTGCTAAGATGAAATACAGAGTACCAAAGAACGTTGTTATGATTGATACTTATAAGGCTTTTGGTTCAGACCCTGTTCCTATTGCATGGTCAGAAGCGCTAACAGCTACACAAACAGGTACAGTTGATGGTGGAGACTTACCAATTGACGTTATGTACTCACAAAAATTTCATGACGTAGCTAAGCATGTTGCAGAAACAGGCCACTTCACGTTGGCGCCTCCATTTTTTGTAAGTGATAAATTTATGAAAAAATTGTCAGATGAGCAAAAAGAAGCTCTAGATATGGCTGCAAAAGTTGCTACAGCTGCATCTCGTTTCCATACAAATTATGGAATGAGCATCGTTAAGGAAAAGATGATAGCAGCAGGAGTTACATTTACTTCTCCAGATACAGGCCCATGGGTTGAAAAGGCGAAAGCTGTTCATAAAGCTTTCGGTGATGAGCGTGGCGCTGAGTATGTAGCTATAATGGATAAGATTTACGCTGCAGCTCCATAATAAAATATCATTTAATTTAGTCACAGAGAAAGGCTGATCTGTGACTAAATTCTTAAAGTAAGTTTCGAGGAAACTGATGGGATTATTTACTCTTTTAGAAAAAAGGCTTGAGGAAGTTATTGCGGGCATTGGTGTTGTGATTATGACAATAATGGTCTTTTTCCAAGTGGTCATGCGGTACGTGTTTAGTCTTCCTACTTCTTGGTCGGATGAAATAGCTCAATACTGCATGCTTTGGTCAGTTTATCTCTCAGTTTCATGGGCAGTAAGGGAAAGAGCCCATATTCGAGTTATGAATTTTATAAATTTATTTCCACAAGCCATAAAAGGTGGCCTGGTTGTTTTTAGTGATTTCATATGGTTTGTATTTGGAGTGTTTCTAACTTGGCATAGTGTCACACTTAATATGAGCTATTGGAAAGATCCGTACTTTTCACCTGCATTAAATATTGATCAAAAATGGCCCTATCTTTGTTTGGTTTTTGGTTTTGGACTGATGACCTTACGCCTCATACAAATTTATTACCGCTGGTGGTTTTATGGAGATTCAATTTTAAAGAGTTCTTCGAAAGAGGACACACCACATGCTTGAGTTTCTAAAAGATTACGCATA
>CAZCWO010000004.1:27171-29573 GCA_964502335.1 uncultured Rhodobacterales bacterium | reverse complement strand
ATGATCCCTTCGATGATCAAGATGAGATATGACCCTGCTTTTGGAGGAGCTATCGCTGCTGCCGGTGGCGCTTTGGGAAGTCTTATACCACCAAGTAATTTAATGATTATTTATGGAATTGTTGCTGAACAATCTATTCCTAGACTTTTCCTTGCAGGATTTATTCCTGGTATTTTAGCTACTATAGTTCTTATGATTACCACTTATATTATTGCAAAAAGAAGAAACTATGTAGGTGATGGCATTCCATTTACCTGGCCAAGAGTGGGTGAAGCTTTTTATCAAGGTATTTGGGCTCTGATTGCACCTATTGTGATTTTGGGAGGCATTTATTCTGGTGTGTTCACTCCTACTGAAGCGGCTTCAGTAGCTGTTGTTTACGCCTTTATTATTGGCACGTTTGCCTACCGCGAACTGACTTTTGAAGGCATTGTTCATTGCCTTAAGGTTACGGCCATGATTTCGGGAGCAGTTCTTATAATTCTTGGTCCAGCTAAATCTTTTGGGGAATTGATGAGCTTAATGTCAGTGCCTGATTTAATAGAAGAAGGCCTAACTGGAATAACAGAGAATGCTTTTTTAATGCTTATGATAATAGCTGTTATACTCATCATTACTGGCATGTTTATGGAATCGATCGCGCAAATAATTTTATTAACGCCACTTTTACTTCCGCTTGTACAAAACCTTGGAGTTCATCCCATCGCATTTGGGATAATAATGGTTATAGCTTGTGAGGTAGGATTTTTGACCCCCCCCGTAGGTGCAAATCTCTTCGTTGCTGCTCGAATTACCAATTTAGGTATAGACAGAATTTCAATTGCTGTTTTGCCATTTGTATTTGCTTATCTGGTTATACTCACGCTAATTGCAGCTTTCCCAGAAATTACTACTGTTGTACCTAACTTCTTTTACGGAAAATTTGGCTAACTAAATTTAATTGATTAAACTATGACTGAATTGCCACTTGGTAATCAAAATAAAAAAGAAACAAGCTTATCGGGTGGACTGTCAAGTTTTCCTTTAAACAATGCTATTGATCCAAAAAAATTAGGGGTTGTTAAATTAAACCCAACCGGTGAATTTGAAGCTGGAAGTTATCAAACTTTTGAATGGGTTTATACGGCAGGTACTTTCGGCATAGATGATTCTGGTTCAATAAGAATTTGCTTTAGGTTTGCTAGTGATCAAGGAAAGCCACAATTTACAGATCCCCAAGCACCAAACTATACAACGATAGTAGCATCAAATAATGCAGTACTTAAATATGACTATGACCCACAGGGAAATGTTAGACCTTGGGGTAAAACGATTTATATAAGAGTTGTTCAGGGATATTTGACAGAGGGCGAAACTATAAAGGTAGTGTTTGGTGATCGGTCTCAAGGCTCTCCTGGAATGAGAATTCAAACATTTTGTGAAGATAGTTATGAGTTCCATTCATTAATTGACCCTATCGCTACCAGATGCTACCAACCAATTATTAATCAACCTGTTATAAAAATTGTTTCTGGGAAGCCACAGCGTTTTGTTGTGGTCGCTCCTACTTTGAAAAGGAAAAGTGAAAAATTTTCTATCTATCTCAAAGGTGAAGATATTTGGGGCAATCCATCCAACCAATGTGAGAAAACTTTTCATATAAATTCAAATGTCAAAGTCTCGGGCTTGCCTGAAAAAATTAAAATAAACAAGGGTGATTATTTTATCGCAATTAAGGGATTAAAGATTGAAAATGAATGTGAATGTGTCATTGATTTCTTAAATGATCAAAATAAATCTATAGTTAAAACTAACCCTATTATAATCAAAGAAAATCTAGATTTAGTTCATTTTTGGGGCGATCTACATGGGCAGTCAGAAGAAACAATTGGAACTGGAAGTGCTGATGAATATTTTAACTTTGCCAAAAATAGAGCGTTCCTGGATGTATCTGGTCACCAAGGAAATGATTTCCAAATAACAAAAGATTTTTGGAAAGTTTTAAATAAAATAACCAAAAAATATAATCAGGATGGGGATTTCGTGACTATTCCAGGATATGAATGGTCAGGAAACACTAGTTTAGGTGGCGACCGAAACGTTTTTTTCCCGAATGAAGACAGAATTATTAGAAGGTCTTCCCATGCCATGATTTCAGATCAATCAGACATTGACACTGACTGCACAACTGCAAATGATTTATTTTCATCCTTAGAGGCTAACAAAGAGTTTGACACCTTAATGTACGCTCATTGTGGTGGCAGATACGCTGATATAAAATATGCGCATGATGGAAGGTTTGAAAAATCTGTTGAAGTTCACTCCAGCTGGGGTTCATTTGAATGGATCCTAAATGATGCTCTTGAAGAAGGATATAGAGTTGGCATTGTTGGAAACTCTGACGGCCATAAAGGAAGACCAGG
>CAZCWO010000004.1:19792-27071 GCA_964502335.1 uncultured Rhodobacterales bacterium | reverse complement strand
AAGGAAGCAATCATGGGTGACATAGTTCATCTTCCTGATGGTGAGATGTCTTTAAATATCAGCATCACAGCCTCTGCGCCAATTGAAAGACTAGATATTTTTAATGGATTAGAGCTAATAGAAACATATAAACCTTTCTCAAACAAAGACCTTGGAAACAAAATAAGAGTAATTTGGGAAGGCGCAGAGTATAGAGGTAGATTTAGACAGGTTAAATGGGATGGCGAAGCAACTATTTTCGGAAATGAAATTATTTCTTCTAACCCTATTAATTTTTTTAATCCTGACAAATCATTAACACAAACTTCAACGTCACTTAAATGGGAAGCTCTCACCACTGGTAATTTTGGAGGTTTTGACGCTTGGCTAAAAAATCTATTTTCTGGAGAATTACAAATTCAAACAGCTTTAGTTCAAACTAAAATTAAAATAAAAGACATTGGATTTGAAGATTGTGTATTTGACAAAAGTGGTGTCCTCCCAAAATATATAAAAGTTTTTAGACTTCCTTCTAATAATAAAAATTATAAAATAGATTTAAAAAGAAACATTCAGCTTAAAAACAAAGGGGATAATCCAATTTTTATCAGGCTCACACAGGAAGACGGAACTGTTGCTTGGACAAGCCCGATATATGTTTATAGATCTTAATGTGATTTTAATATGAAAATAGATGAATACGATTACATTGTTGTTGGTTCAGGTTCAGCAGGATCAATAGTTGCCAACAGGTTAAGTAAAAATCCTAATAATAAAGTTTTGGTTTTGGAAGCTGGAGGAAAAGATAACTTTTTCTGGTTAAAAATACCTATTGGTTATTACCGAGCTATTTTTGATGAAAGATTTGCTAGGCAGTTTAAAACCGAGCCTAGTAAAGGTTCGGGTGGTAGAAGCATAATGTGGCCACGCGGCAAAGTTTTAGGAGGATCAAGTTCGATTAATGGATTAAATTTTATAAGGGGACAAAAAGAAGATTTTGATGATTGGGAAAAATTAGGCGCTAAGGGATGGGATTATAGGAGCGTTCTTCCTTCATTTAGAAGACTGGAAAATTATAAAGGTGGGGAAGATCAATATCACGGAAATTTAGGTGAAATGATTGTTTCTGATTTAAATAACGACAATCCTTCATGCAAGGCTTGGATTGAAGCTGCCAAGGAATACGGGCTTCCTGCCAATTCAGATTTTAATGGGAAAACTACCTACGGAGTTGGGTCATATCAATTTTCTTCAACTGGCAGGGTGAGATATAGTTCAGCAACTGCATTTTTAAAACCAGCAATGGCTAGAGATAATATTACTGTCAAAACAAATGCGCTTGTAAACAAAGTTTTGTTCAATGGAAATAAAGCTATTGGCGTTGAATGGATTGAAAACAATGAATTAAAAAAAGCGTATTCAAATAGAGAAGTCATTTTGTCTGGTGGTTCCTTGCAATCTCCTCAAATACTTCAACTTTCAGGTGTGGGTCCAGCAGATTTACTTAGAAAATTTAATATACCAGTAATTGTTGATGCCCCTGAAGTTGGTGGAAACCTTCAAGATCATTACCAAGTAAGAGGAATTGTGAAATTAATAAGCAATAGTGGCTCTATCAATAACCAATCAAGAAATCCTATAAAGTTAGCTGAATGGGGGCTGAGATGGTTGTTAAATGGATCAGGTCCTCTAACTTGCGGAGCTGGTCAAATTGGCGGTGGCGCTTGCAGTAAGTTCTCTAAAAATGGGAGGCCTGATCTCCAATTTAATGTAATGCCATTATCTGTTGATAAACCAGGAGAGCCTCTTCATAACTACCCTGGATTTACAGCCTCTGTATGGCAGTGTCACCCAAGATCAAGAGGTACATTAAAAATCAAAAGCATTGATCCAAAAGAGCAAGCTGAAATACGACCTGAATACTTGTCTGAAAAACTTGATCAGGATGTCATAGTTGAAGGAATAAAAATGATAAGAGACATTTTTAATCAACCGTCATTTAAAAACTTATGGGATGAGGAAAAGTTGCCAGGCCCTAATGTTAAAACTGAAAAGGAAATGCTCTCATGGGCACAAAGTAATGGCGGAACTGTGTTTCATCCAGTAGGAACTTGCAGGATGGGAAGTGACAATCAGGCAGTAGTTAATGAAAAATTACAAGTCAGGGGAGTGAAAAATTTAAGAGTCATAGATGCTTCAGTGATGCCTCAAGTAACGTCAGCAAATACGAATGCTCCATCCTTAATGATCGGTGAAAAAGGAGTTTCATTCATAGTTGAATCTTAGCCGAATACTTTTATATTAAAGTGTTGAATTTTAAAATTGTTCTTAAAGGTAAAGTTTTAAATGCTATTTAAAAACCAAACAATTGTTATTACTGGCGGTGCTAGTGGCATTGGTTTGGCTGTAGCTAAAAAAGTTTCTGCAAATGCTGGTACAGCATTAATAATAGATAAAAACTTGAAGCAACTAAATTCTATAAAGCTTAATAAAAGCGCAAATTTCAAGATTTCACATTCAGACGTTAGCAATGAAGATCAACTCAATGAAGTGCTTAAAGAGCACTCAAAATCATGTCCTCCAATAACAGGTTTAGTGTGCTCTGCCGGAAAGGCTCCAATACCTAAGAAAATAGAAGAAACAGAGCTTAAGGAATGGAACGAAATTTTACAAAGCCACTTAACTGGAACGTTTTTATCCTGTAAAGTCTTTGGAAGCCATATGGCTGAAAATTTATTCGGTTCCATAGTCAACGTTTCATCAGTTGTTGGCTATAATTCAGGGCCGGTGTTAGCTTACGGGGCTGCCAAGGCAGGAATTATCAACCTCACTTCAGCTTTATCTACTCAGTGGGCTGACAGAAAAGTTAGGGTAAATGCAGTAGCGCCTGGTTGGACAGACACACCCCTGCTAAGACCTAAAGAAAGGAAAAACAAAAGAGACCTGACCCCAATTTTAAACGCAGTTCCACAGAGACGCCTCATGAATGCAGAAGAAATTGCTGATGTCATTTGTTTTCTTCTCTCTTCCAACTCATCATCAATTACTGGAACTACAATTAAGTGCGATGGTGGAACGCTTGCAGGAGCTGGATGGGCTCCCTATGGAGGCTTCCCTTCTAAGGAAAAAAATACAAGCCCATACCAATTAGAGGAATGAAATGAAAAAAATCGCTTTCATAGGGCTTGGAACAATGGGTTTCCCGATGGCCACAAGACTCGTTGCCTCCGGGTATCAATTAAGTGTTTATGATGTATCGAAAAAAGCGATGTCAAAGTTTTCAAAACAAGAAGTCAAAGTTTCAAATTCATCAGAAGATGCAGCAATCGATGTTGATTATTGTATTACGATGCTGCCCAAGTCAGAGGATGTTCATGACGCTATTTTGGGCAAAAAGGGCGCCATTAACAGCCTCAAAAAAAATAGTATGGTAATAGAAATGAGTACAATTCTTCCAGATGTAACTCATAGTATCCATCAAAAGCTCTCAAAAAATAATATTAACATGATTGATGCTCCTGTTGGAAGAACTCCAAACGAAGCGGTATCAGGTGAATTACTCGTAATTGCGGGTGGAGAAGCAAAACATATTGAAATTGCCAAACCTATTTTAGCAACCTTAGGAAATGAAATTATTCATGTTGGTGCTTTGGGGGCCGGCATTAAAATGAAATTAGTAAATAATTACATGTCAATGGTTGGAATGGTTATCACAGCTGAAACTATTTCTTTTGCAAAAAACGTTGGCATAGAACAAGACAAAGCTGTGAAAATTCTTCAAGGAACTGCCGCAGGAAAAGGCCAAATTAATGTTAATTTCCCAAAAAAGGTTTTAGCAGGCGATCTTACACCTGATTTTCCACTTATAATGGGGCTTAAAGATATTTCTTTAGCTCTGAAACTTGGAACAGAAACAGGATTATCTCTAAACTTAGGAAGAATTGCAAAAGAATATTTTGCACTAGCTAAGAAATTTGATCGTCAAGATCAAGATTGCACAGCGATGTTGCATTTAATTGAAGACATCGAAAATTTAAAAAAAGAAAAATAAATTTTATAGAATTAACCTAATAAAAGTAACTATTAAACTTGTATCCGTTACAGTTTCTAAGTTACTATAAATGATCTGATTTTATTAAATCTTTACTACTTATAATTTAATTGTTTATTAATTCATTGGGGGTTGAATGTCTGAAGTGTATTTAAAAAAAGCAAATAAAAATCCTGAAACTGGGACATCAGAAACAAGGGAAATTGTTGAAAAGATGCTTGCCGAAATAGAGGTTGGCAGAGAAGGCACAGCAAGAAAGTACGCTAAAGATTTAGATGGATTTACTGGTGAAGTCATAATTTCAAAAGAGCAAATAGACCAAGCATCAAAGTTGGTTCCTCAAAAATTAAAAGATGACATTAAATTTGCCCATGAAAGAATAAAAAAATTTGCTGATGCGCAGAAGAGCTCAGTCAATGAATTTGAAACAGAACTATCACCTGGACTATGGGCTGGGCAGAAGTTAATTCCCATTGAAACAGCTGGATGTTACGTCCCAGGAGGAAGGTACGCTCATGTAGCTTCAGCAATTATGAGTATTACAACGGCTCGTGTTGCCGGAGTTGAAAATATTATAGCTTGCTCAGCACCAAAGGGAGAAGAAGGGCCCAATCCAGCAATCTTATATACAATGAATTATTGTGGAGCGGACAAAATATTGGCTCTTGGAGGTGTTCAGGCGATTGCTTCTATGGCATTTGGTTTGTTTACGGGTTTACCTGCTAAAATACTTGTCGGCCCTGGCAATAAATTTGTTGCTGAAGCGAAAAGATCTCTATTCGGGAAAGTTGGAATTGATTTATTTGCTGGTCCAACAGAAATTGCAATAATTGCTGATGATAGTGCTGACCCAGAAATTGTTGCTGAAGATCTGGTCAGCCAAGCGGAACATGGCCCTGATTCTCCCGCATGGCTTATTTCTACTAGCAAGACTTTAGCAAACGAAGTCATTTCAATTATCGATTCAAAAATTCAAAACCTACCAGAAACGAGCAAAAAAGCTGCAGAAGTTGCATGGAAAGATTACGGCGAAGTGGTTGTTTGTAAATCGAATGAGGAAGCAGCTAAAATCTCTGACGTTTACGCTGCAGAGCATCTTGAAGTTCACACCAATAATAATGAATGGTTTACAAATAGACTTAAAAATTATGGATCCCTCTTCATTGGAGAAGAAACAACTGTTACCTTTGGAGATAAATGCTCTGGGACTAATCATATTCTTCCAACTAAGGGTTCTGCACATTATACTGGAGGTCTGTCAGTTCATAAATTTATGAAAATAGTGACTACACAAAGAATGACGAAAGAGGCGAATAGAACTGTTGCACAGGTAGCTGCTAGAATATCTAGGTTGGAGGGAATGGAGGCCCATGCTCGCTCTGGCGATATTAGGTTAAGAAAATACTTTCCTGAAGAAAACTTTGACGTTAGCCCTACGGAGTAATAGCTAATGACACCAAAACAAAATCTTTTTGATGTTAAAGGAAAAACAGTTTTTGTAACTGGCGCAAGTAGCGGAATTGGACGCTCCGCAGCTACTTGCCTTGCAAATTCTGGCGCTAAAGTTGTCGGGATAGCCAGAAGATTAGACAAGTTAAAAGAATGGAGTGAAGATACAGAAGGCGAGACCTCTTATTTTACTGCTGATGTCTCAAATAAAAATCAAATTAAAAATTTAGTCGACAAAGTTGTTCAAGCGGAAGGTAGTCCAGATATCTTGATAAATGCTGCTGGTTTGAACATAAGAGAGCACGCAGACGATGTCACTATAGAAGGTTGGGGTAAAACAATGGATTTAAATTTATCAACCCCTTTTTTTATGGCGCAAGCTGTTGTTGAAGAGATGAAAAAAAGAAAATGGGGCAGAATTATAAACTATGCTTCCCTGGCAAGCAGAAGAGCATTGCCGTCAAGTATTGCTTATGGCGCCTCAAAGGGCGGCGTAGAGCAACTCACAAGGGCAATGGCAGAAGCTTGGTCTCCTTTTGGAATTAACGTTAACGCCATTGCACCAGGTTTTTTCCCAACAGAATTAACTGTTCCTGTTTTTAATGATACTGAAAGAACAATTCGAAATGCCAAACAAACTTGCATAGGAAGAAATGGTGAGCTGGAAGACCTAAATGGACCGCTATTATTTTTATGCACAAAGTCATCTGACTACGTTACAGGCCAATTGATTTTTGTTGATGGAGGTTTCACAGCAAAATGAAAGCTTTGGTTTACACAGGTGAAAAATACTTGGAATATAAAGATTATGATGACCCTGTTCAAAAAGACGGTGAGGAGTTAATAAAGATTGACTCAGTTGGAATTTGTGGATCGGATATGCACGCCTTTTTAGGTCATGATGAAAGAAGGCCCTCTCCTCTTATTTTAGGCCATGAATCATCAGGAACTATTATTGGAGGTTCTAATAATGGGAAAAGAGTAACTATCAACCCATTAGTAACATGCGGAAGTTGTAGATTTTGCAAAATTGACAAAGACAACTTATGCTCAACTAGACAGATAATCTCAATGCCACCAAGAGAGGGGGCTTTTGCTGAATTCCTATCCATCCCAAAACAAAATTTAGTTTATATCCCTAATGAGATCAGCTTGGAGAAAGCTTGTTTATCAGAGCCCTTGGCTTGTGGTTGGCACAGCGTAAGAATAGCAAAAGAAACAATGAACTGTGATTTGCAAAATTTGAGGTGCCTAATAATAGGAGGTGGGGCTATAGGCATTAGTTCTGCTTTAGCTCTTAAAACTCATGCTGTAAAAGAAATTTATCTAGCTGAAACAAATTCAATCAGGCATAACTTGATAAATCAAGCTTGCGAAATGGAAGTGTTTGACCCTAATCAAAACAATCCAATAGAGGAGGGTGATGCAGATTTGGTTATTGATTGTGTTGGGCTTAGTGCAACTCGAGAAATGGCTAGTCGTTTTGTTTCACCTGGGGGACTGATCATGCATATTGGCTTAGGAGAATCAAAAGAAGGCCTTGATATTAGAAGAATGACCCTACAGGAAATTACATTTATTGGAACATATACATATACTTCACAAGACTTCAAAGATACCGCTAAAGCTATTTTTGATGGTCGTCTTGGATCTTTAGATTGGACAGAAACAAGACCACTCAAAGATGGCCAAAATTGTTTTGATGAAATTTTAAATGGGAAATCATCATCACCAAAAATTATTTTAAAACCATGAGAAAGGGAAAAGAATGGCAGGAATACCTCAATTACTAGTACACGA
>CAZCWO010000004.1:2414-19692 GCA_964502335.1 uncultured Rhodobacterales bacterium | reverse complement strand
GTTTTAATTTTACCTGTAGATGATATATCTAACGCTGCCGTTGAAGCGGTAGGAAATAATATCAAGGGCACCTTAGCATTGCCTCATGCTTACGGAAGACTTCAATTCGGAGAGGACTTAGATCTTCATTTCAGGACAATGATTGGAACCGGTGCAAATCCTAATGTTGCAGCATGTATTGTCATCGGAATTGAGCCGGGATGGACTAAAACGATAGTAGATGGAATTGCTAAAACTGGAAAACCTGTTCAAGGATTTTCTATTGAGCAAAACGGTGATCTTAAAACAATAATGGATGCTTCACGCAAAGCAAAAGAATTTGTCCATTACGCCTCAGAGCTCCAAAAAGAAGAAATCTCAATTTCAGAATTATGGGTGTCTACCAAATGCGGTGAAAGTGATACCACTACTGGCCTAGGCTCATGCCCAACAGTTGGAAACATGTTTGATAAACTCCTGCCAGAAGGGATTTATGGATGCTTTGGCGAGACTTCAGAAATAACAGGCGCAGAACATATCTGTAAAAAAAGAGCCGCCAATGATGAGGTGGGTGAAAGATGGTATCAGATGTGGCAAGCATATCAAAATGATGTAATCGAACAGTTTAAGACTGATGATTTATCAGATAGCCAACCCACCAAGGGCAATATTGAAGGGGGTCTATCTACAATAGAAGAAAAAGCCCTTGGAAATCTAGAAAAAATAGGAAGAACTTCAAAGTATATAGATATCCTTGAGCCAGCAGAAGTCCCAGAATCTGGGAATGGTCTTTATTTTATGGACAGCTCTTCCGCAGCTGCTGAATGTGTAACACTGATGGCAGCTGGTGGATATGTCGTGCACACCTTCCCTACCGGGCAAGGAAATGTCGTTGGAAATCCAATAGTTCCAGTGATTAAAATTTCAGCCAATCCAAGAACAATCAGAACGATGTCTGAGCATATCGACGTTGATGTTTCAGGAATTTTAAAGCGTGAGATGACTATTGATGAGGCAGGCGATAGCTTGATAGACATGATCGTGAGAACGGCAAGTGGAAGAAATACATCCGCCGAAGCTCTTGGCCATAGAGAGTTTTCTATGACAAAGCTTTACAGAAGTGCTTAAATCAGGAGATAATTATGAACAATGATTTTTTTGAAAAGGGCCTTGAAAAGAGAAAGGCCACACTTGGAAAAGAGTACGTTGAAAATAATTTAGCAAATGCAGATGAATTCACACTTCCTTTCCAAGAAGCGATGACTGCATGGTGTTGGGGTTTTGGTTGGGGAGATGAAACGATTGACCCCAAAACACGATCCATGATGAACCTGGCTATGATTGGTGCTTTAGGCAAAATGCATGAGTGGGAAATCCATTGCAGAGGAGCAATTACTAATGGAGTTACTAAAAAAGAAATAAGAGCAATTATCCATGTAGTAGGCATATATTGTGGTGTGCCCCAATCACTAGAGTGCTTTAGAGTTGCAAGGAAAGTACTAGAAGAAAAGAACATGCTCTAGAAGAATGGTTGAAAGGATCTGTTTTGATTGAAAAGGTAATTTCTTTTGTAAAAGATTGTAGTTATCAAGACATCCCTAGAGTAGCTAAAGAAAATTCTATTAGAAGCTTTATAGATATATTAGGCGTTGCTGCTTCAGCAACGCAGACAGAGCTTTCAAAGATTATTAGACAACATTGCGCATCTTATTACTTACATAACCCGAATATTAGTAAGCCATCATCGATATGGTTTGACGGACGGCTAGTAAATTCAATTGGCGCAACGCTTGCAAACGCAATGACAATCGACGCCTTAGATGCTCATGACGGTCAAAAACTTACCAAAGGTCATGTTGGTTGCGGTGTAGTACCTTCATTAATTGCGTTCATGCAATCTAAAGGGAATTTAGATCCAAAGACTTTTCTTAGCAATCTAATTATAGGATATGAAATAGGAACTCGAGCAGGAATTTCCCTCCACCGAACCACTAACGACTACCATACTTCTGGCGCCTGGATTTCTCTTGCTTGCGCTGGAATAGGATCAAATATTTTAAATTTGAGCTATTCTCAAACTAGAGAAGCCTTTGGAATTGCAGAATACCATGGACCCAGAAGCCAGATGATGCGATGCATTGACCATCCTTCAATGGTCAAAGATGGATCAGGATGGGGTGCAATGGCAGGGGTTAATGCCGCTTTCCTCGCAAAAAATGGATTTACAGGCTCACCCGCAATTACAATTGAAAATGGAGAATTATCTGACATCTGGTCGGACCTGGGAAACAGATGGTACATCAATGAACAATATTTAAAACTCTACCCAGTATGCAGGTGGGCACAGCCTGCTGTAGAAGCAACCTTCAATTTAAAAGAGGAATACAACTTTAAGATGGATGAAATTGACAGCATTACAATCAATACCTTCCATGAAGCAAAAAGATTAGAGAGTCAGCACCCCTCCACAACAGAGGAAGCTCAATATTCATTACCGCATCCTGTTGCAGTTGGTTTAATTTTTGGAAAAATTGGTGCTAAAGAAGTATCAAAGGAAGTTATTAATAATGAAGAAGTGTCTAGTCTCAGAGAGAAAATTAATGTGACGGAAAGTGAAGAATATAATAGCTATTTCCCAGAAAAACGTTTCGCTGACGCCATCATAAAACTAAACAACGACAAAATTCTTAGATCAGTTCCCACAGAGGCAAAGGGAGATCCTGAAAATCCACTTAATGACCTTGAAGTGAAAAAAAAATATGAAGACTTAACCTTCAGTGTTTTAGGAATGGAACGATCAAAAAGAATCTATGAAACAATTACATTATATCATTCTCTTGAAAGTATGCAGGAGGTTTTTTCCTTAATTACTGAGCCAATTAATTGAATAAAGGTAATTACAACTACTGATTGTAATACTCATCAAAAGAGTTAACCACGTAATTTAAATCATTGTCTGATATATCAAGATGCATCACCATTCGTGTCGAAGGCAATGGCTCGTTTATGATTATTCCTTTATTACTTAAAAAGGATAGTAATTTCTGACTGTCTGTTTCTTTTGGTGTGAAAAAAACCATATTTGTATTTTGGATTATTTTTTGGTCAGAGCTTCCATTAGTATATTTCTTTAATTCCTTGGCCAAAAACTCAGCTCTCTCTTGATCCTCTTTCAGCCTGTTGACATTATTTTCTAGAGCGTAAATGCCTGCTGCTGCAATTACACCAGCTTGTCTCATGCCTCCTCCAAGCATTTTCCTCCATCTTCTTGCTTTTGCCTCTAATGCTTTTGGCAGCAAAAGTACCGATCCTGCAGGACTACCTAACCCTTTAGACAAACAAATTGAAACCGTGTCTGCACAACTCGCAAGATCATTTTCATTACAATCTAATTTTGTAATAGCGTTAAAAAAACGGGCACCATCTAAATGCGTTGAAAGGTTATGCTTTTCTGCCTCATTTTTTGCAGCAGTCATCTTATCTAAAGTTATAGCCTTCCCCCATACTGTGTTTTCCATGCAAACTAATTTAGAAATCGGGCAATGCGAATCATCTGGCTTTACTGCTTTAGAAATATTTTCTGGGATCATTTCATTGTCATTTCCTGTTTCGATAGGAGCCATTGCCACTCCACCTAAAACAGAAGCTCCCGCAGCTTCACCTATGAAAATATGATACGAGTTCCCAATGATAATCTCTTCACCTCTTGCGCAGTGAGCCAGCACTGAGCATAAATTACTTTGGGTCCCACTAGTCATTAATATACCAGCCTCTTTGCCAAGTCTTTCAGCCAGCATTTTTTCAAGTCTATTGATACTAGGATCCTCTCCGTATACGTCATCACCTACCTCGGCGTCCGCCATGATTTTACGCATGCTTAGTGTTGGTTTTGTTACCGTATCTGACCTCAAGTCGATTAATTGGTTAGATTGATTGTTAAATTTTTTTGATAAATCATATGACATGAGTCTTTTTACCTATTTGTTCACGATATTTCTAGAATTTTTTTAACCTCTGCAACCATTGACATGGCTGCCAATGCAGAGGACCTCGGGTTGTCAGGCAACGGAAAACCTGAAACACTAAACCTTGAAGTTCCAAATTTTCCAGATATTTCTAACTCATGAATATTGGTAGTGACAGAACTGTCCGCAATCAGCGTAACTTTAGTTTTGTCAAATCCAACTCCAGATAAAGCGATTGTAGCTGTAACATTTGCATTTTTAGGATACAGCTTTGCAGCATCTCTCGCAGTACCGGAAAAATGAGTTTCTGAACCATTTTTTAAGTTGTTTAAATCTATTATTTCCTCTGCCCTTGATCCAAGCCATCCTTTTGGAGGCTTTCTTCCAATATATTTAACTTCATGAATGCCCCCTTGTTTTGCAGAAGATAAAATGTCAAGCGATCCAATGGCACCAGGCGCAACTATAAACTTCCCACCACCTTTTTCTGATGATGTTTTAACTTGATCAGAGATTTCATCATCACATAAAGCTCCTGACGATAAAGTTATAAAGTGTATGCCTTTTAGCAGGGCGTTTGATGCGTATTCAATTAAAGCAGAATGACCTGCACAATCTAATATTACATACGGAGGGTCTTTAAATTCATCTAAGGAATTAACTGTTTCTAATTTTTGGCTAAGGCTTTGCAATGCCTCATTTTCTCTTCCTTTTTTACATATTATACTGTCAATACTAACATTGTTTTCTTGTAAGTGTTTAAATACGTAACAACCAATTGATCCAAAACCGATAATTGAAATTTTTTTCATTTTTATCCTAGAATAGTTTTCAGTCAGTTAACCAGCTTGGCACAGGCAAATTTTTCTCTTTCAAAAATTCCGGGTTCCATAACTTCGTAAAATACCTAGATCCAGAATCACATAAAATCGTAACGATGGTCTTTCCAGACCCTAAATGTTTGGCTAAGTGTATCGCACCGGCAACATTAATCGCACTGGATCCTCCTAATAATAAACCCTCTTCAGAATGCAGGTCAAAAATAATTGGCAGAGCTTCCTGGTCAGATATTTGAAAGGCCTTATCAATTTTTGCATAGTCTAAGTTAGCGGTGATTCTTCCTTGCCCAATTCCTTCACTGATTGAATTCCCCTCTGCTTTAAGTTCACCGTTTTCATAGTAATTATACAATGCTGAGCCCAATGGATCACTCAATCCAATTGTAATGTCAGGTTTTTGTTCTTTTAAATATCTACTTATTCCTGCTATCGTTCCACCCGAACCCACAGAACAAATAAAACCATCAATATTTCCTTTTGTTTGTTTCCAAATTTCTGGTCCTGTTGTTTCATAATGGCCTTCTTGGTTTGCCACATTATCAAATTGATTAGCCCAAATAACACCGTTACCATTTTCCTTTGACAAATCATTAGCTAGTTTTTCTGAGTATCTTACGTAGTTATTTGGATCTTTGTATGGCACAGCAGGAACTAACCGTAAATCAGCACCACAAATTCTCAGCATATCTTTTTTTTCTTGGCTTTGAGTTTCAGGAAGAACAATTACTGTTTCATACCCTCTTGCATTAGCGCACATCGCTAAACTGATTCCTGTGTTTCCTGCAGTCCCCTCTACTATCGTTCCACCAATTTTTAAATTGCCAGACTTTTCAGCGTGCTCAATGATTGCTTTTGCAGCCCTATCTTTAACTGAGCCACCGGGGTTCATAAATTCTGCTTTACCGTAAATCTCACAACCAGTTATCTCGCTGGCATTATTTAATCTAATTAATGGAGTATTACCTATAGCTTCAATAAACCCTGAAGAAATCAAATTCATAATCACCTCAAAAAATTAATGTTATTATTTTTTGGAATATACATTAAATAAAATATTAATAAATTTTATAATCAAAGTTTTACCACTTTTATCTTTCATCACACAGAAGAGTAAATATTGATAATAATTAAACTACATCAAAAACTTCTTTCTCAAAGGAATAAAAATCGAATGCAGTTTTAAAAAAAATATCTTTTTGGAAAGCATGGGGTATATTAATTTTTATTCTTTCGAACAATTCTTGGTAGTTGGAAAACAAACTATCTACTGGGAAATTTGAACCAAACATACAACGCTTCGATCCAAATTGATTTAAACATGTTTTTATTATCCCTGAAACAGATTGATAACTCCAGTCATGTTCAAACATACCCAAACCAGATATTTTACATGTTAAATTTTCTATATTTGAAAGATAGTTTAATTCATTTGACCAAAAGTCTAATCCCTTAATGCTCCGATCATGAGGAGACCCCACATGACAAAGAGCTATATTTGTATTTGATACACCTTTCATTACACTGGCTGCCTTTCTCATTAATTCAGGTATTAACTGCAACTCAAAACAAAGTTTTTTTTCTCCTAGAAGTTTCAAACCATTAAGAAATCTTGAATCATCAAGCAATCTATTAGTTCCTGTTGAAGCATCCTCATCAGGAGATCTGCCAACTATTTGTCTAACTCCCCTAACTGTCTTTAAAGTGAGAAACTTTTCAATTTGGGACTCTATATCAGGTTGGGTTAAATCACAAAACACTATCTGTGCCATCGGCCAATCTATGTTTTTATCAGCTATATTTTGAATCCACTTTGCTTCTTCCCATGGATCACTAGCCCCAACTTGAATATGAACTGAAGCTCTAATTCCCTGTTCCGTTGCATCTCTTCGATATTCATCAAGCAAATAGTTGCGTTGAATTGGTGCCGGATCACCAAAAAAACGTTTAACTCCTTTTGCATTTAACCAGGGGTAATCTATAGCTTTTAGATCCCACAAATGATGGTGAGCATCAATGAACATTACGATCTAGAAATTTTAATTTGCCGAGAACATCTACACCTTGTTGCATAAAAAAGTATAACAGATCAATAAATACCCAGTTCTCTTTCAATTTATCCCCTTCCCTTCGATATATATCTATCACACGAAACTCACATTTCTTATCACTTACAGGCAGTCCCAAATATCCTCCTGTTGGCTTAGCAGTAAAATTTGGCCAACCAAAAAAACCACTATAATGTCCTTCCGCTATACGGCTTATATGTCCAGTACTCGACCTATCGCTTAGTCCCGCTCGGAAAGGGGCAGAGTGCTGCTGCGCGTAACGTGGAATTGTATAAGTAGCACCTATCCCAGCAGGGCCCCACCAAATCATATCATTGTGCCAAGTCCTTGCTAACTCTTCTTCTAATGGTAAACTACCTTGCCATGTTCCAAGATCACTTATCATGGCATTCATAACATCCATTGTTTTTAGTCCTTCATTTGGGTCTGTTTCATCATAAAGCAAACCATTATGTGGAGCTGGACCTGGTTGAATTAAATGAGCTGCAGCCTGCTCTTTAAATGGCTGATAACCAGCCTGCATCATTAAATGAGGTATGTCGAAATAAAATGCTGTCTCAGAGATTTTTTCATTTTCTATTTTATGGAATTCAGCATATCGAAGCATTGCAATCTTTTTGTTAGGTTGAATATCGAGCCAAGCATTATCAAATAAACCCATCAAATGCCCCATAGAACAAACCCAAACCGAATCGCCCTCATCAATAAAATTCTGACCTGCAAAAAAAATATCTGTTCGTCTTTGCATAAATCTTATGGAATGACGAAATGGTCGCCAAAAAATGTCTGCTATAGTTTTGACATTTTTTTGTATTTCAAATGGGTAAAAGGCACGCCAAATATAATTTTTATTTATATAAGCAAGTATCACTTTCTCTAGGTCATTTTCATCAGAATTATCAAGAGCAGTATAGTATTCTCGGATAATTTGCTTTTCTTTTTGAAAGTTAGGCATGTGGTTAAACTATTTCTTAATGATAAATACAAAATTAAATTATTTTGCATACGATTGCAAAAAAAACTTGATAAGAAGAAAAACTTAAGGTTCTATAATATGTATTTAGAATGTTTCAAAAATATATTAAGGGGGAAAAATGTTTAGAAAAATTTTACTAGTAGCTATACTATCACTACTTTCAACAGCAGCCTATGCTGGCTGTGGAATTGATTCGGGATCTGTTAGAGTAATCGCTAACGACTTTCCAGCAATTCATGCAGTTGGAGACGCCGCAAAAGAATGTGATGGTGGTGGTGTAGAAATTTCAGTTAATTATAATAAAGACCACAAAGATATTCATGTTGCAGCTTTAACAGCCAACCCAGCAGAATTTACTAGCTCTATAGTAGCAAACAGTACTTTTGTTGACTTGCATAACAATGGCTTAATTAGACCATTAAATGAATATGTAGAAAAGTATGGTGATGGAATCAGTAAAAATCAGCTTATAACAGTAGACGGAAAAGTGATGGCTGTTGCGTTTATGGCAAACTCTGCGCATTTATTTTATCGTGAAGACATACTCAAAGCAGCCGGACAAAACCCACCAAAATCCTTTGAAGAACTTTTAACAGTCGCGAAAGCAATTAAAGATAAAGGGTTAATGGAGCATCCTCTTGGTGGAATTTTTAAATCAGGTTGGAATGTTGGAAATGAGTTTGTTAACCTATATTTAGGCCATGGCGGTGAATTATTTAAAGCAGGAACAGCTGAGCCAAATATTAATAATGCTAAAGGCGTCGCAGCTTTAAACATGATGAAAGCAATGACAGAGTATATGAATCCAGATTTTCTCACGCATGATTCTAATGCCAATCAAGCACTTTGGGAAGGCGGTAAAATAGCATTGGTACATCTTTGGGGTTCAAGGGCTGGAGCTGTTACAGATGGTGAAAACTCTACCGCAGAAATTGAGAACAATACCAAATTCGCTGGAGCGCTAACAGTTGGCGGCGGTTCAACACCTGCGGCAGCACTATGGTGGGACGGTTTTGTGATTGCCACAAACATCTCAGATGCTGATGCTGAAGCAACTTTCAGAGCATTGGCAAACGGAGTTTCACTTAAAATGGCTCAAGCTAATAAAGAAAAAGCAAACTGGATAATTAAAGGTGCAACACCAACAGCAGCTGGTGTTGGTGTTTCTGCAACTGCTCAGGCAGGAGCTCACCCATATCCAATGGTTCCTTTTATATCCTCTTTACATGGAGCTATAGGTTCTGAAATTGTAGATTTTCTTCAAGGAAAAGAAAGTGCTGAGCAAGCCCTTTCTGATGTAGAAGCTGCATATATCACTGTAGCTAAAGAAAAGGGATTTCTCTAAAACCTGACACTGAGAGGAGAATTAAAATCTCCTCTCAGTTAATTAAAATTGGACAATCAGTTTTCTATTAATCGGGTTGCATTTTAATACTTTTAGCTTGTTGGTTATAAATCAGTTTTAATTGAGGATGAAGTAATGCGACATAGAACATTTGTTAGCTTTATTTGGCCATCTTTATTTGTAATGTTGTTATTTATTGCTGTACCAATTATATCTGTAGGAGTTCAATCTCTATTTATACAACATGAACAAGTAATAGAAACTGTCGAAAACTGCGGTCCATTTGGCTGCAAACAAACCCAACAAATTAATTATGAAGCGACAGAGACATTAAGGAAAGAAAAGCCCTTAGGAAGATTTGTCGGTTTAGAGGCTTACACCAATAGAAATCACTTGGCTTTTCAGGAAGTTAGAGAATCCTGGGTAAAATCAGGTACCTATCAAGAGTTCTATAAAGATGTTATGAACTTGCCTTTTTACAAAGCTTTAGTTTTTACTTTAACATATACAGCCTTTGTTACTCCGATGGTTTTGATTCTGGGTTTTCTTGTTGCTTTATCCGTAAACCGCTTGCCATCTACATTTAAAGGCCCAACAATTTTTTGTTCATTATTGCCATTTATTGTCACTCCACTTATTGGGGCTTTGATTCTTTTTTGGATGATTGACGCAGATGGGATTATTGGAGGGACACTTCAAATTATCTTTGATAACCCTGAGTTATCACTTAAAGCTTCACCACCATTAACTTGGATTACATTAATTATATACGGCATTTGGCACTCAGCACCTTTTTCTTTTATCGTTTTTTATGCAGGTCTTCAAACAGTGCCCAAAGAAACCATTGAAAGCGCTAAAATTGACGGGGCTAATAAATGGGAACAAGTAAGGTATGTTATCATACCACATTTAATGCCTTTAGTTATATTTATTGCTTTAATGCAACTAATGGATAATTTCCGAGTATTTGAGCCCATTATCGGATTTAATGCTTCTGCAAATGCTACTTCATTGTCATGGTTGATTTATAATGACCTAAGGGGCAGTGATGGAAACATGGTTTTTGGCTCTGCGGCGGCAACATCATTTCTGATGATTATAGGCGTATGTATATTACTAACTCCGGTATTGATACGTACTTGGCGTTCATATCAAAAAGTCTCTTAAGGAAATGTTAATGATTTTTGATCAAATAAAAAAATTTAATTTGCTTACTTTACTTGCTTTAGCATTTTTAATTCTTTGGCTAATAATGGCAATGTTTCCCTTCATATGGACATTATGGGGGAGTTTTAAAGTTCAAGGTGATTTCTTCTCAAAACAAGACTGGAAAAACGCAATATATGGAGTTTTCACATTATCTGAAACAGGGCAGTACTTTACAGGAAAAGGCTATAAAGGGGCCTGGATTATTAAAGAGTTTTGGAGATCAACAATAAATACAATCATTGTTACCTTTTCAGTTGTAACAATCTCGCTTACATTAGGAACACTTGGGGGTTATGCTTTGGCCAGATCAGGTTTTAGGTATGCTTTTTGGATTTTGATAATTGCACTAATTTTTAGAGCTATGCCTCATATAACTCTTGTATCTGGGTATCTTTTTCCTTTTTTTCAATTAAATATTTGGGGGTATTTGGCAACAACCATCATTGTCATGGTAGCAATTAACCAACCCTTCACATTGTGGATGCTTCATTCCTTTTTTCTAAATATTCCAAAGGAACTTGATGAAAGCGCAATGGTAGATGGTTGCACTCGATTCCAAGCTTTTCGAAATGTTATTATCCCGGTAATGTGGCCAGGAGTCATCACTACTGGATTGTTTAGTTTTTTATTGGCATACAATGATTTTGCTTTAACTGGTTTACTTTTAACACATGAAAACCAAACAATGGTTCCAAAAATTGCTAGTTTCTTAGGAACCACTCAAGTTGAAGGCAACATAATGTATGCTGTTGCTGCAGTGGTTTCAGCTACAGCACCATTATTTGTTCTAGTAATGTTTTTTCAACGCCAAATAGTTAGTGGATTAATAACTGGAGCTGTAAAAGGATGAGTAAAGGAAAATAAATCATGGCTAGTGTTAATCTAAATAATTTAACTAAAAAATGGGGTGACTTTACAGCAGTTGATAACTTCAATCTTAAAATTCTCGATAAAGAATTTATAGTACTCCTTGGACCTTCTGGGTGTGGAAAAACAACGACAATGAGAATGATTGCCGGTCTGGAAGAGATTACTCTAGGTGATGTTTTCATAAATGAAATAAAGGTTAATGATTTAGAACCTAAAGATCGAGATATCGCAATGGTTTTTCAATCTTATGGTCTTTACCCCAACATGAATGTGTTTGAAAATATAAGATTCCCTTTAAAAGTAAGAAAGGTAGATAAGTCCACTCACGAAGAAAGAGTCATGAAAGCTGCTAAAATGGTTGAATTGAGTGAATTTTTACATAGAAAGCCTGCTGCTTTATCAGGGGGTCAAAGACAAAGGGTAGCTCTTGCCAGAGCGATCGTGAGAGAACCAAATTTATTTCTAATGGATGAGCCCCTATCCAACCTAGATGCAAAACTGAGGGTCTCTACCCGAGCTCAAATTAAGCATTTGCATCATAAGCTAAAGGTTACAACTATTTATGTTACTCATGATCAAGTGGAAGCGATGACATTAGCAGATAGAGTTGTCGTAATGAATGAAGGTGTCATTCAACAAGTTGGAACTCCTTCTAAAATATATAATCAACCTAAAAATGTTTTTGTCGCTGGCTTTATTGGTAATCCAGCTATGAATTTAATAAGCGGTCAATTGGTAAAGGGTGTTTTTAAAAGTGAGAATATTGTTGTTGAGGGTATCAAAGGTCCAGATGGTCCTATTAAATTGGGATTTAGAGCAGAAGATGCATTAGTAGTTTCTAAAACCGCATCAAAACCGAAGAGTGAAATAACTGCCCAGGTCTATACATCTGAACTTCTTGGTGATTCAACAATGTTAACAATAAAAGTTGGCCAGGAGATGATTATAGTAAAAGCCCATAAGGATTATCAAGCCAAAATTGGGGAAATAGTAAATATTTCTATCCCTACAAAAGTTTGTCATCTTTTTGATGCTAAATCAGGTAATAATTTACAATACGCTTAAGGAGAAAAAATGGTTGGTGCACGTCCAAAGCAAGCAGAACTTACAGAAGATACAGACCTTAGAAAAACAGATGATACACGTCGTGTAATAGAATCAATGTGCGATGGCATGAACGACCACAGAATTGATGATATGGATGAATTCTTTGCCACTAATTTCAGATGGATGGGAAATACGGGATGCGGAACAAAAAATGGGCTCAAAGAGTTTCAAGATAATTGGCAAAGACCTTTTCAAGCTGCTTTTTCAGATAAGGTTTGTATAGATGAGGCTAGACTATTTATGGGTGAGTGGGCTGCTGCGTTTGGAAGGCAAGAAGCCATTCATTCTGGTGAATTCATGGGAATAAAACCAACAGGAAAAAAAGTAGAAATTAGATATATGGATTTTTGGAAAGTAAAAGAGGGACGTATAATTGACAACTGGGTAATGGTTGATTTTCCATATGTAATGGCACAGTTGGGCAAGGATGCATTTAAAGGTCATGGTTGGGAAATTTATGATAGAGGTGAAGCCTCTCCCCCCAGACCCAAGAGTTAATTATGATGGTCTTTGACTAAGAAAAATGAAAGGTAAATAATGACAACAGAGAAAGTAACATCGCTAGACGTAGCAAAAAAGATTGGAGTGAGCCAATCTGCAGTAAGTAGAGTGTTTACACCAGGTGCGTCCGTTTCTAATGAAATGGAAGACAGGGTTCTCAGGGCTGCAAATGAACTAGGTTATAGGCCTAATATGCTTGCTCGATCTCTTAATACTGGGAAGTCTAGAATTATTGGGCTAGTTGTATCTTATCTGGACAATCAGTTTTACCCTAATGTTTTAGAGAGTTTATCTAGTAAACTGCAGGAAAGTGGTTATCATATTCTTATATTTATTGCCTCAAATGATACTAAAAATTTAGATCAAGTTTTAAATGAAATACTTGATTATCAAGTTGATGGAATTATCATGGCTTCCGTTGAACTGTCTTCTGTTATTTCTAAAAAAATTGATTCAGCTGGAATACCGGTAATTCTTTTAAATCGTTCTTTGGACAATATGCGGTTTTCAAGTGTCACATCAAATAATTACAATGGTGGAAAATTGATTGCTAATTTTTTGATAAAAGGTGGACACAGGAAAATTTCTCATATCGCTGGAAATGTAAAAGCTTCAACCCAAAGAGATAGAGAAACTGGTTTTATAGATGGGTTAAAAGAATCTGGAATGGATCTATTTTCAAGGGAAGTAGGAAATTTTGTTTTGGATGAGGCATCCTCAGCAACAAGAAAAATGTTTTCTTCAGAAATTTTTCCTGACGCAGTGTTTGTTGCAAACGATCATATGGCTTTTGCAGTTATGGATGTTTTAAGAATGGAATTGGGGTTGAAAATACCTGAAGATGTATCCGTTGTTGGTTATGATGATGTTAAAATTTCTTCATGGCCTAGTTATGATTTAACAACGGTTCGGCAACCTATAAACAATATGGTTGATAGAACAATTTCTTTATTAATTTCACAATTAGAAGGAAATAACCCAGCCAGGCAAATCGAAGTAGACGCTGAACTCATCGTTCGAAATTCAGCAAAACTTCCCATAAATAATTTTAACAAAAGGAGTTAATCAATGAAGGGTTTTGACAAACATTGGAAAGATTTTCCCGATTTTATTATTGGGATAACAAATGAAATTTGGGAGAGTCGAGGAATTGCTAACCTTCATCGTTACTATTCTGATGATATTCCAGTCAGAACTCCGGCGGGTATTTCTCAAGGCAACAAAGAAACCATCGCTATAACAATGGGTACATTAGCTGAATTCCCTGACAGAACTTTATATGGCGAAGATGTAATTTGGTCTGGATCCCCAGAAGAAGGTCTTCACTCATCCCATAGAATATTTTCTACTGCTACACATCTAGGAAATGGAATATTTGGAAAAGCAACTGGCAAAAAACTTGGATACCGAATTATAGCCGACACACATGCAATCAATAATCAAATTAATGATGAGTGGTTGGTTCGTGACCAGGGTGCAATAGTTCGCCAAATTGGATGGGACCCCAAAGATTTTGCTGTAGATTTAATCGAACGAGAAGGCGGTCCAGAAAAATGCGTTAAACCCTTTACTCCAGAGATTGATTTGTCAGGACCTTATAAAGGTAAAGGCAATGAGAATGAATGGGGTTACAAATATGCAGATATACTGACTAACATCATGAATGCTAATATGTCAGTTA
Organism: uncultured Rhodobacterales bacterium; assembly: GCA_964502335.1. Taxonomy (GTDB): domain Bacteria; phylum Pseudomonadota; class Alphaproteobacteria; order Puniceispirillales. Next base: position 5,154 of record CAZCWO010000004.1, on the reverse strand, counting down.
TTCCTAAAGAATATGATCGTGCTTGCCAATTAGAGCAGCCAGGAGGTGTGACAGGTCATAGCCATAAAGATGCAGATAGCTTTTGGATGGGTCTCAGAGCAAGTTTCCCAAATGCTAAATTTACTATTGAGCACCAGATCGGTAGAGATGATCCCATGCTTTCACCCCGGGCAGCCATTCGGTTTGGACTATATGGCAAACATGATGGATGGGGCACATACGGCAAGCCTACAGGTGCCAAAGTTTATATAATGGGAATTTGCCACGCAGAGTTTGGTCCTTGGGGACTGCGCCGAGAGTTTGTTTTATTTGATGAAACTTCTATATGGAAACAAATCGTATTACAGAAAGGATAATATAATAATGAAAAACATAGAATCTTGTATAGTTAGGCATGGAGATTTAATTCCTGATAGATCTGCTTTCATTGACGCTCATACTCCTGGAAGCAATTTAAAGGAAAATTATACAATTATTGGTGATGGTGTTTCTGAATCTGCTGACCGACATGTTCATATCAAAGAAACACCAGGCTTTAATATTGGTGGTGCGGGTCAACCTCCAAAGTGCACAAATTCACTTCATATTCATCGAACAGCTGAAGCTTTTTACATTCTCTCTGGCCGCTGGAGATTTTTTTGGGGGAATGATGGAAAAGACGGCGAGGTGATTTTAGAGGCTGGAGATGTAGTAAATATTCCAACAGGAATATTTAGGGGTTTTGAAAATATTGGAACAGAATATTCTATGGTCATGGGCATCTTAGGTGGAGATGACTCTGGTGGTGGAGTTATCTGGGCTCCAAAAGTAATTGAATCTGCTAAAAATCATGGCCTAGTTTTAGGAGAAAATGGTGTTCTTTGCGATACGAAAAAAAATCAATCTCTTCCAGAGGGAATTAATCCTATGAAACCTTTAACTGATGAAGAGCTTTCTAAAATACCCAAAGTGTCAACCACTGATTTTGTTCCTAGATTTGTAGCGAGGTATCTTGATATGTTGGCACTTTCAGACCACCAACCAGCTTTAGTGATTGGTGATCAAGGGATGATACATGATCGGCCTGGGTTTACTTTAGAATTTCTTAGCAAGAATTCAATATCTTCTGATAGTTATACAAGTGATCAACATGAAGTCTTTATGGTGATGAAAGGTTATTGGAACGTGACATTAAATAAAGAACAGTCAGTAATATCCCCAGGAGATGTTTTAACTGTTGCCCCAGGACTTGAGCGGAGTTTGTCCCCTTCAAGGAGTAATCATGCTTCCATTTTTAGAGTTAGGAAAACTGATGATCAAGCTGGTCCAACAATTGATTTTCTCTAAACAAAACTAACAAATAGGAAAAACTATAATGAGTAAAATATTATCAACGCATGTTGGCTCACTCCCCAGAAAAAAAGATTTGTTAAAATTCATATTCGCGCGTGACAATGAGGAGGCCTATAATGAAAAAGAGTTTTTAAATTGTTTAGGCTCGTCTTGTGATGAGATAGTTAGAAGACAAGTCGAATCTGGAATTGATATAGTTTGTGATGGTGAAATTTCAAAGATTTCATATTCTACTTATGTAAAAGATCGTTACACTGGATTTTCTGGTGACAGTCCACGCAATCCGCCCGCAGATCTTAAACTGTTTCCCGAGTTCCTAGAACGAATAGCTAAATTTGGTGGAACCGCTCAATACAAACGTCCCGTATGCACGAGTGAAATAAAGTCAAAAGGCCGCAATGAGGTAAGCGTTGACATTAAAAACCTCAAATCGGCAATGGAAAAACATAACGTTAAAAGGGGTTTTTTAAACGCTGCATCGCCGGGTGTTATTTCTCTATTTTTGCAAAATGAATTTTATAAAACTAGAGAAGCTTATATAGCAGCTCTAGCGGATGCTATGACCGATGAATATGAAACCATTGTAAACTCCGGTCTTGATATTCAAATAGACTGCCCAGATTTGGGACTTTCAAGGCACATGCTATTTCCAGAACTCAGTGACGAAGAATTTATTAAGATTGCTAATGTAAATGCTGAAGCGCTTAACCATGCACTTAGGAATATTGATCCATCAAAAATAAGAGTTCATATCTGCTGGGGGAATTATGAAGGGCCACATGTCTGCGATATCGACTTAAATAAAGTTTTCGATATTCTTATGAATATAAAATCTCACTATGTATTATTTGAGGCATCAAATCCTCGGCATGCGCATGAATGGGCTATTTTCAGGGACCGAAAAAATGAAATTGCTGAAGAAAAAACATTAGTTCCAGGTGTAATTGATACTACTACTAATTATGTTGAGCACCCAGAATTAGTTGCTCAAAGAATACTTCAATTTGTAAATATAGTTGGTAAAGATAGAGTGATTGCTGGATCAGATTGTGGATTTGGAACTTTTGCAGGATTTGGCGCAATTGATCCAGAAATTGCTTACGCTAAATTATCTACTTTATCTAACGGAGCTTCGTTAGCTTCAAACCGACTTTAATTGAAAAATAACCTAGTTTTTTTTGAAAGGAAGATAAATGGATAAAGAACTTCTTAATTTGTTAAAAAAAGTAGACACACCTACTGTTTCAAATGCTATTGAAGTAGCACAAGGAGCACGTGGGTATAAAAATTTTACCAAAGGAACTATGCACTGTTCTGATGCAAAAGCTGGTTCAATAGTTGGTTACGCAAGAACCGCTTCTATTGCAGCTGCTGAAGCTCCCTTAGAATCTTCTGATATCATAAGGGC
>CAZCWO010000004.1:0-2314 GCA_964502335.1 uncultured Rhodobacterales bacterium | reverse complement strand
CTATTGGGGAAGGAGCAAATATATTTGGAATGGAAGTCAAAGAAGGTGCATTGTTGCATGCTGACCAACATGGCGCAATAGTGATCCCTGATAATGTGATTTCAGATCTATATTCAGCAATAAATACTCTTTTAAAAACAGAAAAATTAATTCTAGAGCCCTCAAAAAAAGGACCTATGTCTTTCAAAGAGTTTGAAGAAGCTTGGTCCATCTTTGAAAACAGTAGAACCTAGTTTAATTAGAATTTTACAAATAGGGTTTTTAAAAATGATAAAATATATAAAAAAAGGAAAATCAGATACACAGAAAAATCAAGAAGAAACAGAAGTTCGAAATAAAGTTGAGGACATCTTAAAAGAGTTAAAAAAAGGGGGCGACAAGGCTGTTTTAAAGCTTTCTAAAAAATTTGATAATTATAGCCCTAAATCTTTTCGCTTGAGCCAAGAGGAAATTGAAAAGGCTATAAAAGAAGTTTCTAAGCAAGATTTAGATGACATAAAATTTGCTCAAAAACAAATTCGAGGTTTTGCTGAAAAACAAAGAGAATCATTAAACGATATCGAAGTGGAAACTCTTCCTGGCGTTATATTAGGTCATAAAAATATACCTGTTAACTCAGTTGGATGTTATGTTCCTGGAGGTAAATTTCCAATGGTTGCGTCAGCTCATATGTCAGTATTGACAGCAAGTGTAGCTGGTGTTCCAAGGATCATTGCCTCAGCTCCACCACATAATGGTGCTCCACATCCTGCAATAGTTACGGCTATGCATTTAGGTGGTGCACATGAAATTTATTGTATTGGAGGAATTCAAGCGATTGGCGCAATGGCATTAGGAACTGAAACGATTAAGCCTGTAGACATGTTAGTGGGTCCTGGTAATGCATATGTAGCAGAAGCTAAGCGTCAACTCTTTGGAACTGTAGGTATTGATTTATTTGCTGGACCAACTGAAACTATGATTATTGCCGACGAAACAGTTGATGCAGAAATATGTGCCACAGATTTACTTGGTCAAGCAGAACATGGTTATAATTCTCCAGCAGTTTTAATCACAAACTCAGAGAAACTTGCAAAGGAAACATTAACAGAAATTGAAAGAATTCTAAAAATTCTTCCAACTTCTGAAACCGCTTCCGCTAGTTGGAAAAACTATGGTGAAGTTATTGTTTGTGACAATTACGAAGAAATGCTTGAAGCTTCTGAAGCAAAATCTTTTGAGCACGTTCAAGTGATGACAGACCGCGATGATTGGTTTCTTGAACAAATGACATGCTATGGAGCATTATTTTTAGGACCAAGAACTAATGTTGCAAACGGCGATAAAGTTATTGGTACAAATCATACACTTCCCACAAAAAAAGCTGGTCGATACACAGGTGGTCTCTGGGTAGGAAAATTCTTAAAAACCCATAGTTATCAAAAAATACTCACTGATGAAGCTGCTACCATAGTTGCAGAAAAATGTTCGAGATTATGCATGTTAGAGGGGTTTGTTGGTCATGCTGAACAAGCGAATATTCGGGCACGGCGCTATGGTGGAAAAAACATTGAATATGGCAAGGCAGCAAAGTAGTGCATAGAAACAACTATCTTAAAGAACTGATAAAACCTCTAAGATTGAGCATGTATGAATTCACTGAAGATGGAGTTCGGGAACAGTTAAACACTTTGTTTCATGAGGATGCTATCATTCATCTTTCTCACCCTTTTGGTGATATCACAGGTCCCGCTCATTTTTATAGCAAATCGCTTAAGCCACTGTTTATTTCTATGCCTGACCTTGAAAGACGTGATTATATTGTGATTGCTGGAAAAACTGAAAAGGACTTAGAGTGGGTTGGTTGCGGTGGTTTTTATAACGGCACTTTCATAAAACCTTTTCTAGATATTCCGCCAACGGGTCATTTAGCTCATATGAGGTTTCATGAGTTCTTTAGGTTTAAAGATGACAAAATAATTGAGGTTCAAGCTTTATGGGACATACCAGAACTCATGATGCAATCAAACTCCTGGCCTATGGCTCCAACACTTGGCAGAGAATGGTGCGTACCTGGTCCAGCAACTTTGGATGGAGTTTCGGATAAACCTTATGACGCAAAAAAAAGTAACTCTTCAATTGAACATATTTTGGGGATGGCCGATGCTATAAAAAAGTATCCTTCAGAAGGTGGTCCTGAAGTAATGAAAATGGATTATTATTGGCATCCTAAAATGAATTGGTACGGACCTTCCGGAATAGGAAGTGGCAGGGGTGTAGAAGGATTTCGAAACTGGCACCAAATCCCATTTATAAATGCTATGCCTGATAGAGG
>CAZCWO010000003.1:8844-37207 GCA_964502335.1 uncultured Rhodobacterales bacterium | reverse complement strand
TAACTGGGAAAGAAAGAACATTGGTTGGTTTATCTTGTTTCCTCCATTTTTTATTAATTATTTTCATATTATAATCGTCTGTTAATAAGACTGAAACCAAAGTATGTTTTTTAATTGTACTTGAAATTACAGAAGAAAAAAAATCTAAAACTTTTTGATTAAAATGAAAATTAACCCCCTTCCACAAAGTCTTATTCTGTAAATTAATATCAAACTTAAGGAAATTTGAATTAGATTTTTTCATAAGCATCAATTATTTTAGAAACTATTGGATGTCTAACTATATCAAAAGAATTTAGATTCAATATCTCTATGCCTTTTATTTTTTTTAAAACACTGACTGCTTCCACAAGTCCCGATTTTATTCCAGAAGGTAAATCGATTTGTGTGAGATCACCAGTTATTACCATCTTTGATCCTTCACCTAATCTAGTCAAAAGCATTTTCATTTGAATTGGTGATGTGTTTTGAGCTTCATCAATAATTATATATGAATTTCTTAGTGTTCTACCCCTCATAAATGCCAAAGGAGCAATTTCAATTTCTCCAGAAGCAATTTTTTTTTTCAACTTTGTCCCCAGGCATCATATCATACAGTGCATCATAGATTGGCCTTAGATATGGGTCCACTTTATCCTTCATGTCTCCAGGAAGAAACCCTATTTTTTCACCAGCCTCTACTGCTGGTCTTGAAAGAATTATTTTCTCTATCTTTCTATCTTTTAAGAAACTAACTGCATTTGCAACTGCTAAGTATGTTTTGCCAGTTCCTGCTGGCCCCGTACAAAAAACAACATCATTCTTTAATAAAGAGAATAAATAATTTTTGTGACCTTCAGTTTTTGGTAAAACAAATTTTTTCCATGTCTTTATTGTATAATCACTAACATAGCCTTTTTGTTTAGTTTTACTTTTTATAGAATTGATTGAATTTCTAATTATAGTGCTGATTAAGAAGTTATCATCTTCAATATTATTTTTCTTATAGGATTTTAAATTTAAATATAGTGCCTCTATTATTTTCTTGGCAAGTAGACACTCTTCTTTATTTCCATATAAATTAATTAAACTTCCATTACTATCAAGTTCTATATTTATTTGCGATTCAATTTCTTTTAATTTTTTTTTATTAATTCCAATTAATTTTGGCACTAGAGATGGATCGTCAAATTTAATTTAAATTCATTTTTTATCACTTTGATGACTGGATGATTTTATCAAATTAAAAACCTTAGCTCTTTATACCTTAAGGCTATTCTGACCCACGCATGATATTTTTACTTTCTTTATATCGCCAATGGCCCCTAAACTCTGATCCATATAAACAGCTTGCATATGTTCACTTCTCCCCATAACTTGACTATTTCTTTCGCCATATTTTTCAATTAAGACTTCAACTTCTTTATCTAAAAACTGATAGTTAAACTGCCTTTGTTGAGAAAATAATAAGTTTTGCAATTCGCTTAGCCTAGTTTTTTTAATATTTTCAGGTACTTGTGACTCTAAAACAGATGCCGGTGTACCAGGCCTGGAACTGTATTTGAAAGAATATGATTGAGCATAACCCACATTTTTCACAAGCTCAAGAGTGTCATTAAAGTCAGTTTGTGTTTCACCTGGAAATCCAACTATAAAGTCACCTGAAAGAGCTATATCAGGATTTACGTTTCTTATCTTTTCAATAATTTCAATATATTGTTTAGATGAATGTTTTCTATTCATAAGCTTTAAAATTTTATCAGAGCCTGACTGAATTGGTAAATGTAAGTATGGCATTAGTTTAGAAATTTCTTTATGTGCCAAAATAAGATCTTGATCCATGTCTAGCGGATGGGAGGTGGTATATCTAATTCTTTTTATTTTTTTTATTTTTGCAATTTCTAAAATTAAATAAGCTAGTCCTCTTTCTTTCCCCAAGGCATCCACACCGTGCCAAGAATTAACATTCTGACCCAATAGAGTAATCTCGCATACACCTATTTCAGTTAAACTAATAATTTCTTCTTTTACTTCAGAAATAGATCTAGAAAATTCAGCTCCACGTGTATATGGAACAACGCAAAATGTACAAAACTTATCACAACCTTCTTGAATTGAAACAAATGCTGTTGGTCCTGTTGTCTGTTTACTATATCGTAAATTATCAAATTTATCATTAGTGAGGAATTCTAGTTCAGGGGTTACTTTATTTCCTTTTGATAGGTCCCTAAGCATTTCAGGCAACCTATGAAAAGCTTGAGATCCAGTTTTTAAATCAACATATTGGGTCCTATCAATTATTTTTTTGCCTTCAGCTTGGGCAACACATCCTGTTACCGCTATAGTTATTTTTTTTTGGTCTTTTAATTTTTTAATGCGGCCCAGGTCTGAAAACAACTTTTCAGAAGCTTTTTCTCTTATGTGACAAGTGTTTAAAACAATTAAATCAGCATCGTCAAGTATGTTAGTTTTTTCATAACCATGGGAGAATAAAAGATCATGAATTTTATCTGAATCATAAAAGTTCATTTGGCATCCAAAGGTTTTAATAAACAATTTTTTTGTCACAAAATTAACGATCTTTCTTTATTTATAATTAAATCTATTGAGCTCATAAGCACTTCAGCATCAACATTACCATTTATATTTTTATAGTAATTCTGTCTATAACCAACACGTTCAAAACCAATACAAAAATAAAATTTTAATGCTGGTATATTATTCTTTGAAACCTCTAAAAAAATTCTTTCAACTCCTTTGGTTTTTAAATAATTTACAAATCTTTTAAAAAGTATAGTACCATATTTTTTTCTTCTAAATTCTTTTTTTATTATAAAAGATATAATATCAGCTTGATCCAAAGCTATCTTTGCCAAAATATACCCCATCAAATTTTTTTTGCAAAAAATTGAAAGTCCTTCATTGTTTAATAAAAACTTACTGTCAAATTTATTTGAATTTAATAAATTTTCATCACTTTGAGTTTCAAAGTTGTTTATTAAATTTACTGGGAGTTTTTTAATGTCTTGAAAGTTAATACCCAAAATTACTTTTTCCTATGGTTTTACTTTAAATTGGTAATTGGTTCAGTTACATAAATAGGCTGTTGATCAAAATTATTATTTATGTCTTTAATCTCTATTGCTAATTTAGCCAATGACTTCAACCCAGGTTCACCATAAGATTTATAATTATTAAATTTGTTGCAAACCTTAAATCCATTGTTTAATAAATCTTCAATAACTAAATTAGATGCATCGCCAACCACCATTAGCTTTTTAAATAAATTAATTCCTTCAATATTTTTAACTTCTGAAATAGGTAAAATTTTAACATCCTCGTTAATATTAAACCTTTTTTTATCTGTATAAATACTAGCAAAAACTAGATTTCTAAATGTATCACATGTCACTAGTAACCCTTTTTCTTTTCCCTTAAAATCTCTGCAAAGTGAAAATAACTTACTGATACTGTTTATGCCTACAATTGGAATTCCTAATCCCATTGATAAACCTTTAGCATATGATATTGAAGATCTAATTTTTGTAAATGATCCTGGGCCAGTAGAGATGGCAATTAAGTTTAATTTTTTAATTTTATATTTGCGCGCAATACTATTTATTAAATTACTGATAGAACAATTTTTATTACTCTTTGTAAAGTTGCTATTTTTAAACTTCAAAGTAACTTCACTTTCAATTATTTCAAATATTCCAACTGAAGAATAGTGGCCTGTTGAATCAATTGCTAAAACGTTCAAACTTTTTCTTTCTTACTTCTTGAAAATTATTTAGATTATACTAAAAAGATTTAAAATAACATATTTAATCCGAAAACCAATATGAAGCTCAATTTTATTTTTATCAATATAATACTAACAATTTTTATTAATTTATATAATATCAATACCTCTTTCTCTCAAGATTCAGCCTCTATAATTATGTATCATAGGTTTGGAGAACCTAGATATCCTTCAACAAACATCCAAATAGAAAGGTTCAAGAAGCATTTAGAAGAGTTGGAAAACCCTAAATATAGTGTTTTAGGTCTATTAGAAATCGTAAATAAACTTAAGGCTGGAAAAAGTCTTCCTGACTATGCTGTCGGTATTTCGATAGATGATGCTTTTTTATCGGTTTATCAAAATGCTTGGCCAATATTACAAAATCAAAACATCCCTTTTACCCTATTCGTAGCTACTGATCCTATTGATCAAGGTTTATCAGGGTATATGAGTTGGGACCAAATTAGAGAACTCAAAAAAAATGGTGTTGAGATAGGAAGCCAAACTAAATCTCACCCACACATGCATAAGTTAACTGAAAAGGAAATAAGGAAAGAAATAAATTACTCAAATTCAAGATTTGAAGAGGAGTTGGGTGAAATACCAAAATTATTTGCTTACCCTTATGGAGAATATAATTTAGTTGCTAAAAAAGTTGCCAAAGAAACGTTTGTGGCATCTTTTGGTCAACATTCTGGATCTGCTCATCCCAGCATTGGTTTTCATGAACTTCCTAGATTTGCAATGAATGAATCATATGGAAGTCTTGATAGATTTTTACTGGCAGCTGGCTCATTGCCTTTCGTGGTTAGCGAAATTCATCCCAAAAGTCCTGTTGTAAGCCAGAACCCTCCTTCCTATGGTTTCACTATAGAAAAAGATTTTCCCCAAATTGATCAATTGCAATGTTTTATCAGCGGAATTGGTGAGGCTCAAGTAACCTTAATAGGAAAAAGGGTCGAAGTCAGATCAGATAAATTATTTTATAGGCCCAGACATCGTATTAATTGTACTTTCCCTGGACCAGAGGGTAGATGGCATTGGTTTGGAAGACAATTTTTATTAAATTAAATCATCTAAAATTTCTAGCTTATTTGCCTTTATAACCAACCTTAGAGTTTTGATATATTCATCACGAGTTATAGCATAGTTTCCCATCCAGTTTGCTAAATCATATCCACCAATTAGTTTTTTTTGACTACAATTTCTTTTTCTTTTAGCCCTCATTGCTGAATATGCAATATGTGTATTTAAATTTAACATATACGCTTTTACAGATTCGTCTAAGGTTTCAAATTTTCTAACAACTGCATTTTTATCAGAAGCAAACTTTGGTTTAATCCCTTTACTTTCATCCCAAACCCATTGACCAAAAAGCGCGTTACCTTGCAATGCAAACCTAGAGGTCCCCCATCCGCTTTCAACGGCAGCTTGTGACATGGCTAAAGAAATAGGAATAGCATCTATATGTCTGATCAATGTGTCATCAATCATTAAATCTCCAATTGTTGAAAAATCAATGTTATATTTTTTAGCTATTGCTTGTTTCTTTTCATTATCATTATTGTTAATAGCCTGACATAATGCTTTTCTATGACTGAGTATTTCCAAGTTTGAGTTTACAATTAATGGTAAAATTGAAGATAGAAAAATTTTTTTTCTTCTTGATGTTGGCTCTATTGTTGATAAATCTTCAGGCAAAGACAGTAGATTAAGATTAAACAGATTATCTAAATTTAGTTCTTTTGAATAATCCAAACCAACTTGTTCTAGCAAAACTTCAAGATCTTTTGCTTTGGTTGAACTAAAAATAATTTTATGGTTTGGATTTAATAATTTTTGTTCATGAAGTACAACTTCAGGTTTTAAAATTTTTAATAGTTCTATCTTGTCCAAAAAATCTGTTTTGGATAAAAGTAGACCAATTACAGGACCTAATAAAACAACTATAAAAATTATGATTAGATCTAGTCTAAAATTAAAATTTTTGTCTCGATTTTCTTTCAAAAATTAATTTCTATTTTTCTTTTTTTAAATGATTAAATTTACTACATTCCACTTGCACGCACTTCCTGAACCTCAGGTATATAATGCCTTAGCATATTTTCAATCCCCATCTTTAAAGTGGCAGTGGAACTTGGACACCCAGAACAAGCTCCCTTCATTAGTAAAGTTACAATTCCATCTTCAAAACTTTCAAATTGAATATCACCACCGTCCATAGCTACAGCTGGCCTTACTCTTGTTTCCAATAGCTGCTTAATCTGTTGAACAGTATCGCTGTCCTCTCCTTCAGGAACCGATTTCTCATTTTGGTTTACTTTAAGAACATCTTCTCCACTTGCATAATGCTCCATAATCTTTCCTAAGATAGATGGTTTTAAAGAAAACCATTCTTCTTCTTGCTTCTTTGTTACAGAAATAAAATCGCTTCCTAAAAAAACACCGTCAACACCATCTACTTCGAATAATCTCAAAGCTAAGGGGGAGTTGACTGCCAATTCATTATTTTTAAAATCTGCGGTTCCTGTTTTCATAACTTCCTTACCAGGAAGAAATTTTATTGTTAAAGGATTCGGTGTATCTTCGGTTTGTATAAACATTTTACCCTCCAGTTATTTTACAAGAACAATTACTAATATGGTTCAAAATTAAAATAATTTCAAGATTTCAAAATTATCGGATAAATCCCATTACTTTATAAACGTCAGAAAGAACTTTACTGGATATATCTTTTGCTCTTTCAGAGCCATTGTTTAAAATCATTTTTAAATATGGTTTATCATCTAAAAGTTTAACTATTTCTGTATTTATGGGCTCTAAAACTGAAACTGCTAAATCGGCAAGGGCGGGCTTAAAAACCCCAAAACCCTTGCCACCAAACATATTTAAAACTTCAATTTCTAACTTTTGCGATAACGCTGCATAAATTCCAATTAAATTTCTAGCCTCAGGCCTATTTTCAAGCTCTTCTTTAGAGAACGGAATTGGATTAGAATCGGATTTAGCTTTTTTAAGTTTAAGGCTTATTTCACTAGCCGTGTCTTTAAGATTAATTCTAGAGTATTCCGAAACATCTGATTTACTCATTTTAGACATTCCATCTCTTAAGCTCATTACTCTTGATGCTGAACCAAAAATTTGAGGTTCAGGCAAAGGGAAAAAGTCTAAATCGTAATAAGAATTAAACGCTAAAGCTATGTCTCTTGTTAATTCTAAATGTTGTTTCTGATCTTCACCTACAGGAACATGAGTGGCTTTATAAGCTAAAATATCTGCAGCCATTAGCGTAGGGTAAACGTATAGACCAACACTTGCGTTTTCTTTATTTTTTCCTGCTTTCTCTTTAAATTGTGTCATTCTATTAAGCCAACCTAATTTCGCCGTGCAATTAAAAATCCACGCTAGTTCTGAATGAGAAGTTACCTGCGATTGATTAAATAAAATTGACTTGTCAGGGTCAATGCCTGAAGCAATTAGTCCGGCAACCACTTCAAAAGTATCATTTGTAAGTTCCTTTGGTGTTCTTTGTACAGTAACTGCATGTAAATCAACAACACAATATATACATTCAAAGTCTTTTTGAAGATCAACCCAATTTTTTATTGCACCCAAATAATTACCTAAATGCAAGTTTCCGGTAGGTTGTACCCCAGAAAAAATTCTACCCTTCATAACAAATTCCTAATTTAAATAAAGAAAGTTTTAGTTTCTATTATATTTAATAATTGATGTTATACGAAAAAACCCAAACAAAACCATAAGACCAAACCAAATTATAACTGAAACCAGTATAATTATAAGCAAAGATAGAAGCAAATTCATACTATCAAACATCAAAGATAATTGAAACAGCAATAAACCAAAAATCAAACCTAAAAACAATAATAATAATATTGGCCTTATAATTGATAATGATAATCTGTTTTTGTTTAACAAAAGAAAAAACAAACAAAAGAAAGTAACATAAGAAGAAATTGATGTTGCTAAAGCTATCCCATAAAAACCAAGTTTTTTCATAAGTAAAATACTTAATGTAATATTTAGTATCACTGAAAATATTGAAATTCGAAATGGTGTAACTGTATCTCGCATAGCATAAAAAGACGATTGTAATATTTTAATACCTATAAATGCTGGAACCCCTATCCCATAAGCAGATAAAGCTAGCGCCACTCCAAAAACATCTTTTTCATCAAACTCACCCCTTGCATAAACTGCTTCAATTAAAAAACTAGGTAAAATTAGAAAAGCAACACATGAAGGAATAGAAAATATTGCTCCAAATATTAGACTTTTTTCTAATTGTTCTTTAACAAAATTGATATTATTATTGGCCTCAGCTTTTGATAGATTTGGCAAAAGAGCTGTTCCAAGAGCAATCCCAATCACCCCTAAAGGTAGTTGTGAGAGCCTATCTGCATAATATAGATACGATACAGAACTCGCACCAACAACGGACGCTAAAATAGTATCTACTAATAGGTTTATCTGTAATAACCCAGCGCCAAATGATGCTGGTATAAACTTTTTCCAAACCCCATGAAAATTAATATTTCTTTTAGGTGGTTTAAGTTTTGGAACTCTTTTATCTTTAACTAGCCATATTGCTATAAATGCCATCTGCAAAATGCCAGCTATTGGAACAGATATGGCAAGAGCGAAATAAGATAAATAGTCTGAAATAATGAATACAGAAGCAGCAATTAATGAAACATTTAATATAATTGGAGAAGCAGCCAAAGGCATAAATCTTCCTGTCGATTGCAAAATTGAACCCCATAGTGCAATTATTGATATAATAGGTAAATATACTATGGTAATTCTAGAAAACTGAATTGTGGTTTCATATTTTTTGGGGTCATCTAAAAACCCTGGGGCCAAGCCCATAATTATATACCCCATAAAAATTTCTGCCAAAACTAATAAAATCAACAAAAATATTAACAGAACACTTTGTATATTAGAAGCAAGTTCCTGTGATGTTTCTTTTGATTTTTGTTCTTCAATAAATGTAAAAGTTGGAAGAAAGGATTGAACAAGAGCTCCTTCTGCCGTTAACCTTCTGAACATATTTGGGAGTTTAAAAGCGACAAAAAAAGCATCGGAAATTGGTCCTGCACCAATTGATGCAGCAAGTAAAACATCTCTTAAAAAACCAAAAACCCTACTAATAAAAGTCCAAAAACTAACATTAATAAAGGCCTTCACAATTGAATTTTTCATTGTATTTTTTCGGTCTCGAAATTATCCATTAGGGCCAACTGAATATTTTTCTTGATTAAATTTATTCTTTTTTCATTTTCTATTTTCATACCAAAGACATCTTTAACATAAAACACATCCACTGCACTGTTACCATATGTTGAAACAGAAGCTGATTGAATTTGTAAATTAAGGTCTTTAATTTCTTTAGTAAGTTTGTACAACAATCCTGGTTTATTTTGACAATTAACTTCAATTATTGTTTGAGAGTTACTCATATTGTTATCTACTATAACCCTTGAAAGCGATTTAAGGGATCTGATCCTTTCAGGTGTTGATTTCCATAACTTGAAGATCTGTTTTTCTGGATTAAAATTGGTTTTTATACTTTTAGAGATAGATTGCTTTATTTTATCAAGTTTCTCTTTATCAAAAACAGTGCTTGTATTTGATTTTACCCAAAAAAAATCTGTTGCCATTCCATCTTTTCTAGTAAAGATCTTGGCAGTTTGGATGTCAGTGCCTTGAATAGAAATTGCACCTGCAATATCACTAAATAAACCAGGGTTGTCTAACGCAATTACTACAATCAAAATTGAGTTTGTGTTTTTTAATTTTTTGAAAAATATATCTATTTGTTTAATTTTTTTTCTATTTGTTTTATGCTTTTTTGCCAACCAAACATGAGTCTCAACGTCTAATGCTGACCAAAAATTTCTGGGATATTGTGAGCTATATACACTAAACTCTTCATTCTCCCAGTTTGTAAGATATTCTCGAGTCTTTATCATTGAGTTATCGGGGTTAAGCTCTAAAAGATGATAGGGATTAGCACCGTATAAAACTTCTTCAGAAAGCCTAAAAAGATCTCTCATTAATGCAGCCTTCCATGAATTCCAAATTCCTGGACCAACAGCTAGTATGTCTGCAACAGTTAAAATTAGTAATAATCTGAGTTTCTCTGGTGATTGAACTACTTGGGTAAAATCATCAATAGTCTTTGGGTCAGAAACATCATAGTTAAAAGCAATTTTACTCATTAAGAGGTGGTTTTTTACTAGCCACAAAACATTTTCAATTTCTTCATCTTTTAACCCTAAGGAAAGGCATATATTTTTAGCTATTTCCACACCAACTTTGCTGTGGTCTTCATTTCTTCCTTTTCCAATGTCATGAAGAAAAATTGAGATAAACAAAACTTTTCTAGATTGGATCTTTCTTATAAGTCTTGATGCAATGGGGGCGACTTCCCTGAGATCGCCTTTTTCCAGTTTATGTAAAAAACCTATGGATCTTAGGGTATGTTCATCAACTGTATAGTGATGATACATATTGTATTGCATCAAACCAACAATTTTTTGAAAATCAGGGAATAGTTTTCCTAAAACACCACACTCATTCATTAACCTTAAATATTTTTCTGAATTTTTGGATGATAATAAAATTCTAACAAAAATATTGTATAGTTCTATCTTGTTCTTAAATTCTGAAATAGTTCTTTTAGAATTAATAATACTATAAATGGTTGAAGGGTGAATATCCAGGTTTCTATTTTGAGCAAATTTAAAAATTTTTAAAATTATTATTGGGCTAACTTTTCCTTTTTTTCCTTCTGTTTTGTTTTTATTATAAAAAACTTGTCGATTTTTTAATTCAAAGTTTTTCCAATCCCTATCAGAAGTTTCAGATGAGTATATAGGTTGAGAATTATTGTAGTTATCTAATTCTGTGCAAAATAATCTTGTTAAGCTTCCTACATCTTTTGCAATTAAATAAAACCTCTTCATAAACCTCTCAACAGATAGTGTATTTCCACGATTTTTAAATCCCAAATTTTTGGCTATTTGTTCTTGGGCAGAAAAGTTTAAAATATTGTCATCTTTCTTTGAAATGTAATGAAGATGGCATCTTATAGTCATCAAAAAATCTAATGCCTGATTAAAACGCTTTAATTCATTTGACCATGACAAACTATATTTTTTGATTTCCGTGATTTTATTAAATTTGTAATGGTATTTTGAAATCCAAAAAAGGGTATTTAAATCCCGCAAACAACCCTTGTTTTCTTTAATGTTGGGCTCCAACATATATCTGGAGTCACCCATTTTATGATGTCTGTTTTCTTGTTCTTTTAGTTTTAAGTTAATAAATTCTGAAACTGTTCTTTTCTGTAAAAGCTTAAATTTGCGATTCAATTCATTGAATAATTTTTTGTCTCCAGCCAAATAACGATTTTCTAGAACTGATGTGCGTAAAATTATATCCCTTTTTGAGTCATTGATTACATCCGCAATATTTCTAGTTGAGTGACCAACTGACAAGCCCAAATCCCACAATGTATACAAAATAAAATGAACAAACTTTTCACTTATTTTTTTATTTCCAGATCTTGTTAAAAACAATAAATCAATATCACTGAATGGCGCTAATTCACCTCGTCCAAACCCCCCCACTGCCAACAAAGAAATAGGATCTTTAGTTTTTAGGTAATTTTTGACTTTATTATATAGAATATAGATTATCTGATCCATTAAATGAGAGCGAGCAACTGAACAAAATAAGCCTTTGTTATCATTTAAAAACTTCACTTTTAATATAGATTGTCCCTCTGCAAGTATCACCTTTAGCGATTGGGTGATTGTTTTTCTTAAATTTGTTAAATTAATTTCTTGTTGAGAATGCTTTTTCAAATTATAGGCATTAATCTTAATAGGAAATTTAGTTTTTTGTATAGAATCGTATTCAATAAAGTTAAAAACCCCTTCCTTAAAATTTGATTGTTGCTTTTCTGTATTCATTTTTTGTAATTATTTGTAAAGTTTTTAAGTTTATATATTAGTTCTATAGCTTGTAATGGTGTAATGTCGTCTGGATTTGTTTTTTTTATCTCTAGTTTTATTGGATCTTCATTATCTTCTTTAAGTTGTTTTTGTATTTCAAACAAAGGAAGTTTTTTTTCAATACTGTATTCACTTTCAAGCTCATTAAGAATTTCATTTGCTCTGTTAACCACATCAGGTGGTATTCCCGCTAATTTGGCCACTTGCAAGCCATAAGATTTATTGGCGGAACCGGGTATTAAGGTATAAAGAAAAATGATTTCTTCATTGAACTCTTTTGCTTCTAATGAATATAAACTAAGTTTTTTTAATGTTTTATTTAATTTTGTTAGCTCATGATAATGTGTAGCAAACAATGTTTTACAGTTTATTTTATTGTGTATATTTTCAATAACAGACCAGGCTAAAGACAAGCCATCCCAAGTTGCAGTTCCCCTTCCAACTTCATCAAGAATCACAAAAGATCTGCTTGATGCAAGATTTAATATTGATGCTGTCTCAATCATTTCAACCATAAAAGTGGAGTGTCCTTTTGATAAATCATCACCAGAACCCACTCTGCTAAAAATTCTATCTGTAATACCAATTTTTGCTTTTTTTGCAGGAACGTAAGAACCCATCTGAGCAAGAATGTTAATTAAAGCATTTTGTCTCAAAAATGTAGATTTTCCACCCATATTTGGTCCCGTTATTAACCAAAGGTATTTTTCGTCATTTAAATTACAATCATTGCCAACAAATTTAATATCTGAATTATTATATAACGACTGTTCCACCACAGGGTGCCTTCCTGAGACAACAGAAAAGATATTTTCTTTTGTAATCTCTGGTCTACAATAATCCCAAATATCAGCGGTTTCTGAAAAAGAAATGGATACATCTAATAATGATATTGCTGAAAAAATATTTAATAATTGATATGAATATTTCATGCATTCATTTACAAGTTCATCAAAAATTTTCAATTCAATTTCAAGTGTCCTTTTGCCAGCACTCATTAACTCTTTCTCGAGGCTTGCTAATTCTGCTGTCGTGTACCTTGATGCTTGAGCTGTAGTTTGTCTATGAATAAAATGGTATTTATCGTGAATGGTTTTTTCATGTATTTTCCTAATTTCTACATGATAACCAAGAACATTGTTATGCTTAATCTTTAAAGATTGTATTTTTGTTTCTTCTATATATTTCTTTTGAAGTGATAAAATATGGTCTCTAGATTTATCACGAATCAGTTTTATTTTATCAAGTGTTTTTGAAAATCCTTCTTTTACGAAGTTGCCGTCTCTTGCAAAATATGGTGGGTTTTCTATAAGAGCTTGCTCTAGCATATTCAAAAATTTTTTCTCTACATATAAATTTTTTTTCATCCTATTAATTTCAGCCACACCTTTCTTAAATTGCTGATTGCAAATTAAATCTAAAATGATGAGAGCTTTATTACACCCAATCTTTAATGAAAGAATGTCCCTAGGACCACCTCTACTAAATTGAAGTCTAGTTAGAGATCTTTCTATATCAGGAACACCTCTTAAAAGATCTCTAATTTTATGCCTTAAAGATTTTGCTTCTAAGAAGTTTGATACTGTATCTAATCTTTCATCAATTAATGATTTATTTAATGAAGGTCCATTTAATCTTTCCAGCAAAAGTCTTGCTCCACCGCCAGTAACTGTTTTATTTATTGTATTAAAAAAACTTCCTGATTTTTCACCTGTTTGGGTTTTAATTAACTCTAATGAATTTCTTGACGAAGTATCGATTTCCATAACCTCACTTGTTTTCCATTCAGATATTTTTTTTAATAAGGGCAACTTTCCCTTCTGAGTTAAGTTTATATAACCTAAAATTGCACCTGAAACAGAAATACTTGCTCTATTAAATAAACCAAATGATCCCAGTGATTTTATTTTGTAAAAGCTTTTAAGCCTATCTTCACATATTTCGGTTTGAAACAATGTGTCCGCTTGAATTGAAACACAGCCTTTAAAATGAGTTGGGTACTTTTCTTTCATTTTCTCAGGAAGTATCAATTCTCTAGGCGAAAGCCTTTCCAAAGTTGCTTCAAATGCATCAGAAAAAATATTATCTAACTTTTCAACAAAAAACACTCCTGTCGACAAATCTACCCAAGCAACTGCTTGCTCACCAGCAACCTCGTTCCATGAACAAAGAAAGTTGTTGTTACTATCATTAAAGAAATTTTCTTCAAGAATTGTTCCAGGTGTTAATATTCTCACAACCTCTCTTTCCATAGGTCCTCGGTTACGTTTGATACCTTCTTGGGATGTGATTACTTGCTCACAAATTGCTACTCTGTAACCTTTGTCAATCAGTTTGCTCAAATAATTTTCTGAACTATGAAAGGGTATTCCGCACATGGGAATATCTTTTTCTTCATGTTTTCCTCGTTTTGTAAGTGTAATATCTAAAATTGATGACGCTAAAACTGCGTCGTTAAAAAACATTTCATAAAAGTCGCCCATTCTATAAAACAAGATCTCATCTAAATGTTTTTCCTTGATCTTCAAATATTGCGACATCATTGGTGTCAGGCTAGGGTTACTTGAATCTGGAAGCCCATAAGATCTGTTTCTTTTCGATTTAATCTCATTCTTTAACATTGTATCTTCGGTCATAAGTATTGTTTGTTAAAATGTTTATTTAATTGAAAATAATTTACATAATTGCATATGATTTATAAAACACTAAATTGTTAATAAATTTAAAAAAAATTTTTATTTATTTTATATACTTAATTTATGTGTTTTAAAGAAAGGCAACAGGAGTCAGTTTTATTAAAAGTTTAAATGCTAATATAGTTTTGAACACAATAATACCAGGAGCAATTTAGATGGATGAAAGCATTAAAATCGAACGTCAGGAAGCGCTTGATTACCACCAACATGACAAGCCTGGAAAATTAGAAGTTCAAGCTACAAAATCTTTAAACACTCAAAGAGATTTGTCTCTGGCATATTCACCTGGTGTTGCAGTACCCTGTGAGGAAATATCAAAAAATCCATCTTTAGCTTATGATTATACTTCTAAAGGTAATTTAGTTGCTGTAATAACTAATGGTACTGCTGTTTTAGGTTTAGGTAATATTGGGGCTCTTGCATCTAAACCTGTAATGGAAGGAAAATCTGTTCTTTTTAAAAAATTTGCTGATATAGACTCTATTGACCTTGAAGTAAACAGTTCTGATATAGATAAATTTATTAATTGCATCGAATTGCTTGAACCTTCATTTGGAGGAATTAATTTAGAAGATATAAAAGCACCTGATTGTTTTATAATAGAACAAAAATTAAGAGAAAAAATGAAAATACCTGTTTTTCATGATGATCAACATGGTACAGCAATAATTACAGCAGCTGGCTTAATTAATGCATTTCACTTGACAAAAAAAGATATAAGAAAAGTAAAAATTGTCAGCAGTGGAGCTGGGGCGGCTTCAATTGCTTGCGTTGAATTGCTTAAAGCAATGGGTGCTGGTAAAAACAATATTACTTTGGTAGATAAATCTGGGGTGATATACAAGGGAAGAACTGAAGGGCTTAATCAATGGAAGTCTGCGCATGCAGTTCAAACCAATGCAAGGACACTTGAAGAAGCATTAGTAGAAGCTGATGCTTTTATTGGTTTGTCTGTTGGTGGGTTGCTTGATTCAAAACAAATAAAAAAAATGAACAAGAACCCAATAATTTTTGCAATGGCTAATCCAGATCCTGAAATTATGCCTGATGAAGTTAAAAAGGGTTTTCCAAACGCTATTATCGCTACTGGTAGGTCTGACTTACCCAATCAAGTGAATAATGTTCTTGGTTTTCCATATATTTTTAGAGGGGCCCTAGATGTCAGGGCTAATACAATTAACGAAGACATGAAAATTGCTGCAGTAAATGCAATTGCAAATTTAGCTAGAAAAAATGTTCCTGATGAAGTTAGCAATGCATATGGGCAAGACAAGATGACTTATGGAGAAAACTATATTATTCCTGCTCCTTTTGATCCTAGACTTATTGTTGAAGTTTCGTCAGCGGTTGCTGAAGCAGCAATGAAAAGTGGTGTCGCATCAAAACCTATTAAAAATATTCAACTATACAAAAAACAACTCGCAAGAAGACTTAATCCTACTGCAAGTATGCTTCAAATGATTTCTGATAAAATTTCTAATTGTGGAAAAAGAATTGTTTTTGTTGAAGGTGAAGAAGAAAGAGCCATTAAGTCAGCGTTGATTTTACAAAGTAGCAGTTTAGGTGCACCAATTTTAATCGGAAGAGAACAACACATTAAAGATACAGCAAGAAGAATTGGTCTTGATGGAATAAGTAATTTAGAAATCCATAATGCTGCTTTATCTGATAGAAACAACTTATACAGCAGTTTTTTATTTAATAAACTTCAAAGAAAGGGTTATTTATATAGAGACTGCCAAAGAATGGTTAATCAGGACAGAAATGTTTTTGGTGCTTGCATGGTGGCATTGGGGGATGCTGATGGTTTGGTAAGCGGATTAACGAGATCATTTAATGATACATTCAACCATATAACAAGAGTTATTTCTCCAAAAGAAGGCCATCAGTTTTTTGGTGTATGCATGGTTATAAGCAGGGAAAAAACTGTGTTTATTGGAGATACTAGCATAATCGAAAGACCTAAGCCTGAAGAGTTGGCTGACATAGCAGAACAAATGGCAGCCTTAGTTTCTAAACTTGGTTACAATCCAAGGGTGGCCTTCTCGAGTTTTGCAAATTTTGGGAGCCCTTCTTTACCATCAACAAACTCTGCCAAAGAAGCTGTCTCCATTCTTAAGGATAGATCGGTGGATTTTGAATTTGATGGCGAAATGTCAGTTGAGATTGCTCTAAGTCACGAATTAATGAAAAAGAATTATCCTTTTTGCAATTTAAGTGATGATGCAAACATTTTGGTTATGCCTGGATTGCACTCAGCAAATATATCTTATAAGTTATTGCAAAAACTAGGTGGGGGGTCCGTAATTGGACCCATACTAATTGGTGGAGAGTATCCAATTCAAATAGTACAAATGGGTTCAACAGTAAATGAAATTACAAATGCTGCAATATTTAGTGCATATGAAACAATGTGAACCCTATATATTTTGAATTAACTCTTTCAGGTTTTTAATTGGTCTTGGACCAATGTGTGAAATAATTTCTGAAGCGACTATTGAGCCTATCATTCCACATTTTTCTACATTTAAATTTAAACTGCGACCATGTAAATAACCTGATGCATAAAGATCTCCCGCACCGGTTGTGTCCATAATTCTCTCTGGTATAATAGCGTCAACATTCGTCCATTTTTTATCTTTATAAATTAAAGACCCCTTTGGACCAAGTGTGATTATTGTTTCTGTCCCCATTTCTTCAATATTGGATTTTGCTTCTTTGAGGTCACACTGGAACAAACTTTTAATTTCGTCATCATTTGCAAATAATATATCTACATGGTTCTTAGTAAAAGAAATGAAATCTGATCGGTGTCTTTCGACACAAAAACTATCTGAAAGTGTCATTGCAACTAAGTTTTGTTCTTTTTGTGCTATTTTTGCAGTTTTAACAAATGCTTCTTTTGCTTTGGGAGGATCGAAAAGGTATCCCTCTAAGTAAACAATTTTGCTATTCTTAATTAAACTTTCATCTACATCATTAATATCTAGATTTACGCAAGCTCCTAAAAATGTATTCATTGACCTTTCAGCATCAGGAGTAACTAAAATTATTGATGATGCGGTTCTTGGTCCAAAATCTGAAAAGGGTGTATTAAATAACACACCAACTTTTTCAATATCATTTTTAAATGTTTGACCTAATTCATCATTTTTTACTTTGCCAATAAATGCGGTGTTTGAACCTAATGAAGAAATTCCTACAGATGTATTGGCAGCTGAGCCACCAGAAATTATTTTTGGTTTTTCTAAATTTTCATATAAACTCTTAGAGCGTTCTTCATCAATTAAATTCATTGACGATTTAATAATATTTTGTTCAATTAAATAGCTATCACTACACTGAGCTATTATATCAACAATTGCATTGCCTATTGTTGTAACATCAATCATATTATTTTTAGTCACTTTTTTTCCTTTAAATTTATAATTATTCTGTATAAAAAATATAGGTAATTTTTCATGGGTTAGATTTTTATTTTGAAAATACAAATATCAAATTATTATTTTTTATCAATCATTCTTTTAGTTGTTTCAGGATGTCAAGAACTTCAAGAGCTTCAATTATACAATCAAAGCAGTGAATTAAAAACAAGTTCAGTAAAAAATGACGGTATCACTGTAGAGATTATAGCGGCAAAGGAAAGAAAAAAACAAACGCCCATGCCAATAAAACAGGCTGAGGTTTTTGAGAACAAAGTAGATTCAAAAAACATTTACAAAAATATATCCAATATTAAAAACATCATGAAGGACTTAATTAAAACATCCTCTATAGAATCAATGGATAAAATTAAAAAACCTAGAATAAATTTTCAAAATTATTTTAAACCTTCAATAAAAATTAAATTAGATATAACAAAAATTATGTACAAAGATGCACTAAATTTAAAACATCCTTTTTACGATAATAAGGTTTTCAATAAATTATCAAATGAGAAGTCAGTTTTTTTTAGAGATAGTTTAATTGAAAGCCTGACTTTGCCTCAAATAATTAATGCTCTTGGCAAGCCAGATTATGACAGGAAACAAGGCAAAATTTTAACTTTTCAATATCGTCAAAAAGAGTGTGTTGTAGATTTCTTTTTTAAAGATAATTCAGATAGGTTAATTTTTTATGACATGAGAAAAAGAAATTACTTAGGAAAACTTTCAAAAAAATTATGCATCTTAAGTTTAAATTTAAGAAGAATATATAAATAATATGATTTACAGCTTTAATACTTCTTTCATGTTGAACAAGCCTGTTTGTTTTGTTGCACACCATATAGCAGCTTTCACTGCACCGTTTGCATAAATTTTTCTATTAGTCGCCTTATGCGTTAGTTCTATTCTTTCATCGTCATGAGCTAAAACCATTGTGTGGTCTCCAACAACAGATCCACCCCGAAGTGTTGCAAACCCAATTTCTTTTTTAATTCTTTCTCCAACTCTGCCTTCTCTTGATAATTTGGAAACTTTTTCAAATTGGTCATCTCTAACTTTTGCTGCTGTTTTTCCTAATGTTAAGGCTGTCCCAGATGGAGCGTCAACTTTATGCCTATGGTGCATTTCAAGTATTTCAATGTCCCAATCGTAATCGATCGATTTCACAGCTTTTTCGATCAATGCTATAAGCAAATTTACTCCGACGCTCATATTTGCCGCATAAACAATAGGGGCTTTCAAAGAATTTTTTCTAATAGTTTGTTCTTGATCAGAAGATAAGCCTGTTGTTCCAATTACATGTCCTGTTTTATTTTTTATGGCTAAATTTGAATTATTAATTGTAGATTCAGGCGTTGTAAAATCAATAATAACATCTGCTTTTACAAGATCTTTTGGGTTTGAGGATATCGGAACATTTAAAGAATTTAACCCTGCAATTAATCCAGCATCTTTACCAATTACTTCGCTCTCGCTAGGGTGACATGTTGCCGCAACCAAACTGCACTGAGAATGTGAGTGAACAGTATTAACTAACATTCTGCCCATCCTGCCAGCAGCCCCAGCAACCGAAATGTTTACTTTTTTATTATATTTGTTCATTGGCTATCAGTTTTAATTAAAATTAGAATTAATATATTAATTTAGATTAATGATATAAAAGTTATAATATAAATTTAACTTCTATTCCAAAATCTTTTGAGTTTTTCGGAGAAGCTATCTGTTTGTGGACCTTTTGATTTGCCTTCCAAAGAAAACTCTTTTAAGAGATCTTTTTGTTTGTTTGTTAGGTTTACAGGGGTTTCTACAAGAGCTTCCACGTAAGCATCTCCTCTGGAAGAGCCCCTTAATCCTGGCATTCCTTTCCCTCTCAATCTAAACCTCTTTCCCGATTGCGTCCCTGGGTCATAGTTTATTTTTAGCCTTCCTCCATCAATTGTTGGCACTTCAAGGCTACCACCTAATGCTGCACTTGGCATGTCTATGGGAACTTGACAATATATATCCTTTCCTTCCCTTGAAAAAATATTATGCAGCCTAACTTGAACAAAAATATATAAGTCTCCTGATCCAGAACCCCTTGGTCCAGCCTCTCCTTCACCCGAAAGTCTTATTCTGGTTCCATTATCAACCCCAGGAGGAACATTCACAGAAAGTTTTTTTGTTTTGTTTTGAACACCATTTCCTCTGCAAGTCACACAAGGGTCAGAAATAATTTGCCCTTCACCATTACACGAACTGCATTCACGCTCAACAGCAAAAAATCCCTGTTGGACTCTAATTCTTCCTCTCCCAGCACAAGTGCTACAATTGTTAACTCTGCCACCCTTAGACACACCTGAACCTTGACAGCTGTCACATTTTCCAGCTGTTGTAATTGGTATTTCTTTTTGAATTCCCGAATATGCTTCTTCTAAGCTTACATCAAGATCATATCGTAAATCTGCGCCTCTGCTTTGTTTTCCTTGAGATCCGCCCCCCATAACATCACCGAAGAATTCATCAAAAATATCAGAAAAGTTTCCTGAAAAGCCACCAAACCCTGAGCCTTGACCTTGAGAACCAGAACCACCTTCAAATGCAGCATGGCCAAACCTATCATAAGCAGCACGTTTTTCGTCATCTTTTAAAATTTCATAAGCTTCGGTTGCTTCCTTAAAAAGAGTTTCTGCCTTCTTGTCACCAGGGTTTTTATCAGGATGGTGTTTCATCGCCAGTTTTCTATATGCTGATTTTATTGTTCCCGCATCTGCTTTACGATCTACACTTAATATTTCATAATAGTCTCGTTTTGCCATTGTAGAAACACCCTGTAAGGTAATAAATTTTATTTGCTAAAATTATTATTTATCTTTTTTTTCATCTTTTTTTTCGTTATCTACTTCTTCAAAATCAGCATCAACCACATCTTCATCATCTTTTTTTAATTTTTCATCTTCACCACCAGGAGTCTCTTCATCAGGGATATCTTTATAAGCTGCTTCTCCTAATTTCATCATAACTTGACTTAAAGCAGCAGACTTTTGCTTGATTTCATCTAAATCATCGCTTTCAAGAGCAGTTTTAAGCTCTTGCAAAGATTCTTGAACTGAAGATTTGGTTTCTGTATCAATTTTTTCACCTGCATCTTCTATCGCTTTTTCTGCACCATTGACAAGTGCTTCTGCCTGGTTTCTTGTCTCAATATCTTCACGTTTTTTCTTGTCAGATTCTGCGTTTTCTTCTGCATCTTGAACCATTTTTTCTATCTCTTTTTCATCAAGACCGCCTGAAGCTTGAATTGTTATTTTTTGTTCTTTGCCTGTTGCTTTGTCTTTAGCCGAAACATTAACTATACCATTAGCATCAATATCAAATGTCACTTCAATCTGAGGAACCCCTCTTCGTGCAGGGGCTATACCTTCTAAATTAAATTGGCCTAAAGGTTTATTGTCCTGAGCCATTTCTCTTTCACCTTGGACAACAGAAATTGTCACAGCCGATTGATTGTCTTCAGCGGTAGAAAAAACCTGACTCTTTTTTGACGGAATTGTTGTGTTTCTATCGATCAAACGAGTAAAAACACCACCTAAGGTTTCAATGCCCAAAGATAATGGGGTGACATCTAACAACAAAACATCTTTCACGTCACCGGTTAATACACCTGCTTGAATGGCCGCCCCTGAAGCTACCACTTCATCTGGGTTGACCCCTCTGTGAGGCTCAGATCCAAAAAACTTAGTAACTGTTTCAATTATTTTAGGCATTCTAGTCATACCTCCAACTAAAATGACTTCTTTTATATCAGATGACTTAATTCCGGCGTCCTTAAGAGCAGATTTGCATGGTCCTAAAGAGCCCTTAACCAAATCATCTACTAAATCTTCATACTTTGCCCTAGTTAGTTTACAATTTAAGTGTTTTGGACCTGATTGATCAGCAGTAATAAACGGAAGGTTAACATCGGTTTGTACAGCACTTGAAAGTTCAATTTTTGCTTTTTCAGCAGCCTCTTTAAGTCTTTGGAGTGCCAGCTTATCTTCTCGTAAGTCAATTCCATTTTCTTTTTTAAACTCATCAGCAAGAAAGTCGATGATCCTCTGATCAAAATCTTCCCCGCCCAGAAAAGTATCTCCATTTGTTGACTTAACTTCAAAGACACCATCTCCAACTTCTAAAATCGAAACATCAAATGTACCACCACCGAGATCATAAACTGCGACCACTCCACTGTCTTTTTTATCAAGGCCATAAGAAAGAGCAGCCGCTGTTGGTTCATTAATTATTCTTAAAACTTCTAATCCTGCTATTTTTCCAGCATCCTTAGTTGCTTGGCGTTGAGCATCATTAAAGTATGCAGGAACTGTAATGACTGCTTTTTCTACAGTCTCTCCTAAATATGCTTCTGCATCTTCTTTGAGTTTTCTCAAAATAAAACTAGAAACTTCACTTGGAGAGTAAGATTTGGGCTTGCCTTTTTCATCTAAACTATCAACCCATGCATCACCGTTATCATGTGCACTTATCTTATAAGGAACTAAATTAGAGAACTTTTTTGTTTCTTTATCATCTTTTTTGCGTCCAATTAATCTCTTGATTGCAAAAAGAGTGTTTTCAGGATTTGTTACTGCTTGTCTTTTTGCTGATTGTCCAACCAGTCTTTCACCATTTTCAGTAAAAGCAACCATTGAAGGTGTGGTTCTTGCCCCTTCGGCATTTTCAATTACTTTTGCAGTTTTACCGTCCATTATTGCAAAACAAGAATTTGTAGTTCCAAGGTCTATGCCTATTACCTTGCTCATTTTAATATCCTCATAAAAATTATTATAATTTACTAGTAAGCTTTCGTTGATATAGGGTTTATATTTCCTAGTTACAAGGGCTTGATAAGTTATTGTTTGATTTTTTTCTTTGAAACACCAACCATTGCAGGTCTTAACAGTCTGTCATGCAAAGACCATCCAGGTTGCATTACTTCAATAATGGTTCCTTGTTCGAATTCATCGGTCTCTTTTTCAAACATTGCTTGGTGAATATTATAGTCAAATTTTTCACCTATTGGGTCAATTCTTACGATGTTGTGATTAGAAAAGACTTGCTTTAATTGTTCTAGTGTCATTTCTACACCGATTATAAAGTTTTTTACTTCATCAGACAATTGATCCTTTTGTTTAGGTGCAGATAAAACTGCTTTCTCTAGACTATCAACAACTGAAAGTATTTCACGTGAAAATGAAAGGTGTCCGTATTTCCTTGCTTGTTCAAGGTCTTTGATTGATCTTCGACGTGTGTTTTCAGCATCGGCCAAAGCTCTTTTTCTATCGTCAATTGCTTTTTCAATTTCTAGTTTTAGATTTTCGTTTATATTAATAGCGTTTTCGTTTAATTCTTTCTCAATGGTATCCTCACTAACTTCTTCTTCTAGGATATCTTTATTGGTTTCTTTGCTGTTTTTCTTTTTGTTTTTGGTCATTATAAATCTCTTTTTTTTCTCATATAGTTATAAAAATAGTTATTCCAATAGAGCTAATTTATTTTTTTTCTTTTGTGATTTGTTCGCCATTTAAAATTTTTGTAACTATTTGACTAGTATAATCAACTATTGGAATAATTTTTGAGTAATTCATTCTCTTGGGTCCTATAACTCCAAGTGCGCCAATAACCGTGTTTTCATAGTTTTGAAGTGGAGCAATTATTAGTGAGCAACCTGAACCAATAAAAAGCTTGTTCTCCGATCCTATGAAAATTTTTACACCTGAAGCAAAAGAAACGTCCTCTAAAAGTTTTATACTCAATTCCTGATTTCCTAAAGTATTAAAAAGAGATTTAATTCTTTCTAAATCTTCTATTGCATGAACATCTTCAAGTAATTTATCTTGGCCGCGAACTATTAACGAAGCATCTGGTTGATCATTCGCCCAAACTGCTAATCCACGTTCAATTAAACTAGCAGCTAAATTATCAATTTCTGCCTTTTTTGTTTTTATTTCTTCATTTATGATAATTCTTAATTCTTGAATATTTTGTCCCTTTATTCTTGAATTTAAATAATTCCCAGCCATTTCAAATGTTAAGTTTGGAGTCCCCTCATCAATATCAATAATTCTGTTTTCAACGGATCCATTTGTATCGACAAGCACAACAAGCGCTCTAAGTTTTGAAATTCTAACAAATTCAATATGTCTAATACTATTTTCTGATTTTGGTGTTACCACAATCCCTGCATGACTAGTCATTCCAGATAAAGACGCACTAACTTCAGAAAGAAGTTCCTTAGGACCTCTTAGGCCTGCATTTTGTAATGCTTTGATTAAGTTTTCTTCATCATCATTAATTTTTATTTCAACACCTAGCAAATTATTTACATATAATCTAAGCCCTTTTTCAGTAGGAAGACGACCCGATGAAACATGCGGGGAATAAAGAAGTCCTATTTCTTCTAATTCTGCCATAATGTTTCTTAGAGAGGATGAAGAAACAGTCTCTTTGGATTTTGATGATAGTGTCTTCGACCCAATTGGTGACCCATCATTTAAATAAGAGTTGACGATTTCATTAAATACTGATTTTTTTCTTTCATTTAATAGACCTATTTCCATAGAATTAGATTAAACTTTGGTTTATAATCGGTCAACAATACACAAGAAAATTAAATTCAGCTATATTGGAAACAAAATGGAAATCACTTCGAAAGGCAAATTATTAAGGCCATCAGGAAGAAAAAATAATGAAATGAGAGAAATTCAATTTTGCTCAAATTATATTGGAAATGCTGAGGGATCATGTTTGGTTAAATTTGGGGATACACACGTACTTTGTACAGCAAGCGTTGAAGAAAAAGTTCCTATATTCATGAAAAATTCAGGAAAGGGTTGGGTAACCGCCGAATACGGTATGCTCCCAAGATCAACTCATACACGAACCAGCCGTGAAGCATCTAGGGGAAAGCAAAGCGGAAGAACTTTGGAAATTCAGCGTCTAATTGGAAGGTCATTAAGATCAATTATTGATTTAAAACTCTTGGGGGAACGACAAATAATTATCGATTGTGATGTAATTCAAGCTGACGGAGGAACTAGAACGGCTTCTAT
This sequence comes from uncultured Rhodobacterales bacterium, assembly GCA_964502335.1. Classification (GTDB taxonomy): domain Bacteria; phylum Pseudomonadota; class Alphaproteobacteria; order Puniceispirillales. The sequence continues at coordinate 12,208 of CAZCWO010000003.1, read as the reverse complement.
AACTGGAGGATGGGTTGCTTTGTCCTGCGCTATTAATCGATTACTATATACAAATAAATTAAAAACCAATCCCATTATAAATCAAATATGTGCTATTTCATGCGGTATATGGAAAGGCTTTCCAATATTAGATCTAGATTATTCTGAAGATTCAACTGCAGAGGTTGATTCAAATTTTGTTTTTACTTCAGATGGTAAATTAGTTGAAATTCAAGCTTCATCAGAAGCAGACCCTTTTGAAAGAACAAAAATGGATATGCTTTTAGATTTGGCTCTTGAGGGAACTAAAGGTTTGTTTGAGAAACAAATGAAAGCAGTTAATGAAGCATAAAAGCAGTTTTGAATTTAAAAACTTTAAAAGAAAGTTTGAAGAAAAAAATATAATTATAGCAACTCATAATTCTGGAAAACTTCAGGAGTTAAAAAATTTATTAAAAAATATTAATGTGAGTGTTTACTCTTCTTCAGAGATGCGTTTGCCTGTTCCTGTTGAAAATGGAAATTCATTTGAAGAAAACGCTTACATCAAGGCTTCTGAAACAACTTCTATTTCTGGTAAGGCTTCTATTTCTGACGATAGTGGATTGCTTATTAAATCATTAGGTGGTTCACCTGGTATATATTCTGCAGATTGGGCTGGACCTGAGAAAAACTTTAAAAAAGCTATAAAAAAAATTGAGTTTTTAATGCTGGGAAAAAAAGATTTTAGTGCAAGCATGGTTTGTGCTCTTTGTTTAACCTGGCCTGATGGTAAATTTAAAATCTTTAAGGGGGAAATGAAGGGAGAAATTACTTTTCCACCAAAAGGAGATTTAGGCTTTGGCTATGACCCAATTTTTATTCCAGCTATACAACCAAATAAAAACTCTAAGCTAACTTATGGTCAAATCGAACCCGAATTTAAAAATAAACACAGTCATCGAAATATAGCTTTTAATAAATTCTATAACGATTGTTTTAAATGAAATTCCTCAAGCCAATATCAATATATATCCATTGGCCATTTTGTGTTTCAAAATGTCCTTATTGTGATTTTAACTCTCATATTCAAAGCACTGTTGATCACAAAAAATGGGGACAAGCCTTATTGGTTGAACTAAGATATTTAATTAATTCTTATTTAATGGAAAATCAAAATCACTATTATTTAAAATCAATATTTTTTGGCGGCGGAACACCTTCTTTGATGGAACCTTTTAATATGAGAAAAATTATTGAAGAGTGCAAACAACAGTTTCCAAACACTGAATATGTTAAAAACATTGAAATAACCATGGAAGCTAATCCAAGCTCAATATTTAATAAAAACCTAAAAGAATTTTATTATTCAGGAATTAATAGAATTTCAATTGGTGTCCAAAGTTTTAATGATGAGTTTTTAAGATTTTTGGGTAGAAATCATAGTGCCTTTGAAGCCAAAAAATCAATTGAATTATCAAAAAAAATTTTTGAAAATGTTTCTTTTGACTTAATTTATGCTCTTCCTGAACAAAGCTTAAGAAGTTGGAAGTGTTCTCTTGTGGAAGCAATAAATTTTGATCCTGAACATTTGTCTCTGTATCAATTAACTATTGAGAAGGGTACAGTTTTTAATAAGAATTATATTAACGGTTCACTCATACCAATAAGAGATGAGCAAGCATCAAAAATGTATTCTCTAACTGATTCAATCACTAGCCATCATAAAATTAATTCATATGAGATTTCTAATTATTCCAAAAAAAATAAAAACTGTGCTCATAATTTGATGTATTGGAAAGGTGGGGATTGGATTGGCATAGGTCCAGGTGCCATCAGTAGATTTTTTTATAAAAACAAAAGAACTCAAATCAGCATAAGAAAAAACCCGAGTAATTGGCTCAAAAGCGTAAATGTTCAAAATCATGGAATAAACAATATTAAATCTGAAAATAAAAGAGATTATTACATAGAAAAGGTTTTGATGGGTTTGCGATTAACAAAAGGTATTAATATTGAAAAATTAAAATCTGTTTTAAAAATGGATAAAATCCAAACTTTAGTTAAATATAATTATCTTCTTCTAGAACGTCAAAACCTAAAAACAACTTTGGAAGGGCGATTAATATTAAACTCAATATTGTCTGAAATAATAAAATAAATTAATCAATGTATATTTTGTTTATTTTTTTATTTTCAATTTTGTTGATTATTAATTCTCTTTTGTTCAAGCCATCTTTAGTAATAATTATTTTTCCTGTCAACCATTCATGACCTTCTTTTCTTAATATAAATTCTGTAATATTTTTTTGAACAGACAGTTTTTTTGTAAATTCAGCTATATCAAATGCTAAAATTGAAAGGTGGGAAGGCGTACCGCCCCAGCTTTTTTTCCAATTTTTATAGAATTTATCTAAAAATAACTCTTCATTAGAAGAAAAGAACACGCCATCTAATGACAATTCATTAACTATTTCAATGTTTCTAAATTGAGAGTTTCCCAAATAAGTCACTCTATCTGATCCAAGGTCGTAGTATGAAAGTAAGGGCGAAACCTTGAGAATAAATTCATTACTTCCAACAAATAGAATACCGTCGTATTTGGGTTTAGGTAAAATAATTGTTTCGTTGTTTGATTTTTTCCAACCAGAAAATATTTTTATTTTTTCTCTTAATTTGTTTCGGTCATTCAAAACATCATTTTGAATAACAATGATTTCTTTTGAAATACCAATTTTGTTTAATTTGTCTTCAGCTATATTAATTAATGTTTTGCTATATGAACTATTTTCTCCTATAACTGCAAAATTTTTAACACCTGTTTTAATTCCAAAATCAATTATATGTTCAATTTCATCTTCAGACATTTTTCCAAGCAACCAAAGGTTTTCGGCTTTTAGTTTTTTGTTATTGGAAAATGACAGAATGGGTATTTCACTCCCATTCATTTTCCTTTTTAGCTCTTGTAACCTTTCAGAAAAAACTGGTCCAATAATTATGTCTGGTTTCTGATTTTCTATAAAAAATAAAAACTCATCAGAAATTGCAGATGAATCAAAATATATAATTTCTACGTTATTATTATGTCCAGAAAAATATGACTGCTCCAAACCCATCATTATTTTTTTCCCTATTTTCCTTTTGTTTCCAGATAAAGGAATTAAAACTGAAACCTTGAATTTGTTTTTAGAGAAGTGATAAGTTTCATTTAAGTTCTCTATAGTTTTATATTTATTTTTTTTGGTTGTTTTCTCTATCGTTTGGACTTGGCTTTCCTTTTTAGAAAGCATTTCTAAAGCTGCATTAATTGCTTTTATGTTTGCGTCATCATTTTTTTTGATTGTGTTTTCAGTAGCCAACTTATCCAAATTTTCTTCGTTTGTAGCCAACTTATCCAAATTTTCTT
>CAZCWO010000003.1:0-8744 GCA_964502335.1 uncultured Rhodobacterales bacterium | reverse complement strand
GTAGCCAACTTATCCAAATTTTCTTCGTTTGTAGCCAACTTATCCAAATTTTCTTCGTTTGTAGCTAATAAGTTTTGACTTAGTGAATAATTGCTAGAAATATTGTCATTTAACTCTGAAATAATGACTTTTTTAGATGTTTTAAAATCTTTGTCTTTCTTTTGAATTAAGTTATCATTTTCTAAAGTTTGTTTTTGCTTTTGGTTCGTATCATCAGTTGCTATTTTTGTTTCTTCTATGTGTTTTGTGTTATTGTGTGATTTATATAAACTAGTATTAACAGAATTTATCTCATTGTTGTTTTGGTTGTTTAAACAAGATATTAAAAACAAACAAGTCAATAACCAAATAACATTAAGTATTAATTTGTTTTCCATAGAAAGTTTAAAACTAGTTAAAATTTTTTAAAACTATAATTTATATGAATACTAAAATCTCTAATTCAAAAAAAGTACCATTAAAAGATATCCCCAGTGGATCTTTAACAATTATTGGCACTCCTATAGGTAATATAATGGATTTGTCTCCTAGAGCCATAAATAAATTTAAAGAAGCTGATTTAGTGTTATGTGAAGATACTAGAATAACAAAAAAATTAGCAAATTTAAGAAGCTTTACAATTAAAAAACTGGTTTCTTTTAATAATTATAATGAAAAACACAAACAAGAATATGTTATAGATAAAATAAAAGATGGTAAAAATATTGTTTTAACTAGTGATGCAGGCATGCCTTTAATTTCTGATCCTGGTTTTGGTTTGTTGAAAGAGTGTATAGAGAATAATATTAAAATTGAAACTGTTCCAGGCCCTTCTGCTTCAATTACTGCATTGGTTGTTTCTGGTTTAAGTACTCAAAACTTTTATTTTGCTGGTTTTCCAAACAAAAAAAAACTTGCGCGCATTAATGACCTAAAACAGTTGGTTGATTTAAATGCTACACTAATTTGGTATGAGTCTCCCAAAAGACTTCTCGGTTTTCTTAAAGATTTAAAGCTTGTTTTTGGGAACAGAAAAGCTGTAATTGTTAAAGAATTAACAAAATTATATGAAGAAGTTTTAAGGGGTGACCTTTTGAATTTAATTACTGAAATTGAAACAAGAAAACAACTTAGAGGAGAATATGTTGTTGTTGTTGAGAAGCCTGTTATATCAAAAACTTTATTCGTTGATGATGATATTAAAAATCAAATAAATATACTCCTTGAAACAAAATCCCTTAAATCAGTAGTGGAAATTTTGGTTAACAAAACAAATTTACCTAAAAACATTATATATAATGCTGCTTTAAAAATTAAAAAAAACAAGCCAATTAATTGATAAGATCCATTTTCTACTTCAAAAACTATGGACAATTTTATTATATTCATTATACATTAAGTTTAAATTGATTATGAGTTTTAAAATGATTGGCGCCATAACTTTATTATACAAAAAGCAATTTTTTTTTCTTAGCCTGATAGTTTTAAGCACTCTTTTAAAAGGTTGTGTACCTGCAGCAGTTACAGCAGGCATTGCTGGTGTCACTGCCTCAGAATCTGAAAAGGGTTTGGGCACAACTATTAATGATACCATCATACATGCCTCTATTACTGAGGCCATGTTTAAAGAGAATGTTAATAAATATATTGGTATCAACATAAATGTGGATGATGGTATAGTATTGTTAACGGGAAAAGTTGATACTCCAGAAACAAGAATTGACGCCACAAGAATGGCTTGGAAACCAAGAGGGGTTGTAGAAGTTATTAATGAAATACAAGTAACTCAAAAATCTTCAATTAAAGATAAAGCTAAAGATCTAGCTGCCTCAACTTCAATAATGGCAAGTTTGGTTGCTGACAAAAACATTAGATCTGTAAATTATAATATTGATGTGGTCAACGGTATTGCATATCTGAGTGGCGTTGCAAGAAGCGAAAAAGAAATGAATTTGGTTCTTGCTTATACAAAGGAAACTTCATATGTAAATCAATTGATTAATTATATTCAACTTTCTGAATCACTTAGCCAGTAGTGAAAACAAAATGAGTTTAAATGTTGGCTTTCAAATGGACCCAATTGAAGGTCTTAATGTAAGCGAAGATAGCACTCTTGCTATAATGTTTGAATGTTTGTCTAATAAATACATGGTGTGGCAATTTCACCCTAATGATGTTTCATATCTTAATGGGCATGTATTTGCTGAAGCAAAAAATATTTTTGAGATCAATGAAAACAAGGCCCCATTTTTCCAATCAAGCAAAAGAGAAAAAATTAATCTTGAAAGTTTAGATATAATTTTTGTAAGGCAAGACCCACCTTTTGATATTTCTTACATAACTTCAACTTATCTTTTAGAATATATTGAAAAAAAAGTTAAAATTATTAATAAACCATCCGAAATTAGAAACTCCCCTGAAAAATTGTTGTTAAACAAATGGAAAGAGTTAACACCAAAAACATTAATTTCAAGAAATTTTAATGAAATATATGATTTTAGAAACAAATATAAAGATATAATTGTAAAGCCACTATATGGAAATGGGGGTCATGGGGTTTTTTTTATTAAGAGAGATGATAAAAACTTCCATTCACTAATAGAAATGTTCATGGAAAGAAATAATGAACAATTTATTATACAGGAGTATATACCTGAAATTACTGAAGGCGATAAAAGAATTATCCTTATTAATGGTCAACCATTAGGAGCGATTAATAGGGTTCCTGGAAATATGGACGTTAGAGCAAACCTACATGTTGGTGGAAAAGCGCAGAAAACAAATCTTTCAATAAAAGATATGTATATTTGTAAAAAGATAGGTCCTTATTTAAAGAAAAAGGGTTTGTTGTTTGTTGGAATAGATGTTATTGGAGATAAATTAACAGAAATAAATGTTACCTCACCAACAGGGTTAAAGGAAATTTATAAAATCGATAATATAAATCTAGCAAAAAAAATACTAGAGTTGTTTTAAATTATTATTTAACTAAGCATTGGACCTAAATTTTTACCGCCCAAAACATGCGCATGTAGATGCGGCACTTCTTGGTTACTATCAGGTCCACAATTGATAATAATTCTATATCCATTGTTTAATATGCCCTTTTTCTTTGCAACACTAAAAATTGATCTGCAAAAATTTGCTATTTCTTTGTCTGATGCATTCTTAGAAAAAGATGAAAAGTCTTTATATTTGTTTTTTGGAATAATTAAAGCGTGAACTGGTGCTTGTTTGTTAATGTCTTCAAAAGATAATGTGTATTCATTATTTTCTATTTCTTCACATTTAATTTCTTTATTAAGAATTTTATTAAAAATATTATTTTCATCATAATTATCCATGGTTTATCTCTTTTTTGTTAAAGAAGTTTTTTATAGTAATAAACACCCTTAACAAAATCTTCTGAAACCATTGCATAAAAGGGGTTTTCACCAAATTTTTTGTAACCATTTTGTTCATAAATTTCAATGGCTCTCTTTTGTGTTTTTCTCACATCTAAAGTAATAACAAAAAACCCTTTTTGCTTAACAAAACTTTCAGCAAAAAGAATAAGTTTTGGAGAAATTCCGTGTCCTCTGGCCCACGGTGCAAGAAAAAATGTTGTAAGTAAACATGTTTTGTTTTGAGCTTCATTGTTTTTGGAAGGTTTAATTATTTGACACGAACCTGCAACAACATTGTCCAATCTTCCAATGATTAGCTCTCTTTCCGGAATTGTAAGAACGCCTTTCCAATAGTTTTCTAATACTTTTCTTGGTGGTACCTTTAACCACCCAAAGCCCCCACCTTCAATAATAGCCGACTCAGCAGCATCACATAAATCATCTAGATCACCAGGTTTCAAACTTGATATTCTTTCTATTTTTATTTTCGGTGGCGGGAATATTTTTGATTCTTTTGTCAATTTTACCTTACTTCTCTAATTTAAAAGTTTCTTTAGTTTTTATTATTTTTTACTGTTTCAATAATATTTTTACTCATTTCTAACAACTGATCTTCTTCAAGCCATCTAATATTATTATTCAAAACATTAGTCAATAACGTGGCATTTGGGCCTAGTTTTTTGGTGTTGATTTTAATGTTTGTGTCAGAAACTTTAGATAGGTATTTGAGCTCCTCTACATCATCCCAAATAAGCCCTAAATGGGCGCAAATCAATTCAACCATGCCATCTGTAGGTCTACCGCGTTTTCCATTTTCAATCATTGATAAATATGCTGTTGATATTTTTAAAGCTCTTGAGAGTTTGGCTAAACTTATTTTTTTTTTCTTTCTTAAGCTTTTTAATTTTAATCCAAATGGTGTCATTCAATTATTGGTTTTTCTAAGGCATATATAAAAAGCACCGTCGCCTCCATCTTTCAGAGCTGCCGAACTATATATATAAACCATTTCTAACAAGGGACTATTATTTAACCAAATAGGAATACTTTGCTTTATTTTTCCTTTGCCTTGGCTGCCTTTTCCTGAAATTACAAGTAGGTTTCTTTTGTTCAAATAATAGTTATCTTTTATAAATTTTGTGAAAACAATTTCCGCTTCTTTTATTTTATATCCATGAAGATCAAGCCTTGAGTTTATATTTAGATTACCAGCTCTCATTTTCTTTATGCTCTTTCTGTTTACACCAAGTGTTTTGTTTTCACTAGAAAGGTTAATTGGCTTTTTATTGTTGTTAGGTTTTTTTACATTGGTGCTAGGTTTTCTACAGTTTGCATCTATGTGTTTAGGTTCTTTATTCTCAATGGTTTCTCTTTTTGTTTTTTCAGGAAAAGTTCTAGTGTTTTTATTAATGTTTATATTTAGTTCTTTTGTGGACTGCTTAACAAGTTCCCATAATCCATTGTCAGATATATTTTCGTTTGGTTTTTTCAATTTTCTCTCTGATTCTAATCATAAGCAATGTCAGTTTCAACTAATTTCCAATTGGGGTTGTTGGTTGAAACATCTCTTTCAAAAACCCACTTGTCTTTAATGGTCTCTGGTTTCTCCCTGTTGCCATACACCATCTCATCATTTTTATCTGTAATAAACTTAATCTGCTCAGAAACAATTTTCACTGTGATAGATGCAACATTATCAATAAGGTTAACATCTATAATTTCAATACTTTGAAATGATTTTATTTCCACATTTTGAATTTCCTGTTTTGCTTCTCTTTCAGAAATTGATTTAGTAAAGCTCTTAAATAATTCATAATCTAATAGTGGTCTAAGTTTTTCAAGGTCGCTATCTGAAAAAGCATCAATTATTATTCTAAATGCGCTTTTTGCTCCATTAATAAATTCATCTTCAGAAAAGGATGGGTCAGCATGTTTCAGTGTTTCTATGCCCTTACCACTAATCTTTTTTTGATCCAAATGAATCACATTTCTTGTTTCTGAGAAATTTTTTTGTTTGTGGTTTTCATCGTTTTTTAAATCTTCACCATAGCCCGACCTATCTCCAAGAAGGTTTTTTAATCGAAACCCTAAAAATATAGCTAAAAAGGCTAAAATGATTATATCTAAGAATGGGAAAATATTATTCATTTGTGTTCTTTATAATTATTTTTAATATTATATATATATTTATGCATTAAGAGCAAGTTTAAGATGTTAAATTGATGGTTTTGTTTATATTGTTTTTTATATTGTTGCCCATAATAGAAATAATTACTTTTTTTTATTTAATTAGTTTTTTTGGTATTGTGATTTCTCTTCTTGAGTTAGTTTTCTCTTCTTTTGTTGGGTTTTGCCTTTTTGTGTTTTCTAAAAAGAAACTGCTGGATGGGAATTTACATTTTATTAGTTTTTTTAAACTTAACTCAAATTCTTTTAATTTCTTAGATAATAAATTTTATTTGTTTTGTATGTTTAGTTCTTTATTATTAATAATACCTGGCTATATATCTGATGTTATTGGATGTTTTCTTTTGGTTGGGTTTTTTCAAAACTTCATATTCAAATATTTTTTAAATTTAGTTTTTCCTATCGCATTTTCAAAAAAAGATTCTACAATGAAGAACGATGATATCATAGAAGGAGAATTTTATGATTTACAGGACAACAAAAGAAATATAGATAAAGATAAAAAAACAGAGTAAAAAATGTCTGAAAATTTTGATAGAAACAAACTAAAAGTAAACATTCAATATATTAAAGATTTATCATTCGAAAACCCTAACTCACCTAAATCTTTAACAGACAACAAAGAACCACCAGATATAAAAGTAGACATAAATGTTTTTGCAAAGCCATTTGATAAAAAAGTTTATGAGGTTTCTTTATCTATAGGAGGAAAAGCAAACAAAAATGATCTGAAGGTTTTTGAGATTGAGCTTGTTTATGCTGGCGTTTTCACTTTGCCTGATGTTGAGTTAACGGATGAAGAAGAAAAGAGGTTGGTATTAATTGAAGCGCCTCAACTTTTGTTTCCCTTTGCTAGATCAATTATTGCTGAACTTACTCGAGATGGTGGCTTTATGCCTCTTATAATTCAACCGATAGACTTTGAGATTCTGTATAGATCAAGAATTAATCAAAAAACTAAAACTGAAGGATCGGCATAAATTATAAATATTTTTTCCATATTGGGTTTTTGAATGTTTCAAAAAATTCTTTGTGTTTTTCTTTTTCCTCTTTTGAGGGATGAAAAAGTCTTTCTTTGTTGGGTTTGTTTTCTTTTTTGTTTTGGACTTGAAAAGCAGTTTTTGTATCAACTGAATTTTTATTTAACTCTTTAAACATCAAAGAGGTTTGTTTTCCTCCGATTAGCTCTACATACACTTCAGCAAGGAGCATTGAATCTATTAGAGCACCGTGTGTTTCTCTTGTTGTTAAGCTGATATTGTAACGCCTACAAAGAGAATCTAGGTTTGCTGGTGACCCGGGAAAAAGTTTTTTTGCTAAAACTAATGTGTCGATGATTTCATTATCAATATTTTTGTTGGCTCCAGATAAAATTAATTCGTTGTTTAAAAAGGACAGGTCAAATTTAGAGTTGTGAATAATTAACCTTGAATCATCTATAAAATTCAAAAGCTCTTCACAAACTTCTGAAAACTTTGGTTTGTTAATTAAGAAATCATCGTTTATACCATGAATTCTCATTGCTTCTTTATCAATTCGTCTCTCAGGGTTTAAATATAAATGTAATGATTTACCAGTTAGAACATGGTTTATCATTTCACAGGCGCCTATTTCGATAACCCTGTGCCCATCCTCAACTTTTAGCCCTGTTGTTTCAGTATCTAATACTATTTCACGCATATTTTTTTAATAAGTTTTTTTACCTGAATAAGACTGTGGTATTTACCTATTCCTGTATCTATTATATGATTTGATTTTTTATATTTTATATTGTTGTTTATTTGATTTTTTATAATAGAGTGATATTTTTTTTCATTCATGTCTGTTCTTTTAAGTGCTCTTTTTTTCTGAAGCTGTTTGCAACATCTTGTTGCAATTATAAGGTCAAATTCATTAATTAGACACTTTTCATAAAGTAATGGTATCTCAAAAACGATTGTTTTTTTATAGTTAATGCTTCCGCTTCTTAAAATCTTTTCTCTTTTTGATGCAAGTTTTGGATGAACTAAACTCTCTAGTTTTTTTAAAATTTTTTTATTATTAAAGGCTATTTTAGATAATTCTTTTATGTTTATCTTTTTATTAATAATAACCTGGGGTAAAATTTTCTTTATCTTTAAAAATGTACTTGTGTCATTATTATATATATCTTTTACCATCAAATCTGAGCTGTGTGTTTCCAAGCCACACAACTTGAATTGTTCTAAAACAGTTGTTTTTCCCGTCGCAATTCCCCCAGTAATGGCAATAGATATCATCTTTTTTCCAAGAGCTTTGAATTAATAATTTGGATGATTGTTGCAGATGTTTCCTCAACAGATCTTCGTGAAACATCTATAGAAGGCCATGCATATTTTGTAAAAATTTTTCTTGCCTGAACAATTTCTAACTTAATGCTGTCTAGGTCTGCATACTGTGTTAAATGTTTTTCCCCCATTACATTTAAGCGTGTTTGTCTAACATGTAAAAGGGTTCTAGGGTCTTTTAATAAACCAATAATTATAGGTTTAGAAAATGTAAGTATTTCCTTAGGGAGGGGTGTGTTTGCAACCAAAGGGATGTTTGCCACCTTAAGACCCCTATTTGCTAAATAAATAGAGGTTGGTGTTTTTGATGTTCTTGACACGCCTACTAAAATTACATCAGCATCTTTCATTGTGTCAATTTTTTGCCCGTCGTCGTGCTGCATTGCATATTCAAAAGCTTCAATACGTTTAAAATAATTTTTATCTAACTTATGTTGGCTTCCAACTATCCTAGTTCGTGATAATGACAAACTTTTTTTAAAAATTTCGTAAAGTTCGTCTAGAGGAGATGTAAAAAGAATATTAATTTTTTTACAACCTTCTTCTAATCTTTTTCTATGATTTTCGTCTAAAATAGAAAGTACAACCAGGCCAGGTCTTTTTGAAATATCGTCAATAACTTCATCAACTTGCTTTTCTGATCTGATCATTGGCCAAAAAACCTCTTCTTTGTTAACCGAGGGAAATTGTGCTATCGTTGCTGTAACAGCCCTGTTTAATGTTTCTCCTGTAGAATCTGAAACTATATGAATAGTTATTTTATTTAGTTTTTTGTTGTATATCTTGTTCATAACTAGTGTTTTTCAAAATAAAAAAAACCTGCTCGTTTTTTATTAACAATATTCCTTTTTTATTAACAGATTTATTCATATGTTAATAATGTGTA
>CAZCWO010000002.1:34102-45325 GCA_964502335.1 uncultured Rhodobacterales bacterium | reverse complement strand
TAACGAATCCAAGACATATAGAGGTTCAAGTTTTTGCCGACGCTCACGGAAATGTTGTTCATTTAGGCGAAAGAGAATGCTCAATACAGAGAAGACACCAAAAACTCTTTGAGGAATGCCCTTCACCCATCTTATCTTCCGAACAAAGAAAAAGAATTGGAGAACTTTCTTCACAAGCAACAAAGAAACTTGGTTACTTAGGCTTGGGGACAATTGAGTACTTATATGAAAATGATGAATTTTTCTTCATAGAAATGAATACCCGCCTTCAAGTTGAACATCCAATTACAGAAATGGTTACTGGTTTAGATTTAGTGTGTGAACAAATAAAAATTGCGAGTGGATCTAAATTGAATTTCAAGCAAGAAGAAATATTTTTTAATGGTCATGCGATAGAGTGTAGAATAAACGCAGAAAACCCATCTACTTTTCTGCCATCTCCTGGCAAAATTCATACATTCCATCCTCCGGGAGGGCCAGGGGTCCGTATTGATGCAATAGTGTACCAAGGCTATCAAGTTTCTCCATTTTATGATAGTTTAATCTCCAAACTTATAGTTTATGGAAAAGATAGAGAAACCTGCCTATTGAGAACTCAAAGAGCTCTTGATGAATTTATTATTGAACCAATAGATACTTCTATTGAATTACATAAAAAGCTAGTTTGCGACCAAGATATTAAGAGTGGAAACTATTCTATAAAATGGTTGGAAGAAACTTTTCTTCAAGATGCCTGAAAGGCATAAATCTTTAGTATGAATAAAACTACTGATTTAGTTATTGATTGTTATTACAACGGAATATTTCCTATGTCTCATGGAAGAGATGTTGCTGGGATCTATTTTGTAAACCCAAATAAAAGAGGAATTATTCCATTAAACAAGGTTCACATTTCTAGAAGTTTAAAAAGGTCTATCAACAAACAAGACTTTATCATAACAAACGACAAAGCCTTTACTAAAGTAATTAACTCATGTGCAAGCGAAAAATTTGGAAGAAAAGAAACATGGATTAACAACACAATAATTGACTTATTCAAAGAACTACATTTTATGGGAAAGGCACACTCTATAGAAATTTGGAAAAATCAATCTCTAGTTGGTGGAATTTATGGACTTTCTTTAGGGAGCGTTTTTTTTGCTGAGTCTATGTTTTCAGCAATCAAAAATGCATCTAAAATAGCTTTAATTTATTTGCTAGCAAAGCTCAGACATGAACAATTCAAATTATTTGATATTCAATATATAACTCCTCACCTTTCCTCAATGGGAGGCATAGAGATCAGCAAAAAAAATTATATGAACTCTCTTAAATGTGGACTAGAAATCGAAAACAAGTTTCCTAAAATTGACTCATCTCAAGAGGCTGATTGGTTGATAATATCAAATTACTTGCAAGAAATGAGGGATATATCATAGACTGGATGCTCCAAAGCACTCAGCGCTGGACTTGAAGAAAACATCCAACCACTAAATATAAGCCCCGTATCATTATCGTTAAAGTTCATTGTATCATAAATTTCAATGAATGCAGCTGAATCTGGTTGGTAATCTGGGGGTCTATTTTGACAACTTTTTAATTTAATTATAAGCGTTCCTAAATCTTGCTCTTCATTCACATTAATATACATTTTTTTAATTCTAGCAGTAATTTTATCCAAAGCTTTAAAATGAGCTGTATCTAATTTTATCCAAGATGCTTGAGCAGATAAGCAAAAAATTAAAAAAAATATATAAATAGAACAATGCTTAAACTTTAATATCACTTTTTGAAACTACTGAGTTGCAGAAAACACTGCTTGACCTAATAAATCTGTCAGACTAACTGGGTCACGAGTATTATAAATAGTATCACTTTCACTTAACATATTGTCAGAAACTCCTGGGATAATTTCAACATACTGCCCACCAAGCAAAGATGATGAAGAAATTCTCGCAAGTGAATCTTCAGGCACCATAATATTCTTATCTAGATTCAACCTAATAACTGCTAAGTATGTTTCATTATTAAGATGATTGGAAGAAACCTCACCTACTTTTATTCCTGCTATCATTACATCATCTCCAACTTTAAGGCCACCAACATTTCCAAATTCAGCATTAAAAATACGACCCTTTTGCTGATAGCCAGTAATAGAAATTGAAAAAATAACAAATGCACCCGCAAATAAGAGTACTAAACTACCTACAATTATCTCTAACATGTTATCTTTCATTTTACTTACTATTTAATTCTTTAGGGCTCCATGCCTTGTAGTCACGATTTTCTTTCTTTGTATTAAACTCAATGCTTAAACTCTTCGGTTGGTAGGCATATTGAGTTCCTGTTAAATTTGGTAAATGTTTTTTTTGCCATTTAAAATTATGGTTTTGATTGCTTGGAAATTCGTCTGAGTAATAGTGAAGCCATCCATGGTATCTAGAGGGTATCTTAGAGGCTTCATCAATTCCTGTGTACTTAACCATCCTTTTTATTGTATCTTTATGTTTGTTCCTTCGCTCATAATACTGATTTCCAAATTCATCTTGGCCGACATAATTATAAAAAAACAATAGATTTAACTTTGTTACTAAATTCATATAATTAGCTCGTGCCCAATAATTAATTTATGTTATTATTTTAATCTGCTTCTCATTAATAATAATTTTATGATTGATAAACAACTGATTTTTATCTGCCTAAATAAAAATACTTGGATATTTTTATTTTTTTTAAAAAAAAACAAAAAAAAAACTTGCAACAAACACTACATATTAGGTAGCTTAGTATATCCATCTACAAGATGTAGTGTTTATTCGAATGTTATGTTTATTTCGATTCATTCGTGACTCTTGATAACTGGATAAAGGAATTCACAATATTGAACTATTCGTCAGATTAAAATTGATAGCTTGAAAGGATAAATTATGAAATTTGAAAGACATTTTACCGCAGGAAAAGAAGATATATATTCTGACATTGAATTTCAATATGCAACAAGTGAAATCAGAAATATGGATGGTAGTGTCGTTTTTAAAGCAGAAAATGTTGAAACACCAAACTTTTGGTCGCAGGTCGCAACTGATATTCTTGCTCAAAAATATTTTAGGAAAGCAGGGATAGCAGCAAAACTAAAAAAGGTGAAAGAGACGGGTATTCCTTCATGGCTTTGGAAATCAGTGCCTGATGAAAAAGCCCTTAAGAAACTACCTGATCAAAAAAGATTTATTGGCGAAACGTCTTGCAAGCAAGTTTTTGATAGGTTAGCTGGAACCTGGACATATTGGGGTTGGAAGGGAAATTACTTCTCATCAGAAAGAGATGCTAAAATATATTATGATGAAACACGTTTCATGTTAGCACATCAAATGGCTGCACCAAATTCTCCTCAATGGTTTAATACAGGTTTAAATTGGTCCTATGGAATTGATGGGCCTAGCCAAGGTCATTTTTATGTAGATCCATGTACAAATAAGTTAACAGCTTCAAAATCTGCTTATGAACATCCCCAACCACATGCATGTTTCATTCAATCGATTAATGATGATTTAGTTAATGACGGCGGAATTATGGATCTCTGGGTTAGAGAAGCAAGGCTATTCAAATACGGCTCAGGAACTGGATCAAACTTCTCTCAGCTGAGAGGCTCGGGGGAGAATTTATCAGGAGGTGGAAAATCATCTGGATTGATGAGTTTTTTAAAAATTGGCGATCGCTCAGCAGGTGCAATTAAATCTGGAGGGACAACAAGGCGAGCAGCAAAAATGGTGGCTGTAGATATAGACCATCCTGATATTGAGGAATATATAGAATGGAAAGTAGTAGAAGAAGAGAAAGTTGCTGCGCTTGTAACTGGATCAAAAATTATTGAAAAACATATGCAATCAATCCTATCTTCAGCAAGCAATAGCAATTACTCTAAAGAGGATAAAACGGACCCAAAAATCAATAAAGAATTAAAAAATTCTATTTTAGAAGCAAAGAGATCCATGATTCCTCAAAATTATATTGATAAAATTCTACAATTATCAAAACAAGGTTATACATCAATTAAGTTTAAAACATATGATTCAGACTGGGATTCAGAGGCCTATAACACTGTTTCAGGACAAAATTCTAATAATTCAATAAGGGTAACAAATGATTTTCTCAAGAGCGTTGAAACTGATGGGGATTGGAATTTAATTAAAAGAACCGATAATAGTATATTCAAAACTATTAAATCTAGTGAACTTTGGGATAAAATAGGTAATGCTGCATGGTCTTGCGCTGACCCAGGATTACAATATGACACCACAATAAACGAATGGCATACCTGCCCTCAGGGTGGAAAGATAAATGCATCAAACCCTTGTTCAGAATATATGTTTTTAGATGATACTGCTTGTAATTTAGCATCTTTAAATCTAATGCAATTCAAAAATAAGGATAACTCTTTTGATACCCCTTCATTTGAACATGCTGTTAAATTATGGACACTTACATTAGAAATATCAGTTTTGATGGCGCAATTCCCATCAAAAGAAATTGCTCAAAATTCATTTGACTATCGAACACTAGGATTAGGGTTTGCAAATATTGGCGGTTATCTAATGGCATCAGGAATACCTTATGATAGCACTGAAGGTCGTTCATTATGTGCGGCAATCACGGCGCTTATGTCAGGCGTTTCATACTCAACATCCGCACTAATAGCAAAAGAGCTAGGTGGCTTTCCAAAGTACAAAAAGAATTCAGCTGATATGATGAGAGTGATAAAAAATCATCGCAACGCAGCGCATGGAAAAAAAGTTGGCTATGATCAGTTAAGCATTCCACCGGTTCCTTTGATAGCTAATGAGTGCCCAGATAGAAACCTTTTAAATTCGGCAAGGTTAGCATGGGACAATGCATTTAAATTAGGTGCACAACATGGATTTAGAAATGCTCAAACAACCGTTATAGCTCCAACTGGAACTATAGGTCTAATAATGGACTGTGATACAACAGGAATTGAGCCTGACTTTGCACTAGTAAAGTTCAAAAAACTTGCTGGTGGTGGTTATTTTAAAATTATTAATAGAATTGTTCCTACTGCTTTAAGCGCTCTTGGCTATAGTGAGGATCAAATATCAAAAATTGAAAATTACGCAGTTGGACATGGCAATATAGCAAACTGTCCAACAATTAACGAAAAAACTCTTCGTTCAAAAGGTTTTGGAGACGAACAATTTAAAATTCTAGAAAATTCACTGAGCTCAGCTTTTGACATGAAATTTGTATTTAATAGGTATACATTTGGAGATGAGTTTTGCAAAAATATTCTTAATTTTACTGACAAACAACTAAATGATATCAATTTTGATATGCTAAAAGCTTTAGGCTATTCAAATGAGGAAATAGAAATTGCCAATACGCATGTTTGTGGTGCAATGACATTAGAAGGAGCTCCCGAGCTAAAGGAAAAGCATCTGCCAGTTTTTGATTGTGCAAACATATGTGGAAGAATTGGGAAACGCTTTTTGTCAGTTGACAGCCACATCGAAATGATGGCTGCGTCTCAACCATTTATTTCAGGTGCAATCTCAAAAACAATAAACATGCCAAGTACAGCATCAGTGGAAGATTGTAAGGAGGCGTATATGCACTCATGGAAACTTGGAATAAAAGCAAATGCACTGTATAGAGATGGTTCTAAATTATCACAGCCTCTTTCTTCTTCAATTTCTGACATTGAAGAAGATGAAGTAGCTATGGAGTCAGTAAAACCCATAACTGAAAGAGTGATTGAAAGAGTAATCAGAGAAGTTAAAAGATCAAGACTTCCTTATAGAAGGAAAGGATACACTCAAAAAGCAACCGTAGGTGGACATAAAGTTTATCTTAGAACTGGTGAATATGAAAATGGCAAGATTGGCGAAATATTCATAGACATGCATAAAGAAGGAGCAGCTTTTAGATCTTTAATGAATAATTTTGCAATTGCTGTATCTATGGGCTTGCAATATGGCGTACCCCTTGATGAATTCGTTGAGGCCTTTACCTTTACAAGGTTTGAACCCCAAGGTCTAGTAACAGGGAATGATACCATTAAAATGGCTACTTCTATACTTGATTATATTTTCAGAGAATTAGCAATTTCTTATTTGGATAGGCATGATTTGGGTCATGTAAACAGACAAGAAATCAGCGAAGATATTCCTGATACAGTTGACACTCATTCACAACTGATCAACAACTCAAAAAAACTTAGCAGAGGGTACGTTAGGCAGGAGTTGGAGCTTACAGTACTTCAAGGGGGACAAGCAAAAGTAAAGGCATTTGCTGGTAATAACGTCCAAAGCTCAAATATAATGTTTGAAAAGGATGCTGATTTTTCAACAAATACTATTGATAATAAGCAAACAGCCATTCAAAAAGCTAAAATTCAAGGTTATGAAGGTGAAGCTTGTGGCGAGTGTGGTAATTTTACCTTAGTAAGAAATGGTACTTGTATGAAATGCAATACATGCGGCTCAACAAGTGGATGCTCATAATTAAAGGATTTAAGAATGTCTATTATTGAAAATAAACTTGAAAGTTTAAATATTATACTTCCCCCAGCACCAAAGCCAGCTGCTAATTATGTGCCGACAGTAAAAAGTGGAAACTTAATATTTGTTTCTGGTCAAATACCAGTTGTAGATGGAAATATGATAGTCGGAAAAGTTGGACATAACATAGAGATTGAAGAGGCAGTTGCTGCCGCTAGAGCGTGTGGCCTCGCAATTATAGCTCAACTTAATGAAGCCACTAATTCTGATTTAGACAAAATATCAAGAATTGTTAAATTGGGCGGCTTTGTAAATTGTACCGATACATTCACTCAACAACCGGAAATAATAAACGGTGCTTCCAATCTGATGGTAGAAGTTTTCGGAGAAGTTGGCAAACATTCTCGTTTTGCTGTTGGAACGAACTCTTTGCCCCGTGGAGTAGTGGTTGAGGTTGAAGCTATTGCTGAAATAAAATAAAATTGAAATTTTGATATTAAGCTAATACCTTTTAAATGAAGCCTTAAAAATTACTTTCAATGATAGAAACTAAAAAGGATAGAATAGGGTATCATACTTCAATCATCAATAGTGTTCATCAAGTAGATAGAAGATCATGGAATGAATGTGCAAATTTTACTAATTGCATAGGAAAAAAAAATTTTGGTAACCCCTTTTTATCTCATGAGTTTTTTTGTTGCTTAGAAGACAGCGGGGCAGTTTCTCAAAAAACTGGATGGATTGCACAACATATTTTATTACATAAATCTGATAAATCTATTATTGGTATCTTCCCGAATTTTTTAAAAAGCCATAGCTGGGGAGAATATATATTTGACCATATTTTTGCTCAAGCATGGGAAAATGCAGGAGAAAAATATTACCCAAAGTTACTTTCAGCTGTTCCTTTTACTCCTGTTGCAGGAGAAAGATTTTTAATTAAAAATGGCATTGATAAAAAAACAGCGATCAGCTTAATGTTATCAACGCTAAAAGATCTTGCAAAAGCTTTTAAAGTATCATCAGCACATATAAATTTTGTTTGCAAAAAGCAACTCGAGATAATGCCTGATAATGCTGAATGGCTCAAAAGATATAGTATACAATTTCACTGGGAGAATAAAAATTATGAAAATTTCGATCATTTTCTTTTGGATCTAACTTCGTCTAAAAGAAAAGTTATAACACGTGAAAGGAGAGAAATTGAGAATAGTTCGATAGTTATGGAAATAGTTAAAGCTGAAGATATAAAAGATTTTCACGCAGATATTTTTTTTCAATTTTACCTATCAACAATAGAAAAAAAATGGGGTAACGCTTATTTAAATAAAAAATTCTGGCACCTCCTAATAGAGAACTTAAAAAATAGAATTGTTTTTATCTTTGCAAAAGAAAGAAATGTGAATATTGCTGGAGCAATAAATTTTATAGATAATAATGCCATTTATGGAAGAAATTGGGGCTCTGTTAAAGAAGTTAAATTTTTACACTTCGAAACTTGTTACTACCAGGCAATTGATTTTGCTATTAAAAATGGGTTAAAAAGTGTAGAAGCTGGGGCTCAGGGGATGCACAAAATTCAGCGAGGATACGTCCCAAAAGAAATTTTTTCCAAACACTATTTTTTAAATGAGGCTTTCAGAAGAGTTGTTTCAAATTATTTAGAATCTGAAAAAAAACAAATAAAAAATGAAATGCGGTTATTAGAGCAAAAATCTCCTTTCAGAAAATAATTAAATATTTCTATAATATTTTTAGCTAAGGACAGGTTTTCTTTTTAAACTAACTTTAGAATCTTGATTCTTTTTTAATGAATTAGCATCTATTTTTTTACTTTGGTTTTGTATTGTAAGTTTATTATCTTTTAAAGAAATGAAAACATCTCCTCCCGATACTAGATCTCCAAACAATATCATATCTGCAAGTGGTTTTTTTATATACTCCTGAACTACTCTTGCTAATGGTCTTGCACCATATGTTGGTTCATGTCCTTTTCTAGATAACCATTTACGTGCTTCTTCGCTTAAAAAAATAGAAACACCTTTTTCTTCTAATTGAGCTTCAAGTTGCATAATAAATTTGTCCACAACGAACTCCATAGTTTCTGATGAAAGTGGTGAAAAAGGTATCACGGCATCTAATCTGTTTCTAAATTCTGGACTAAAGATTTTTTCTATTGCTTCAGTATCTGCTCCTTCCCTTCCTTGTCTAGCAAATCCTATTGCAGTCTTTGATAATTCTATCGCCCCTGCATTACTAGCCATAATTAAGATGCTACTCTTAAAATCAACTATTTTACCATTATTGTCAGTTAACTTTCCATAATCCATTATTTGAAGTAAAATGTTAAATAAATCGGGGTGAGCTTTTTCAATTTCATCTAATAAAATTACTGTATGCGGGTTTTGATCTACTGTCTCAGTAAGTAACCCACCCTGATCATATCCAACATAACCTGGAGGTGCTCCAATTAACCTACTTACAGAATGGCGTTCCATATATTCTGACATATCAAAGCGTGTTAATTTAACCCCCAAAGCAAGAGCAAGTTGACGTGCAACTTCGGTTTTCCCAACACCAGTAGGCCCAGTAAAAAGGTAGTTGCCTATAGGCTTTTCCGGTTCTCTGAGACCTGCTCTTGATAATTTAATAGCTGAAGCAAGAGACTCTATTGCTTGATCCTGTCCAAATACTAATCTTTTTAAATCACTTTCAATATTAAAAAGTAAACTTTTATCATCGCTATTAATACTCCTACTCGGGACTCTTGCAATTTTGGAAACTACTTCTTCAACTTCTTTTACGCCGATAACCTTTTTTCTTTTTGATTTTGGAATTAAATTTTGAGCTGCTGCAGTTTCATCGATAACATCAATGGCTTTGTCAGGCAACTTTCTATCATTAATATATTTTTGTGAAAGTTCAGCAGCAGCTTTCAAAGAAGAACTAGAGTACTTTATATTATGATGGCTTTCATATACAGATTTTAACCCCTTTAATATTTTTATAGTATCTGCTAGATTTGGTTCTTCAACATCTACTTTTTGAAACCTTCTGGACAATGCTCTATCTTTTTCAAAATAATTTCTGAATTCTTTATAAGTTGTAGAACCCATACATTTTAAATTTCCAGCTTGGAGAGCTGGCTTTAATAAATTTGAAGCATCCATAGAACCCCCACTTGTTGCCCCTGCACCAACAATAGTATGGATTTCATCAATAAATAAAATAGAGTTTTCTAAATCTTCTATTTCTGAAATTACTGCTTTTAGTCTTTCTTCAAAGTCTCCTCTATACCTTGTCCCCGCTAATAATGCCCCCATATCTAAAGAAAATATTTCACACTTCTCTAGTTTCTCTGGCACTTGATTATTTGCTACTCTTAATGCTAACCCTTCAGCAATAGCAGTCTTACCAACTCCAGGATCGCCTACTAGTAAAGGATTATTCTTAGTTCTTCTACATAAAACTTGAATGCATCTCTCAACTTCCTTTTCTCGACCTATGAGAGGATCTACTTTACCTTCTTTTGCTAATTTAACCAAGGGTTTAGAAAATTTCTCAAGAGCCTTAATTCCATTTTCTTGTTCATTTTCCTCTGTCCCCACTCCATTAACATCTTTAATTTTTGAAAAAGAAGGGTTTTTAGAAGTACCATGACTAATATATGTAACGGCGTCTAACCTTGTCATACCTTGATTGACTAGCAACCAAACCGCATGACTTTCACGCTCAGCAAACATAGCTATAATTACATTAGCTCCATTAGCCTGTTTCCTTCCTGAAGACTGCACATGCACCAAAGCTCTTTGCAAGACCCTTTGAAAGGAAACTGTTGGCTGTATATCTTCTGACTGAGATTCATTTTGTTTATCTAAAGTATCAGTCATGAAGTCTTCTAACTCAGACTTAAGTCTTTTTAAGTCTATTGAACATGCGCTTAAAAGTTCAGATGCGTCGTTATCATCAATTAATGCATACAGTAGGTGCTCCAAAGTGACAAGTTCAGCGCCTCTGTCAGCAGCGCAAGTCATTGCCTTATGAAGTGACTGTTCAAGATTTTCCGATAGCATTATTCTTTCTCCAATTTTATTTGAAGGGGATGTTGATTTTTCCTTGCTTTTTCTAACACCTGAGTAGCTTTAGATTCTGCAATTTCATAAGTATATAATCCACATATACCAAGCCCTCTTTGATGAATGTGTAGCATAATTTCTGTTGCTTGTTCTTGTGTTTTAGAAAAATAAACTTGCAACATTTCAACTACAAATTCCATAGGTGTATAATCATCATTAAGCATAATCACTTTATACAAAGGTGGTTTTTTTAGTTTTGGTTTTTCTTCTAAAACAACTTCAGAAAGCTTATTGCCAAAATCTTTATTATCATAATCGTTATCTTCATTATCAGAATTCAAAGACACTTTATGTACTTTATGCAAAATATTATCCAAAACAATTCTTTTCACTATTGAGCCCCTTTGAAACAAAACTTCACTAATACTAACCATATATATATTGTAACTAAAATTAAGAAATTCAAAGAATATTTAAATTTTTGCACAGATTTTGCTAAAAGCTTATAAAAATAATACTTACATAGAAAATGATATTAAAATTTACATTAAAGAGCAATAGTTAATATTTTACAAAAGAATATTGCATTATCTCATTGAATCTGTATGATTCATTAATAATAAATTAATTAACTAATATATTTTTATGATATGAAA
>CAZCWO010000002.1:7609-34002 GCA_964502335.1 uncultured Rhodobacterales bacterium | reverse complement strand
CTGTATGATTCATTAATAATAAATTAATTAACTAATATATTTTTATGATATGAAATTTTATGATATGAAACTAAAAAATTTAACTTTAATTTTTTTATTGATTTTAATTAAAATAGTTTGTTTTGGTCTCCCTTCCAACGCTAATTCAAAATATGCATCTATAATTATAGAAGAGCACAGCGGGAAAATTCTTTATTCACGCTCAGCAGATCAGTTGAGATACCCAGCCAGCATGACCAAAGTCATGACCTTGTATATAATATTTGAAGAAATTCAAAAAGGAAATTTAAATAACAAATCCAGAATAGCTTTCTCAAAAAGAGCCTCGGGGCAACCTCCTTCTAAACTTGGAGTTAAAAAAGGTAAATCAATTGATTTGCAAGAAGCCATGTTTGCACTTGTCACTAAATCTGCAAATGATGTTGCTACTGCCGTCGCTGAAAAAATCTCTGGCACAGAAATTAACTTTGCCAAGAGAATGACTAAAACTGCAAAAAAATTGGGTATGCATAAAACAAGATTTATGAACGCTTCAGGTCTTCACAACAAATATCAAAAAAGCACTGCACGAGATATGTCTTTACTTGCGATTGCCATAAAAAGAGATTTTCCTATACTCTATAAAATTTTTGATACAAAGACTTTCTATTGGAAAGGAAGAAAATATAAAAATCACAATACTCTTTTAAGCTCATACTCAGGAACTGACGGAATCAAGACAGGATATATCGATGCATCTGGATATAATTTAATGGCTTCAGTTGAAAGAAAAGGGGTAAGGCTTGTTGGCGTCATTTTTGGCGGAAAAACAGGAAAAAGCAGGGATCAACATTTAATGGGACTTTTTAATGATGCTTTCCCAAAAGCTTCCCCACCAAAAATGATTTTGGTTAGTGCTCCTTTATCTAAACCTAAGTTTGCAGCAATAAATTCTCCCACAAATAAACCAAAATATATAACAACACAGAAAATTACTTTCGATATTCCTATTTCTAAACCCAAAAATTTAATTTTAAAAAACATTTTTCAATCTTCAAAAATCGTAGGAGATTGGGGTATTCAAGTAGGAACTTATTCAAAAAAAGTTAATGCTCATCAGATAGCTATTAAAACGAGGAGACTAGTACCTAACCTTTTAAAGATGCTTCCAGCTGAGTTGACCCCAATCTATATCAACGACAATATAGCATGGAGAGTTAGATTTAATAATTTAGACCAAAACTCCGCAAGAAACATTTGCTCAACTTTACTTTCGAAAAACATATCATGTATCCCAATACCATCAGAACAAATACTCGGCTATTTAATTAAAAAATAATTTTTATTGGAAATTATAATGAGTGTTCTAAAAACTAATTTTGCACCGCCTTTTAATATCACAAGACTAAGCCATGTGAATTTAACAAGTAAAGATTTAGATGCAACTAAATATTTCTATGAAACTGGTCTAGGTTTAGAAGTCACTTATCATGATAATAGTTATCTGTGCTTACGTGCTTTGGAGGAAACAAGCCACCATTCTCTAATATTTGAAAAAAACAATTCAAAAAACCCAAGCAAATGTAACAGAGTAGGGTATAGAG
Organism: uncultured Rhodobacterales bacterium; assembly: GCA_964502335.1. Classification (GTDB taxonomy): domain Bacteria; phylum Pseudomonadota; class Alphaproteobacteria; order Puniceispirillales. The sequence continues at coordinate 32,419 of CAZCWO010000002.1, read as the reverse complement.
TTCTTGAGGAAGACGATCTGTTAAAAGCGTATGATTATTTTTCTAGTTTTGAATTTAAGGTTAACTTCGTAGACAGACCTTTCCAAGGAAAAACCTTACAATTATCAGATAACATCGGAACTCCAATAGAGATCTGCGCCACCATGGACCAAAAAAACTCCAGAATGCAAAAATTTTATACTCACTCAGGCGGAAAACTTGCATATCTAGATCATATTCAGGTTACAAGCCCAAATGTTCCTAAAGTATACAGATGGTATAATGATATTGGATTTAGATTGGCTGAATATACAGCAAATGACAATTCTGATGAAATGTGGGGTGTATGGTTGAAAAGAAAAAATAATACGCAAGATGTTGTTTTTAGCAATGGTGTTGGCCCATGCTTACATCACTTTGCCTTTCACACTCCTGAAGTTTCAAATGTTATTCATGCAGCAGATGTCATGGCATCCCTAGACCTTGCTCACTCAATGGATAGACCTCCTGGCAGGCATGGAATAGGAAATGCTTTTTTTATTTATTTTCGAGACCCTGATGACCATCGTGTAGAAATTTTTACAAGTCATTATAATATAATTGATGTTAACCAGTCTCCTAAAAGATGGGAACTAACTGATACTCGTCGATCACAGTTATGGGGATTCCCCGCCCCAAAAAAATGGTTTTTTGAGACAACAGAATTTGAAAACGTAACTCCTCAAAAACCAAAGTTTAGTGCTCCACCGGTTACTCTTGAAGACTTCCTTGCTAAGTGGTAAAGTTTAATGAAATTTGGCACTATTAATGAAAAAGGGGGGAACCAAATTGTCGTCAAGGTTGACGAAGAACACGCATGCAAACTGACCGAATTAGAACAATTGGCAAATATTGATTGTGGTCAAAGTGTTCTAGAATTGATAAAAATTATTGGAGAAAAAAAGGACTTTCTTTTACAACTTCAAAAAACTCTAAGTCACGCTAAGAAAATAAAAATTAGTGACTTTGATTGGCTCCCACCCATACAAAATCCATCAAAGATTCTTGGTGTTGCTTTTAATAATGTAGAGTTAATGAGAAAAGTACACCGGGATCCAGGTGTGCCAAATTTTTTCTTAAAACCTCCATCTTCATTACAGGGCCATAATAAACCAATAATTGTTGACCCTAATTGGGGCGCAGTTATCCCAGAGCCTGAAATCTGCGCAGTTATCTCAACAAAGGCTAAGCATGTTCCCCCTGAAAAGGCATTAAATTATGTTTTTGGTTTTTTAATTCACAATGACGTTACTTCACATGGGTTGAAATTTCAAAAAGATAGTATTGCTATTACCTATGAAAGCGACCTTGCAAGACCAGAATTTTATACTTGGCGCAACTTAAATGGACCGAATGATACTGACGCCTTTTATGTCTATCATACTCGCTCCAAAGGAACAGATACATTTGGTCCCATGGGGCCGTGGATAACGACAGCTGACGAAATTAAAAACCCAAACAAGTTATCTGTAACTGGTTCTATTAATGGAGAGCTTTTCACTGAAGACCATACAAGCAACTATCGTTTTACTATTGAAGAATGCATATCTGAAGCCAGTAGCTACTTTACATTAGAGCCAGGTGATTTAATTTCATTTGGCACTACTGGAAAGGGAACAGATAAATTTCCACGTGGACACAAAAGTCTCTTAATAGGTGAACAAAAGGGGGTTATTAGCATACGCATCGAAAAGCTAGGACAATTATCTAACCCTATAAAACATCAAAAAGGTGGGGCCTAATTTTTATAGATTGCTATGACACTCGTAAAAGTTGATCCCATCTTGTAGTATATGACGAAGAACGATAATAAGATTTCATTCGCCAATCCACTTTTGACTTATTAGATTTTTGTATTTTTTTTTCGACACCTTGAGCGCCGTAAACAATTGCACCCAAACCTAATTTTTCATTTATTGTATCAATTTCTTTTATCAACCTTTCTCTCTTATGTGCCCTTCTATAATTTTCACAAGCAACTGAAAATAAGTCAGGTTGCATGCCTAATATATTTTTATAATGCGATGCTGCATTCTCTTCCGATGAACTTGCATTTGTTTTAGTTGTTAATTGAGATAATATAATACCTGCTTTATGATACTCAAACTGAGGTCTATAAATTTTTTTTAAAGATATATCAACAGCTTTTAGCAATTTAAATGTATCCTGTGTAGGTTCATTAAATGAAGTCACACTCGAATTACTATATTGCAAGTCTTTAAGATGAAACCTATTAGTTTGAATGAAAGTAGAAATACTTCCACAAAAACTATGTTGAAGGCGAAGTTTTTTTGCCGCTATAACAGTATAATTAGATATAGCCTCCTTCAAGCTAGAAAGATCTCTTATTGCTTTACCAAAAGACCTCGAAACCATAATTGACTTTCTCGGTTGAACAGATTCCAAAGGCAGACAAGACAAACCATTTAATTCTCGAACTATTCTCTCTCCAACTATCGATATACACTTCCTTATCTGTCTAGGGTCGGAGCGTTGCAATTGTAAACCTGTAGAAATACCAATGGAGCGAAGCCTTGTGCCCCATTTTTTTGATATACCCCAAATATCCTCAACTGCTATATTCTCTAGTAATCTTGACAATCTAGAAGAATTTCTGTCTATAATATACACTCCTTCTTCTTTGTGATTTTTAGCAATATGGTTAGCCAATTTAGCAAGCGTTTTAGTTTCAGCTATGCCTACAGAAACTGGTATCCCTGTCCATCGATTAATAGACTTTTTCATCTTTCGCATTTTTTCAACTAGAGTATTATTATTTTCTCCATCAAGCCCTATAAAAGCTTCATCAATAGAGTAAACTTCTACCTGGGGGGTAAAAAAATTTAAACAATCCATAACCCTTGACGACATGTCTCCATACAAAGTGTAATTTGAAGAATAAATAATTACATTATTTTTTTTTTAATAAATCTTTATACTTAAACATAGGGGCACCCATAGGCACCCCTAGAGATTTAGCTTCATCTGACCTGGCAATAATACAACCATCATTATTAGATAAAACCACAACAGGACGTCTTTCTAAAGCAGGTTGAAAAACTCTTTCGCAAGAAACGTAAAAATTATTACAATCTACTAATGCATACATATGTATATTTTACTTATAGCGAATGAATAACATTTATAGCTACACCCCAAACAACCATATCCATAGTATCCAAAATTTCTATTGCCTTAAAAAGTTTGTTTTCAGGTAATAGAATTATTTTCTTGTTACGAAGATAAAGTCTTTTAACCGTCATATGACCATCTAAAGCTGCTACTATAATTTTCCCATGACGTGGTTTAACGCTTCTATCTACAATAAGAATATCGTTATTATGTATGCCAGCATTAATCATGGAGTCTCCTGTTACACGAACAAAAAAAGTTGCTGATGGACGCTTAACTAGATAATCATTAAGATCCAACTTATTTTCAATATAATCATCTGCCGGTGATGGAAAACCTGCCGTTACAGCACAACTGTAAAATTGTGGACAGGACTTGCCTGAAATCTCCAGCCTAAACATTTCTTTGATCATCACTTTTCATAATCTATAAATATTTTTTGTTCTTGTTTTGTTCTATTTTGGGTAACCAAATAAGTCAAGGTTCTATTTAAAAAATATTGCCGCTTACTCTTTTTTAGGTTTTTTGAGAGTATTTATCACTTGTTCATCGAAACCTTTTTGATGTGACATAAATACTAAGAATGATAAACCTCCCACTATAACGAGTGAAAAAAAACACCCCAAGAATAAAGCAAAAAAGCCATGTGAAGATATGTTTAAGTCCATATAAAGGTCAAAAATAGAAAAAATAAAAACCAAAAACAGTAACAAAAATAAAAAAATTCCGCAAATCACTAGAGTTCTATGAAAAATTTTATCAAACATATAAAAAACTTTACTCCAATAAACCTTTTATATGCCATATAAAAAATATAGTATTTCTTTTAAAGCAAAAGTTAACATAAATGATGAAAAATAAGTTTTCACAAAAAGCCGCAGAAATCTTAATCGATATTGGCGCTATTTCGATACAAACGGACACGCCATTTATCCTCACCTCAGGAAGGAAAAGTCCTGTTTACGTTGACTGCCGAAAAATTATTTCCTTTCCTAAAGAACGAAAAAAGTTGATGGAAATGGCCGTTGAAATCTTGGGGGCAGAAAGCAGTTCATTTGATGTGATTGCTGGTGGAGAAACCGCTGGTATACCATTTGCGGCATGGATTTCAGAATTAATGATGCTGCCAATGTTATACGTACGTAAAAAACCGAAAGGATTCGGGAAGAATAAACAAATAGAAGGAGTTATTAAATCTGGACAAAATGTTCTTCTTGTCGAAGATCTTGCCACTGATGGTGGCTCTAAAATGTCTTTTATAAATGCAATCAGAGATACTGGAGCAAATTGCCACACTTGCTTCGTAATTTTTCATTATGGCATCTTTCAGCAATCACTAAGAAACCTAGAGGCACAAAATGTTTCATTAATTGAACTCGCCACATGGAAAGATATTTTGGAAGTAACCAAAAAAAGGAGAATCAAAAAAAATACAATTGATGACATTGAACGATTCTTAAAAAATCCAGATAAATGGGAACCGAATAAATAACAACACAAAAAAAGATCTTAAGATAATTTTGTTTCCACCAAACGTGACCAATAACTCGCACCCAAATGCAAAATATTATCATTGAAATCATACTTCGAGTTGTGCAACATTTTACCTGGCCCTGGATTTCCTGCGCCAAGCCAAATATAAGCACCTGGTTTCTCTCCGAGCATATATGAAAAATCTTCACTAGCCATAGAAGGGGGCAATTTTTTTTCAACCGAGTTAACACCCATCACATCCTCAGCAACTTTAGAAGCATCAAGGGCTTCCTGATATGTATTGTGAGTTGCAGGATAACCTAATACATACTCTATTTTTACCTTTAGTCCAGAAGCTTCAGCTACACTCTTCGATATTTTTTTAATACCTTTCTCTAATCTTTTACGATCTTCTTCCTCCATAGCGCGGCAAGTGCCCTGCATTTCCACTTCATCAGGTATTACGTTTGATGCCGTTCCAGCTTTTAGCATTGTAACAGAAACAACTGCTGCATTTGTTGGATCTGTATTTCTAGATACTAAAGTCTGCAACCCAGAAATGATAGATGCTGCAACTGGAATAGGGTCACTGGATAATTGTGGCATAGCAGCATGTCCACCTTTGCCAATGACGGTGACTATAAAACTATCTGCAGCAGCCATAACTGCTCCAAAATGTACCGCTGCCTTACCTACATCTAACCCAGGCCAATTATGCATTCCCCAAACCGTTTGCATTGGGTAGTTCTCAAACAACCCTTCCTCAACCATAACTTGCCCTCCTCCGAGGCCTTCTTCAGCTGGCTGAAAAATAAAATAAACCGTACCCTTAAATCGTTTTGTTTCTGATAAATACTTAGCCGCTCCCAATAACATTGATATATGCCCATCATGGCCACATGCATGCATTTTCCCTTTTGTTTTACTTCTGTGGTTAAAATTATTTTCTTCTGGCATTTGCAGAGCATCCATATCTGCCCGCAGCCCTATTGCTTTCTCACTAAATTCTGATCCATGCAAAACACCTATAATACCGGTCTTAGCAACATTTTGATGCACTTCAACACCAAATTCACTTAATTTTTGTGATATAAAGTCTGCTGTTTTGAATTCTTCAAATCCTAACTCTGGTATTGTATGTAAGTATCTTCTCCATTCTTGCATTTCCTCCTTCATATTTGAAATACTATTGATAATTGGCATTTTTTATATATTCTTTCTTTTTAATACTTTTTAAATCTATTAAATTAATTTGATTATATTGTTGCTTAGATCTCCTAATCTAATTTAAATAATTTAGTTTTTCAAATTTATTGATTAAATTAAACTCGACGTTTTATTTTTTTATATAAAGAGCATTTTAAATTGACTAATAATCTACGAATTAAACAAAAAATTTTCACAATCATGTTACCATTCTGCGGTGGTTATTTTTTGTCCTATCTATTTCGCTCTACTAATGCAGTTATAGCTCCCTACTTGGTTGTTGAATTTAATGCAAATGCTCAACAATTAGGAATGCTCACTTCTGCTTATCTTTTTACTTTTGCACTGTTCCAAATACCTTTAGGCATCCTTTTAGACAAATATGGCCCCCGAAAAGTTCAGGTCATAATGATGATTATTGCGAGCTTAGGTTCCGCAATGTTTTGTTTTGGTGGTAGTCTGCTCCAGCTAACTTTTGCTAGAGGACTGATTGGTTTGGGAGTAGCTGGTTGCCTAATGTCAGCATTTAAAATAATTACTATGTGGTATGAAGAAAAATATTGGCCAATTTTATTTGGATTAATCATGTCAAGCGGCGGTCTTGGAGCAGTAGTAGCCTCTAAGCCTTTATATTTTATTGTTGAGGATATCGGCTGGCGTTGGGCATTTGCGATTCTTTCTATTTGTTGTTTTCTGATTTCATTTATTATTTGGATCGTCACTCCAGAGAAAAGCTTAGATGAAGATAAAACAAAACCCTTCCTGGCATTAAAAGAAATTTATTCAAGCAAGATTTTTTGGAAAGTTGCCCCTCTTGCCGGAGTTTCAGGGGGCACTGGACTTGCTATTCAAGGTTTATGGGCAGGCGAATGGCTTAGAGATGTTGCCAATCTCAATCAAACTGAAACCACCAACATGCTTTTAGTTTTAAATTTATCCCTCTTATTTGGAATGTTTTTTACTGGCTTTATTCCAAATTTATTTAAAAAGCTTAACTTTTCACAAATTGATCTATATTTCTTCATAACTTTACTTCTACTGTCAGGACATGCTCTTCTTACTTTTGAAATTATACCAAACTCTTCAATACCCTGGATATTAATTGGAATTTCTGCAAATAGCTCTATACTTGCTTATTCATGGTTAAATTCTCAATTTCCTCTTTCATATGCAGGCAGAGCATCTACCGCTCTTAATTTGTCTCTTTTCTTGTGTGGTTTCATTCTTCAATATGCTATTGGTTGGATAATAAACTTTTGGGAACGAACCCCTAAGAATAGTTATCCTCCTGAAGCTTATTCTTCTGCTTTTGGCATTCTTTTATGTGTCCAAATTATCTGCATTGGGATTTTTTTGGTTGTGAAAACTGAAAAAAAAATTCATTTAAATGAATAAAATAATTGTTGTATAAATTTAATTTAAATATATTTAGAGTGTTATATTTACAGAATTTAAATTAACCAAAATACAACCTAGTAAGCAAATAAAGAAATTTATCAATCGTGGAAAATAAACAAAAATATTCTATTTTTTCTCTTGCAAGAAATGCATTATCTAATCATTCACACTGGAATAAGGCTTGGAGAAGTCCAGAGCCAAAAAGTAATTATGACGTGGTTATAATTGGAGGAGGAGGACATGGATTAGCCACCGCATATTATTTAGCTTCCATTCATGGAATCAAAAATGTTGCTGTAATAGAAAAAGGGTGGATTGGCGGAGGCAATACTGGAAGAAACACTACAATCATTAGATCTAATTACCTTTGGGATGAGTCCGCTTCCATCTACGAGCATTCATTAAAAATCTGGGAGACCTTATCGAAGGATTTAAATTTTAATGTTATGTTCAGTCAGCGTGGCGTTCTTACAATCTCTCACAGCGAACACGAATTAAAAGAAATGTCCCGAAGAGTGCACGCGATTAGACTTAATGGTATTGACTCGGAAATCCTTACACCTAAACAAATTAAGGATTTTATTCCAATAATAAATATTAATCAGAATATAAGGTACCCCATCATGGGTGGCTTCTTACAAAAAAGAGGCGGTACAGCAAGGCATGACGCAGTAGCATGGGGGTATGCAAGAGCTGCTGACGATTTGGGAGTTGACATAATTCAAAACTGTGAGGTTACTGGAATAATTAGGGGTCAAAATAAAATAAGTGGCATTGAGACTACAAAAGGAATAATTTCAACTAAAAAAATTGGCGTTGTGGTTGCGGGTCACTCTAGCATTTTAGCAGAAATGGCTGGATTAAGATTGCCAATTCAAAGTCGACCTTTGCAGGCCCTTGTTTCAGAACCAATTAAACCAATCCTTGATACAGTTATTATGTCTAATGCTGTTCACATGTATATTAGTCAATCTGACAAAGGAGAAATGGTTTTAGGAGCAGGTGTCGATAAATACAACTCTTATGCACAAAAAGGATCTTTTCCTGTTCCTCAACATATGATATCTGCTGCGGTAGAACTTTTCCCTGTGCTTTCAAGGTTAAGAATGCTCAGACACTGGGGGGGGATTGTCGATACTTGTCCCGATGCATCTCCTATTATTTCTAAAACAGACATTGAAGGTTTGTTTTTTAATTGTGGCTGGGGAACTGGTGGGTTCAAAGCCACTCCTGGTAGTGGCCATGTTTTTGCAGAATTACTTTCCAAAGGCGAACCAAATAAAATATCTGCTCCCTACTCTATCGATAGGTTTAACACTGGATACTTGATTGATGAACATGGAGCTGCAGGAGTGGCTCATTGATGAATAGGACACAACATGCTTAATATTAAGTGCCCTAATTGTGGATTGCGAGATGAAAGTGAATTCGCTTGTGGTGGCGAAGCACATATTATCAGACCAAAATATGAAGTGACATTGACTGACAAAGAATGGGCTGAATACCTATTCATGAGGCACAATCCAAAAGGAAATTTTACCGAAAGATGGGTTCATACTAGCGGATGCAGAAAATGGTTTAATGTCGTTAGAAATACCGTAACCAATGAAATTTATGAAATTTATCCAGCTGGATCACTCCCTAAAACTTCTGAAGGCAGAAATGCTTATAAAAATAACTGGCGCCGTAACTCTCAAGCTGAAATTAAGTCCATGAAAAAATAGGTATGAAAACAGGTAATTATAGAATTTTGAATCATCCTATAACTTCCCAAAAAAAAGTAACTATTACGTTTGATGGGAAAAAGTATGGTGCTTACAAGGGAGAAAGCTTAGCTAGCGCGCTTATAGCTCATAATATCAAGGTGGTTGGTCGTTCTTTTAAATATCATCGCCCACGAGGCTTGCTTTCAATAGGGTCAGAAGAGTCCAATGGTTTATTTAGAGTGGGCACTGGACCAAAAATAGAGCCGAATATATCAGCAACACAAATTGAAGTTTATGATGGCCTTGTTGTGGAAAGTCAAAATAGATGGCCATCTTTAAATTTTGATTTTGGGGCTATTAACTCTATATTTTCGAAACTTATACCAGCAGGTTTTTATTATAAAACCTTCATGTGGCCATCATCTATGTGGGAAAAGTATGAATGGTTCATACGTCATGCTGCTGGCCTCGGTAAAGCAGCTGAAGAACACCAGGATCCTGACAGATATGAACATATAAATTACCATTGTGATATTTTAATTGCTGGAGGTGGTTTGTCTGGTTTAATCGCGGCATATATCTCTGGTTTATCTGGAGCCAGAGTGGTTATCGCTGATGAAAAACCAGAATTGGGTGGCAACTTGCTATATGAGGACGATATAACCATTGATGGCTCAAAAGGGTCTTCATGGGCAAAAAAAATTGAACAAGAACTTGAAGAGATGGAAAATGTCAGAATTTTAAAGAGAAGCTGCGTATTTGGCTATCATGATCATAATTTTATTACAATTTCTGAACGTTGTTCTGATCATCTCGACCGGCCACCTTCAAATTTGCCAAGGCAGAGATTATGGAAAGTCAGATCTAAACAAGTTTTACTTGCTCAAGGAATGCATGAAAGGCCCCAAGTTATTTCAGGAAATGACATACCTGGAGTAATGTTAAGCTCTGCAGTAAGAGGCTATATTAACAAGTTTGGAGTTTTGCCTGGCAAAACAGCAGTTATTGCGACAAATAATGATGATGCATATAGAACTGCAATAACCCTCCATAAAGCAGGAATTAAAGTTTTAGCAATTGTGGACTCAAGAAATGAAAATAATAATGATCTATTAAAAACCTTAAAAAAATATAATATTAGAATTTTTACTGGCCATGTTGTTTCTTCAATTCATGGGAAAAAATCAGTTAAATCAGTAGAGGTTGCTCCCTTAGCAGAAGATGGTAAAGATATATCTGCTCTTCCCTTCAAACTTTCTGTAGATTTAGTTGCTATGTCAGGCGGATGGACTCCTATAGTAAACTTGTTTAGTCAAAGTGGAGGAAAATTAGAGTGGAACGAAAAATTCGGATATTTTAAACCTAAACGTCATCACCAAAATGAATTGTCTATTGGGGGAAGCAATGGCATATTTGATGTTCAAGAATGTATCAATGAAACCATTAAACAAACAAATGAGATTTTATTCAGAATTGGAAAGAAAAAGAACTCTCAATTTTCATTGTCTGCAAATTTTATCAAATTAAACTACTTTCCCAGAAATATTTGGCTAGTTCCAAATGGTAGAATTTCTGGGAAGGGCGGAAAAGCCTTTGTTGACTTTCAAAATGACGTTACCTTAAACGATGTTCTCCTAGCCTCTAGAGAAGGATATCAATCAGTTGAACATTTAAAAAGGTATACTACTACTGGCATGGCTACTGACCAAGGCAAAACGTCTAATATTAATGCGTTAGCAATTTTAGCTGACACTTTGCAAAAACCAATTCAGGAGGTTGGAACTACAACGTTTAGAATGCCTTACACCCCAATTACATTAGGGAATATTGGAGGACGCGATGTTAAAAAGCTTTTTGACCCTATTAGAATAACAAGGCTTGACAAATGGCATCAAAATAATAACGCAAAGTTTGAGCATGTTGGTCAATGGATGAGAGCCTGGTATTACCCAAAAGAAAATGAAACGTTTCAAGAAACGATCAACCGTGAAGTTTCTGCAACGAGAAATACTGCCGGCATTTTAGACGCATCAACTTTGGGGAAAATTGACATTAGAGGACCTGATGCAGAGAGATTTTTAAACCTTATTTACACTAATAACTGGTCCAACCTTCACATCGGCAAGTGTAGATATGGTCTAATGCTCAAAGATGATGGGATGGTAATGGATGATGGAGTCACATCTAAATTGGATCACGACCATTTTCATATGACCACCACAACTGGCGGCGCTGCAAATGTTCTCAGTTGGCTTGAAGAATGGCTTCAAACAGAGTGGCCAAGTCTAAAAGTGTACCTAACTTCCGTAACAGAATCTTGGTCAGTAGCTTCTATTTCAGGTCCAAAGGCACGAGCAATCCTTGAGGCTTTAGATTGCACTATCGACTTATCTAATGATAATTTTGAGTTTATGTCTTTTAGAAATGGCTTTATAAATGATATTCCTGTAAGAATTTTTAGAATTTCTTTTACTGGCGAACTTTCATTTGAAATAAATACCCCTGCTAGATATGGACTAGAGTTATGGGAAACTCTTATTAATGTTGGAAAAAAATTTGATTTAACTCCATATGGAACCGAAGCCATGCATGTGTTAAGAGCTGAACGAGGTTATATAATAGTTGGACAAGAAACAGACGGATCTGTTTCTCCAATTGACTTAGGGATGGATTGGATAGTTTCTAAGAAAAAGTCTGATTTTATTGGCAAAAGGTCATTAGAAAGAATTTCTATGCATTCAATCAACAGAAAGGAATTAGTTGGCTTACTTTCAACGGACCCAAAGAAAGTGATTCCTGAAGGTGCTCATGCCATAGAAACACCTAAAGCAGAATTTCCTCATGACAATATTTTAGGACATGTAACCTCTTCCTATTACTCACCCAATTGTCGAAGAAGCATTGCAATGGCCCTAATTAAAGGTGGTAAATCTAAAAAAGGAAGCAAAGTATGGCTTCCACTGTTAAATGGGGAAACTATTGAAGCTAAAGTTGTAAATCCTGTCTTCTTTGATCCTAATGGAGTTAGAAAAAATGGAATTTAGTTATCAAAGTAAAATTTCCCCTGGATCAACAACATTATCAGAAAGATTAGATTTTGAAAATAAAACAACCGTAGAATCCGCAATTGATTTAAAAGTACAAAGTGCTGGATTGTTAAATATCTTCAACTTAAGGGGCAGTCAGAGAAGTTCAATTTTTAGAAAAAATGTTCAAGGTATATTAAATATTGAAATGCCCAATAGAACTGGTTTTTTTGAAACAAACGATAAAAACTACCTTCTCCAAACAAGTCCAGATGAGTGGTTAATTTTGAGTGATTCAATTGAAATTTTTCCCCAAATCAATGAACTAGAAAAAAAACTTACAAAAACCCATTTTGCCCTCACCAATCTAACCGATCAGTTTCAAGTAATTTATATATCGGGAACAAAATCAAGGTGGGTTTTATCAAAGGGCTGTCATATAGATTTAGATCAATCTATTTTTAGTCCAAAAAATTGCGCTCAAACTAATCTAGCTTTAGTTGATATTACTATTTTTTGCACCGCTAAAAATTCTTTTACCATTCTATTTAGAAATAGCTTCGCCAATTACATCCTTGATTGGCTTCAAGATGCTTCTTTTGACTGCAATTATCAGTATTTATCACGTTAGACTTCAGTATTAGGAAGCTCTTCTTTTCTTTTCTCTATGTATGATCTTAGTTCTTCATCAATCGAAGGGTCAATATCAGGCGGTTTATAATTCTCCAATAATGTTTCTGCTATCTTACCCGCTCTTTCCATTTGATTTGTCTCCCCCTCAGAAGACCATTGTTCAAATGTAGTATTATCCGATACTTTAGATGTCCAAAAAGCTGTTTCGAAGTTTTTCTGTGTATGATCGCACCCTAGAAAGTGTTGTCCAGGACCAACTTGTCTTATCGCTTCCATTGCTTGTCCATTTTCTGAAATGTCAGGTCCTTCAACTAATATAGACATTGCACTACATTGATCAGCATCAATTATAAACTTTCTTAAATCTGAAACCAGACCTCCTTCAAGCCAACCAGCGGCATGCAAAACAAAATTTACTCCCCCCAACACAGTTGGCCAAAGGGTGTTCAAAGATTCTAAAGCAGCTTGAGCATCAGGTATTTTTGCTCCATTTAAACTTCCTCCTGAGCGAAACGGCACTCCTAATCTTCGAGCTAGTTTTGCGGCTGCAAATAAAACTATAGCTGGTTCAGGTGTCCCAAATGTTGGAGCCCCTGATTGCATTGATATTGATGAAGCAAAACTTCCAAAAACAACTGGGGTACCAGGATTTACCATCTGAGAAAAAGCTATGCCACTCATAGCTTCAGCTAAGGTTTGCGCAAGTACACCAATAGGTGTAACTGGTGCCATTGCACCAGATAAAATAAATGGTGTTGTAATTACGGCTTGATTAGCGCGAGCATATTCCTTTAATGCACCAAGCATAGTCCCGTCCCATGTCATTGGGGAGTTAGCGTTTATAAGGTTAATCATAACAGTATTTTTTGAAACAAACTCACTTCCAAAAAGAATATTAGCCATTTCAATACTGTCCCTAGCTCTTTCTGGAGCTGTTACAGAGCCCATAAATGGTTTGTCTGAAAGCTTCATATGCGCATAATTCATTTCTAAATGTCTTTTGGTAACTGGCAAGTCTACTGGCTCACAAACAGTTCCACCAGAATGATGTATTCCTGGGCTTAAGTATGCTAACTTAACAATATCTTCAAAATCTTTTATTGTTGCATATCGCCTTTCCCCATCCAGAGACCTTATAAAAGGTGGACCATATACTGGAGCAAAAACTGTATTATTTCCACCTATTTCAACTGAGTTTTTTTGATTTCTTGCATGCTGTGTGAACTGTGATGGTGCATTGGCTATCCATTTTCTGCACAAACCCCTTGGGAATCTAACTCTTTCACCTTTCACATCACATCCATTAGATTTAAGTATGCCTAATGCTTCAGGATCATCTCGAAAATCAATGCCTATTTCCTCTAAGATCGTTTCAGCATTTTCTTCAATCAACTCACAAACTTCGTCACTGACTAAATCATAGATTGGAATATTTCTTTTGATATACGGTTTTTTAATAATGTTTGCTTCTTGTGAAACTCTTAATTCTCTCCTTGCCTTTCTCCCTCCTCCTCTGGACCGCCTTCTATTTTTTTCTGACATATAATTATCCTTTAAGATCGGAGTTTGTTATTTTGGGGATCATAAGGACTTTCTTCAATTATAGAAGCGTTAAATATTTCTCCCAAAATATCAATTGTAACTTTTAAACCTATCTTTATTAAAGATGGCTCTATCATCGCCAAAACCAACGATTTTTCTATTCTATGCCCATAACCACCACTGGTTGCTCTGCCTATAACCTTGCCTTCATAGTAGATTGGATTATTACCTAATGCGTCTGCATCAGTAACATCATGGACTTCTAAAGTTACAAACCCATAAGAAAAGCCTTTGGCTTTCCAATCAGCTAACCCATTCCTTCCTATAAAGTCATCCTTATTCTCAGATACAAATCTTCCTAAACCAGATTCTAAGGCAGAATACTCAATGGAAAGTTCTCTTCCAGGAAGTCGATAAGACTTTTCAAGCCTTAATGAGTCCATAGCCCTAATGCCAAATGGCTTAATGCCCAATCCATTTCCAAACTCAAATAAAAGATCAAAAATCTGGTTTTGGTACTCTATAGGATGATGAAGTTCCCACCCTAATTCACCAACAAAGTTTACTCTCATTGCTAGTGCTGGAAAATTTCCAATATTAACATTTTGGGCTGTTAACCAAGGAAAATCCTCGTTGTTATAGTCATTATTGCTAACTAGTTTCATTAGTTCTCTTGATTTAGGACCTGCAATAACAAGCACACCCATTGAATTTGTAATATCTTCAAATGTTACTGAACCATCAGATGGAATATGTTTGATAATCCAGTCATGATCAAGACGTTGGAATCCTCCGGCAGAAACCAGGTAAAATGAATTATCCTTTTCTCGTGTTATTGTAAATTCAGAGTGAACACCACCCTTTTCGTTTAAAGCATGACATAAAGAAACTCTCCCAACAGCTTTTGGAAGTTTGTTAGCTACCAAATAATTTAAAAATGACTCAGCTGACGAGCCTGTAATTTTGCACTTTGCAAAACCAGACAAGTCTAATAAGCCAACATTCTTACTTAAGTTTTTTATTTCTTCTGAAATATGCTTATGATATGATGATCTCCTAAATGACCAATGATCAACTTGCTCTTCACCTTCAGGAGCAAACCAGTTTGCTCTTTCCCATCCAAATGATGCACCAAAAACACCTCCCATCTTTTTTAGTCTTTCATAGCATGGCGCAGTTCTTAATGGCCGTGCTGCCGGACGTTCTTCATCAGGGTAATGAACTGTAAATACATTCGCATAGGCTTCTTCATTTTTCTCAATCAAATAACTCTTCGTTGCATAGCTTCCAAATCTTCTTGGATCAACACCCAACATATCAATAGTTGGATTGCCATTAACTATCCATTCTGCTAATTGCCAGCCAGCCCCTCCTGCAGCAGTTACTCCAAAAGAATGCCCTTCATTAATCCAAAAGTTTTTCAGTCCCCATGCTGGTCCAATAACAGGGCTTCCATCCGGGGTATAGGCAATCGCTCCATTATAAACTTTTTTTACCCCTAATTCGCCAAAGATAGGCACCCTGAATATAGCAGATTCTATATGTTCTGATATTCTATCAAGATCTTCCTGAAACAGTTCATATTCACTATTTTTGTCTGGACCATCTACGTAACATACTGGCGCACCTTTTTCATAGGGCCCGAGAATTAACCCTCCTGCCTCTTCTCTCAAATACCAAGAGGCGTCTGAGTCTCTTAAAACGCCCATTTCAGGTAGACCATCCTGTTGCCTTTGTTTTATGATAGGGTGCTGTTCTGTAACTATATATTGATGTTCAACAGGAATAACGGGTATTTCCAAACCCACCATTTCACCAGTTTTTCTAGCAAAGTTCCCCGAACAAGAAATTACATGTTCACAAATAATTTCACCTTTATCCGTTTCAACCGCCCACATTCCGTCAGATGTTCTTGTAATATTCTGTACTGTTGTATTAATTTCAATTTTTGCACCTTTATCCCTAGCTCCTTTCGCAAGCGCTTGAGTTAAGTCTGCAGGTTGAATATAACCATCTTCAGGATGCCTTATAGCTCCAATCAGACCTTCTGTGGATATTAATGGCCAAATGCTTTTAACTTCATCCGGAGTTAATACTTCAACGTCAACTCCTATTGTATCTGCCACACCTTTATATTGCATATACTCATCCATTCTGTCTTGCTTAGACGCCAATCTAATGTTTGATACTTTTCTAAAACCAACATCCATTCCAGTTTCATTTTGCAGATCTTGGTAGAACTTAACGGAATATTTGTGAATTTGACCAACAGAGTATGACATATTAAATAAAGGCAATAAACCTGCTGCATGCCAAGTTGAACCAGATGTTAAAGATTTTCTTTCAAGAAGAACCACATTTTCCCACCCCTTAGAAGCTAAATGATAGAGTGTTGAAACGCCAACAACTCCGCCCCCGATTACAACTGCCCTTGCTTTAGATATCATCATTAACTCCTAATTTTAATACTAATGTATATTTTTGATATTTCAAAATTACCTTTAAAGCGTCATAATATTTTTATTTATGTCGCTTTAAAGACATTTAAATAGTTTTCACCTATGGATATAGTCTATTTATTTCCCATGCTTCTTCAACCAGTTTAAAATTAAATCTATCATGTAATCTAAATTTCCCATCACTCCAAAATTCCATCTCTTTAGGGATAAGACGAAACCCCCCCCAAAAAGGAGGTCGAGGTGGTTTATCTAAAAACTTTTTCTCATATTCCTTAACTTTTTTGATTAATTTTTCTCTACTTTCTAAATTTTCAGATTGCCTAGAAGCCCATGCTCCTATCTGGCTTCCCAAGGGTCTTGAAAAGTAATATTCATCAGATTCTTTGTCTGAAACTTTTTCAATTCTTCCAATAGCCCTTATCTGTCTTCTAATAGACTTCCAATGGAAACATAAACCTCCATTAGAATTTATTTCAATTTCTTTAGCCTTGCGGCTATTATAATTTGTAAAAAAAACAAAACCCCTTTTATCAAAATTCCTTAAAAGGACCATTCTTACTGAAGGGTATCCATCTTCAGAAACTGATGAAAATGACATGGCCTGAGGATCATTTATTTCAGATTTTTTTGCCTCTTCAAACCAAGAAGAAAATAAATCAACGGGGTGCTCATTTAAATTGATTTCCATTATAAATCCTTAAATATTAATTTTTTTAAACTTGCCCTAATTCTGCCTATCTTTGACAATATATTAATTCTTGCAATCAGTGAATATTTTTATGGGGGAACAATGTTAACAAATAATTTTTGTTTTAAATCTAAAATAAATAATCATTTTTTTCTTTTTAAATTGGTTTTTTTATTAACTAGCATTGACATATCAACTTACGCAGAGACCGCTAATATTACTGGTGTAGTTACTAACGTTGAAGTCTTGACTGCAACTTACTTAGAGGAGGTGCCGGAGACTAGAAATGTTTGTGAAATAAGACAAGTTCCCATTACAGCAAAACGTAAAAATTCAGGTTCATCAGATAAAAAATTGTTAGGCGCTATCATAGGAGGTGTCTTAGGTAGTAAAGTTGGTGAAGGATCTGGGAATAAAGCTGCAACCGCTTTCGGTGCTTTATTAGGATCATCTTTATCAAGCGGAGAAGAAATAAACTCAAATAAACTTTCTGGCGCTATTTTAGGTGGTTTAGCTGGCTCTCAAGTTGGAAGTGGATCTGGGAATAAAGCTGCTACTGCTGCAGGGGCATTAATAGGTTCTGAGCTTGCTAACAACCAACAAGATGTAATAGGCTATGAAGATAGAGAGATCTGTGAGATTCAAAATATTTTAGTCAAAAAATCGGTTAATAAAGTTACAGGTTATCGTTTAATAGTATCTGCTGACAACAGAGATCTCATATTCGACTCAAAGAGATCTGCACAACCTGGTGACATCGTTTCAATAAGAAGAACATTACTTTATGATTTAAATTAATTAATGCTTTGTTCCTGAGTATGCTTGTTAAATTTTAACAGTAGTATTATTATGACATAGTTTTATAATTTATGAGAATTATGAGGATAATGAATGCTTGATGAAAAATTGATGTCTGGGAAAAAAGGCCTTGTAATGGGCGTTGCAAATGATAGATCTATTTCATGGGCTATAGCAAAAAAAGCAGCTGAACATGGAGCTGAATTAGCATTCACTTACCAAGGGGAAGCACTTGGTAAAAGGGTTATTCCACTTGGAGAATCACTGGGCTCCAAAATTATTTTACCATGTGATGTGTCCGATACAAAATCAATAAAGAATGTATTTAAAGAAATAGAACAAAATTGGAGAAAGATAGATTTTCTTGTTCATGGAATTGCCTTTTCAGATAAGGATGAGTTGAAAGGTAAGTACGTTAACACAACAAGAAAAAATTTTGTTAATACGATGGACATTTCAGTATTTTCCTTTACAGAAATTTCAAAATATGCTGCATCCCTGATGACTGAAGGAGGGTCTATTTTAACTCTAACGTACTACGGCTCGGAAAGGGTCATGCCACATTATAATGTAATGGGCGTAGCTAAAGCTGCACTAGAGGCTTCTGTTAGATATTTAGCTGTAGATTTGGGATCTAAAAATATTAGAGTCAATAGTTTGTCAGCTGGCCCTATGAAAACTTTGGCAGCTTCAGGAATAGGTGATTTTAGGTATATTTTAAAGTGGAATGAATTAAACTCTCCTTTGAAACGGAATGTTTCCCAAGATGATGTTGGGGGAGCTGGCGTTTATTTGTTATCTGATCTTTCTACTGGAGTTTCAGGAGAAACACACCATGTAGATTGTGGCTATCATGTGGTGGGAATGAAAGCAGTAGATGCACCTGACATAAGTAAGGTTTAAAACTTTTAATGTCTTTTAACTCATTTGGAAAAATATTGAGATTTACAACTTTCGGAGAAAGTCATGGTCCTTTAATTGGTTGTGTAGTAGATGGTGTTCCTCCAAATTTAGAAATCAATGAAGAAATAATTCAACCTTTTTTAGATAGAAGAAAACCAGGAACAAATAAATTTGTGTCTCAAAGAAAGGAAGAGGATAAAATAAAAATTTTATCTGGTACTTTTGAAGGAAAGTCTACCGGCACACCTATAGCGTTGGTTATTGAAAATCAAGACCAAAGAAGTAAAGACTATGGAGAAATAGCTAAAGCATTCAGGCCTGGGCATGCTGACTTTACTTACTACCAAAAATATGGAATTAGAGATTTTAGAGGCGGGGGAAGGTCTTCTGCGAGAGAAACAGCTATGAGAGTTGCAGCAGGAGCAATTGCTCATCAAATATTAAAAAATAATTTTGAAAACTATAAAATCCATGGATGTGTTTTGCAAATAGGGCCTCACAAAATAAATAAAAAGAAAATAAACTGGGATTTCGCCAAATCTAATTCCTTATTTTGCCCAGACAAAGAGACATTAAGCATTTGGGAAAAATTTTTGGATCAAACAAGAAAGAATGGTTCTTCTGCTGGTGCTATAATAGAATTAAAGGCCTCTGGTATACCAGCAGGCATTGGATCACCAATTTACTCTAAATTAGACAGTGAAATCGCATCAGCCTTAATGTCTATCAATGCTGTAAAGGGCGTTGAAATAGGATCAGGCTTTAGTTTAGTCAATTCTAACGGAACTGAATCTAGCGATGAGATGAACACTGATGAAAATAAAAAAGTCACTTTTAAAAGTAATCACGCTGGTGGAATTTTGGGCGGTATTTCTTCAGGGCAGGATATAGTTGCCAGATTTATAGTTAAACCCACAAGCAGTATTTTAACTCCAAAAAACTCAATTGACCAACAAGGGAACAATATAGAAATCAAAACAAAGGGTAGGCACGATCCATGCGTCGGCATTAGAGCAGTGCCAGTAGGAGAAGCAATGCTTGCTTTTACTTTAGCTGACCTTTTCTTGGCTCACAAAGCCCAAATTGGATAAATCTAGCCAATTGATAGTGCTTTCTTATTGCCTAACAATGATAGTGCCTGTTTGACAAAGTGGCTTTTATCTAAGCCAGCTTGAATTATTTGAGCTTCTTGCGTTTTATGTTCTATAAACATATCTGGCATTGTAAAGCTTCTAACTTTCAGGTTCGAATTGATTAAATCTAAATTTGCTAAATAAGAAGTGACTAATGAACAAAAGCCTCCTGAAGACGCCTCTTCCACTACAAATAAAATTTTATGATTTTTTACTAACTCCAAAATTAACTTCTTATCAATGGGCTTGGCAAACCTTGCATCAGCAACTGAAGCAGAATAGCCCAAATTAATTAATTCATTTGCTGCACCTAGGGCATCACCTAATCTCGTTCCTATAGACAAAAAAGCGATGTCCCCTAACTTATTTTCACTAAAACTTTTTAAAACAAGTTTTCCTTTACCGATTTTAAGTTTTTTCGCTTCAGGAATAGTCTCTATACCTTCACATTCACCTCGAGGATATCTAAATGCTATTGGTCCATCATTATAAGAAACAGCCGTTTTAATCATGTGAGTTAGTTCTGCTTCATTTGATGGAGCCATTACTACAAAGTTTGGGAGGCAAGACAAGAAGGCAAGGTCAAATGAACCTTGGTGAGTGGCTCCATCTGCCCCGACATACCCTGCTCTATCAATAGCAAATCTAACGGGTAAATTCTGAATAGCAACATCATGAACAATTTGGTCGTAAGCTCTTTGAAGAAAAGTTGAATAAATGGCACAAAATGGCTTAAATCCTTCTAAACTCAACCCTGCAGAAAATGTTACTGCATGTTGCTCAGCTATACCAACATCAAAAAAACGATCTGGAAACTTTTCAGAAAATTTATCTAAACCTGTGCCAGATGGCATGGCTGCAGTCACAGCCAATATTTTGTCATCTTGAGATGCCTGTTTAATAAGTTCATCAGAGAAAATTTTAGTATAAGTTTTCTTCTTTGAAGAACTTTTTGTATGCTCACCTGTGATAATATCAAATTGAGGAACTGCATGGTATTTTTCTTTTACATCTTTTCCAAATGGGTGCCCTTTACCTTTTTCAGTGACCACATGCAATAAAACAGGGCCCTCACTAGAGTTATTATTTAAATTTTTTAACAAGTGGACTAGATCAATCACATTATGGCCATCTACTGGTCCAATATAATACATACCTAAATTATTAAAAATAGTCCCTCCTCCCATCATATTCCGAGCGAGTTCGTCGGCTCTCTTAGCAGCCTTTTCAATTTCTACAGGCAGATGACTTGCTACCTGTTTTGCTAACTCTCTTATTGAAGTTAATGGCTTAGAAGAAATTAGTTTTGAAAGGTAAGAACTAACAGCACCTACAGCTGGAGCTATCGACATGTCATTATCGTTTAAAATTACTATCATTTTCTTATTTTGCGATCCTAAATTATTTAAAGCTTCCCAAGCCATACCAGCACTCATAGCACCGTCGCCAATTACAGATATAATTGTATTGTTTTCTCCTTTTAAGTCTCTTGCAACAGCCATTCCCAGTCCAGCTGAAATCGATGTTGATGAATGACCTGCTCCAAAAACATCGTATTTAGATTCTGCCCTATTTGTGAATCCTGACAACCCTTTTTCTTTCCTGAGCGATTGCATTAAATCCCTTCTACCAGTAAGCATTTTATGTGGATAGGCTTGATGACCCACATCCCAAATTATTTTATCTTTCGGAGCATCAAAAACGTAGTGGAGAGCTATGGTCAGTTCAACCACACCTAAACCTGCTCCCAAATGTCCCCCTGTTTTTGAAACAAAAGAAATTAAATCCGACCTCAACTCATTCGCCAGATGATTTAATTCCATTAAAGACAACATCTTCAAATCTGAAGGGAAAGATATCTTATCAAGTAATTTAATTTTAACCTTAGACATTAAACTTCTATTTTTTTATTTGAGGTTTATAAAATTAATTTTTTCTAGTTTCAACAAAATCAGCAAGTTTAAGTAATTTTTCTGCTTTATTTCCAAACTCATTTAATTCCATTTTAGCATCATTTATAAGCTTTGATACTTTTTCTTTACTTTTCTCAACTCCCAAGACTGAAACAAAAGTTGTTTTGCCAAGGTTATTGTCTATATTAACAGGCTTTCCTAAATCAACTTCACTTGATTCGCAATCTAAGATATCGTCAACTATCTGAAAGGCCAAACCAATATTTTCACCAAACCTAGATAGTAAGTCTGTTTCCAAATCATTCGCTCCGCCTATTAACCCACCAGCTTTAAGTGCGAAAACAATTAATGCCCCAGTTTTAAGTTTTTGGGTATTTAATATATATTCTTGATCAATTTGCACTTCTTCATATCTGCCTTCAGAAATTAAATCCATCATTTGACCGCCTACCATTCCTTTAAAACCAATAGACTTTGATAATTCATTACAGATTAAAAGAGCAATATCAGAACTAATACCAAGATCAATATCTGTAATCATTTCAAAGGCTAAGCTCTGCAATCCATCACCCAACAGAATTGCGGTAGCCTCATCATAAGTTATGTGCACCGCAGGTTTGCCCCTTCTTAACACAGAATTGTCCATGCTGGGTAAATCGTCATGCACTAGAGAATAGGTATGAATCAACTCAAGGGCTGCAGCAACCTGGTATGCTGCATTAATATCTTTTGATTTACTGATTAGCTTCGCACTTTCAATCACAAGAAAAGCTCGCAACCTTTTGCCAGATCCAATTGCTGAGTAAACTAAAGAATTATTCAGTCTTTGCTGTGAAATCTCCCTTTTATTAAAGTATGAAAGAAGAACCTTATCTACCTCTTTCCCAACCTCCAAAAGATCTTTACTTATGTCATCCAAAATTATTTTATCTTCCAAAAAATTAAATAATCACTAAACAGTCTTCACTTAAAAGTTTTCCTCTGTTAATTTATCTCCTTTATCAAAATCTTTGATTTTTTCAACTTTCATCCTAGCCTCATTCAATCTTAACTGGCATAAATTCTTTAACTTAGCGCCACGTTCGTAAGCATTTACAGCGTCATCCAATGACACGTCACTTCCTTCTAACTCTTCAACTATTTTTTCAAGTTCATTTATCGCTTCTTCAAAACTCATGCTTTCAAATTCACTCAATTTGTTTTTTTTCTCAGTCATTTTTTTAATTCCTTAAATTATCTTTTTATGTTTATTGTCTAAAAATTCAACCACATCTTTATAGTCCATCATTTTATCAGGAAAATTAGGAGCTCTTATAGTTGTTCCAGTGACCTCTTCAACATCCTTAACAATATTTGGCGTCCACTCATCATCGCCATATTTATTTTTGGCATCTATAAACATTTGTTCTATTAATTTTGTAAATTTCATTGGGATTTTATATTTATCGCCTAGTTCTGACATTAAAGTTAAGTCTTTGCATGCTAGTTTTAAAGAGAATGAAGTGTCAAATGAACCATTAAATATTACTGGCGCAACTGTTTCAAACTCAACACTATTACCAGAACTTGCCTGAATAGCATGATAGGTAGTTGTCAAGTCTAAACCAGCTTTTTTAGCTAACATTAAACCTTCAACAGCTCCAATAAGATTAGCAAAAGCCAGCATATTAGTAACCACTTTCAAAACTGAGGCTGAACCAACATCTCCTAAATAAAAAATTTTTCCTCCAAATGCCTTTATAGCTTCTTCGTGTTTATAATAGTTTATTTTATCAGCACCTACTAATACAGTTATTATACCTTTTTCAGCCCTGTGGACACCGCCAGTAACAGGTGCTTCTATAGTGTTTATTTGTCTTTCTTTTGCTTTAGTTGCCACTAATTCAAGTTCATTAACATCAGTGGTACTTGTTTCAATCCAAGATGAACCAGGTTTCATATTTGAAATTGCTCCATTTTCACCAATCATTATCTCAGTAGAAATTTTGGGAGAAGGCAAGCAAGTAATAAATCCATCGACACCTAGTGCCGCTTCAAATGGACTGGAGGCTTGCTTAGCACCCATATCAGAAAGTTTTTTAGATTTGTTAATATCTACATCATAAACGGTTACTTCAAAGCCTTGCTTTAAAAGATTGCTTGAAATTTTTTCACCTAGATTCCCTAAGCCTACTACGCTATAAGTTAACATTATCTTCCTTAATTAATTAAATTTTGAATCTCGCCACTCAAGTGCTGCCTTTAATCCGCTTTCTCTTCTAATTTTATTGAACATTGCTCTTTCGGGACTTTCTTCTGACTCAATCTTAATGTCTATTTCTAACGCTTCCTTTAGAGCGTCATTCATCTTTGCTATTTCATAGCTTTTATTAATCGCTCTTTTGGTTGATTGAACTGATTTATCCGAAGCTTTCGAAATTTGGTTAGCTATCTCTATAGACTTTTGAAACACTTGTCCTTCATCCACAACATGATTGAGAACTCCCATTTTATAACAATGTTCTGCTGTAAGCCTGTCATTTCCCGTCAAGAGTATTTCCTTGGCTTGCTTTGGCCCTGTAATCCATGGAGCAAGCATCGCTATAATTCCAGACCCAAAACGCACTTCAGGTTCACCAAAAAAGGTATTTTTCCCAGAAATAGAGATATCACAAGCAAGCATTACTTCAAAAGCTCCAGCTAAGCAAAATCCATGTACTGCCGCAATTGTCGGTTTTTTTGAATCCCAAAACTGCATGGTGAAATCAAAATCTTTTTTCAGTACCTTTCTCCATTCGTCTTC
>CAZCWO010000002.1:5163-7509 GCA_964502335.1 uncultured Rhodobacterales bacterium | reverse complement strand
ACATACTCCTCTGGCATTAAGACGCCATTTTCATATGGAATTGAGTGAATGCCTTTTTGATTTAATTCGCATGCTTTGGCGTCTTGTTCCATAACTTTACAAGCAAATGATATTACGTTTTCTTTATTGTAACTTTTATTTTTTAATGTCTTTTTTTCAAATAGCCACTCAGCTGAAATTTTAACCTTTTCACTCTCAATGGGGGTCACTCTGACAATTCTTACGTGATCTGCGTAACCTCCAATAAAAATAGACGGCCAAGACGAAGCATATATATGCCCTTTAAGCAAATCACTTTCAGTCAAAGAATTAATTTTGCACCCTTGGGCAAGTCCATTTTCTGACCAAGTTTCTGCACCCTCTCTTAAGCCGCCCGAATATTTTGGGTCACTGTTTTTGGACTTTGGTATCCAACCTGGCAAATCTTGAGGATTTATAATCCTTCTTGAAAACATAGGAACCAAACTTGTCAATTCAGGGTGAACGTTTGGACAATGAAGGCATTCATTAAAATTTTCCCAAAAGCTTTTCCAGTTACAGTCAATGATCTTTTCCCAAATATCTGAAACAATCATTTCTTCAATAGGAAAATTTTTAAATGCATCTGGATTTCTTTGAAAAAGCGTCTCTTCATTCCATTTAGAGTTTTTATTTAGATTTACAAAAATACACCCTCTCCACTCTTTAATGTTGATCTTAAATAATGAAAAATTCTTTTTCTCAAATCCTTTTGGTAGCTTTGAAAAAGACGCTATTTTAAATAAGTCCCCTGTATCTGCAAAATATGACCATTGATGGTAAGGGCAAACTAATAATTTTGATTTTAATCTCCCATTACTCTGATTGCATAAAACCGATCCCCTATGCCTGCAAGTATTGAAATATGCCTTAATTTTTCCTTTAGTATCATTTAAAATAACTATACTTTGCTTGCCGATACCTATTGTCAAATATGATAATTTTTTTTCCAATCTACTTTTGTGGCACACATAAATCCAATTATTAGACCATATTTTTGACAACTCTTTATTGTAAAATTTTTCATCAAAATACCAATGCGCTGGTAAAGATTGTTCTAATTTAGTTAGATGGTTTGATTCATTAATATTCATCAGTCTGCTCATTTTGATGTTTGCAATTAATAAAGCCCGACTAATTTCAATTTGACAATTATTAATTTTTAAATCAAAAAATTATATATTAAATAATTGCCTAATAATAAATGAAGAAAAAGAATATTAGCTTGGATCCATTACTTTCTCCTAGGTCAATTGCAATTGTAGGGGGATCCATAAAAGAAAATTCATACGGCTTAGCATTGCTTAAAATGCTTATTGAAGGTGGTTTCAAAGGTAAAATCTATCCTATAAATCCAAAGTATAAGTCCTATAAAAATATCCCCTTTTATGATTCAATATCTAATATTCCTTCAAAACCAGATAACTCTGTAATAGCAGTATCTGCATCAAGGGTTGAGAGTGCAGTTATTGAAGCAATAAGTGCAGGCTCTAAATCACTAACAGTGTTAGCAGATATATCACAGGAAGAGTTTAATAGTAAAATTGTAAAAATTACTAATAAGGCTGGCATCCCTGTATGCGGTCCAAATAGCATGGGCATTCACAATTTAGAAAAAAATACCAGAATTTCACCTTTTGTTTTCCCGATAAATTTAGTACCTGGAGGCATTTCAATGATCATTCAATCAGGTTCAGTTTTAGGCGCGCTTGCAAATAACGACAGAAGATTAAGATTTAATTTCTTTATTAGTACTGGCGCAGAAAGTGTTACTAATGCCTCTGATTACTTATTATGGGTTTTAAATTTGCCAACAACAAAAGTAGTGGGCATGTTTCTAGAAGCAGTTAGAGATCCCGAAAAATTTGTAGAGGGCTTAAAACTAGCAAATACAAAAAATATCCCCATTGTAATTCTTAAAGTTGGAAGAACGGAAGTAAGCTCAAAATTAGCACTTAGTCATACAGGTGCGTTAGTTGGGGATTTTCAAGTTTTTAAATCAGTGCTTGAAAAATATAACGCCCATTTAGTTTATTCTATTGATGAATTGGCATCATCTCTTCAGGTTTTTAGCCAGTACCAAAGTACCAAAGGTAAAGGTATTGCTTCAATTCATGATTCTGGTGGGGAAAGAGAGTTAATAGTTGATTTAGCTGATGATTTGTCTGTCCCGTTTGCAAGTCTTTCCAAGTCTACTAAAAAAAAACTAGCTTTAGAGTTAGAGCCGACTATGGATGTGAATAATCCGTTAGATGCATGGGGGTCTGGTCATGGTGCGGATCAACTGTTTAAGAATTCATTTTTGCATCTTTTATCTGATAAAAATGT
>CAZCWO010000002.1:0-5063 GCA_964502335.1 uncultured Rhodobacterales bacterium | reverse complement strand
AAAATATTCATCATAAAACTGAAGTGAAGGGGGTATACACTAATATTCAAAATTTAAATGAGCTTAAAGAAAAGTATTTAGATTTAGAAAAAAAGTTAGGCAAGAAAATCATGCTAGGCAAGATGATTCTTTCAGGTATTGAGTGGTCTCTCGGGGTTAAAAACGATGCTCATTTCGGCCCTACTGTTATGATTTCTTTAGGAGGCACATTAATCGACCTTTTAGAAGAAAAATTAGTACTATTAGCTCCTTTTTCATCCAGCGAAGTAGAACAGAAACTAAAAAAGCTCAAATCATTCAAATTACTTAAAGGGTATAGGGGTTCAAATGAACTTTCGGTTAGTAAACTTTGTGAAACTGCATCAAAATTATCTTTTTTAGCTTTTGACTTTAAAGGTTTAATTCAGGAAATAGACATAAACCCAATAATTGTGACTGAGAAACAAGCTATAGCTGTTGATAATGTATTTATTTCAATTAAAAAATAATGTGACTTATTGTAAACTCTAAATACACAGTTTTGATCAGTGCACACTTTGGTTTAATTTTAATTTAATGATATAAAAATATAAAAATAAAGCCTAAAGAACAATATATCTCAATTATTTTACATTTTCACTGTTGTTAGTTTGTTAGTTTTTCGCTAGTGTATACTCAGTTTTAAAATAAATATAATCTGGGAGAATATTAATGCCTAAAGAAACAATTAACAATAAGCCCCTTCACAGTCAAATTGCTGGATATGCTGAAGAAGCAAAAAAAGGCTTGTTAGATAGAAGAGAATTTCTTGCTTACGCGACAGCTCTTGGCGCAACTACTGCTACAGCTTATGGTTTGCTAGGATTAACTGCCCCAAAAAAAGCTTTAGCACAAGCAAAAAAAGGTGGTACTTTGAAAATTTCTATGAGTGTACGACCTTTTGAAGACCCAAGAATCTATGACTGGTCTGAAAAAGGTAACATGGGAAGAATGATTTGTGAAACACTCATCAGGTATACCAATGACTTTACATTTGAGCCAATGCTGTTGGAAAGTTGGACAGTTAATGATGATGCCACACAATACACATTGAACGTTCGAAAGGGTGTTAAGTGGAGTAACGGTGATGAATTCAATGCTGATGACGTAGTGTTTAATATTAACCGTTGGTGTGATGCTTCGGTTGAAGGAAATTCAATGGCCGCAAGAATGGGATCTCTTGTCAATGGAGATACTAAGAAAGCGATTGATGGCGGAATAGTAAAGTTAGATTCTCATACTGTTCAATTAAACTTGCCAGCTCCTGACATTACAATTGTTCCAGGAGTGACAGACTACCCAGCCCTAATAGTTCATAGAAACTTTGAGGCTGAAGGTGGTAATTTGATGGCTAACCCTGTTGGAACCGCTCCATGGAAATTAATTTCTCATGAAGTAGAAAATTCTGCAGTCTTTGAAAAAAGAGGCAACATTGACAGCACCGGAGCATTTACAAAATACTGGGGTGACGAACCTTATCTTGATCGATTAGAGTTTACAGACTACGGAACCGACCCTGCTGGTGAAATTGCAGCGTTTGAATCTGGTGACTGCCATGTAAATTACCAAACTACAGGTGACTACATTGACGTTCATGAATCTCTTGGAATGGGAATTGTGGATGCTGTAACGGCAGCAACTGTTATTGCTAGAGTTCATATGGATCTCGCGCCTTATGATGACAAGCGCGTAAGAAATGCATTGCAATTGGCTTGTGACAATCAGGTTGTAACTGATATTGGGTTTCAAGGTAGAGGTTCAGCAGCAGAAAATCATCATGTTTGTCCAATTCATCCTGAATATGCTGAAATTCCTAAGGTGGCGACTGACAAAGCAAAAGCAATGTCGCTTTTGAAGGAAGCTGGTCAAGCGGATTATGAGCATGAGCTTATTTCTATTGATGATCAATGGCGCCGCGATGCGACCGACGCTGTTGCTGAAGAATTAAGAAGTGCCGGTATTAAAGTAAAAAGAACAATTATACCTGGCTCTTCATTCTGGAATAACTGGCTTCAGTACCCTTACTCAACTACTAGTTGGAACCAGAGACCATTAGGCGTTCAAATTTACGCTCTTGCATATAAAAGTGGTGTGGCATGGAATGAAACAGCACACGCTAACGCAGAATTTGATGCGTTATTAGCAGATTCGCTAAAAATTGCTGACGCAGATAAAAGGCGTACATTAATGGCAAAAATGGAGGCTATTCTCCAGGATTCTGGAATAATGATTCAACCTACATGGAGAAAATTGTACCGCACAGTTGCACCTGGTGTAAATGGAATTACAGGTATGCATCCATCTTATGAAATGCATTTTGAGAAAGTCCATCTTTCTTAATCATTTATGTAATCAATTGTAACTAAGGGGATTTTATCCCCTTAGTTTTTTTAATTAACAAATAATCTGGTATTTAAATGTTACTGTTCATTGGAAAAAGATTATTCGTATTATTCTTAACTATGTTAAGTTTGTCATTCATAGTTTTCACACTAGTAACAATTGAACCTAATCTGAAAAAATTAGCCCTTAATCAAGCAAATATGAGAATGGAAGAAGAGGCAGTTCAATCTTGGCTTGAAAAAAATGGCTATAAAAGACCTCTGGTTGTACAATATACTGAGTGGCTAGGTAACGCATTAACCGGTGATTTCGGATACTCCACTCATTTCAGAAAACCCGTGAATGAAGTTGTATGGCCAAAGTTATGGCACACAGGCATTCTTATGTTTTGGGTTTTAATTATAACAATTCCAATATCATTGTTAATTGGGGTAATTGCAGGGATGCGTGAGGGGTCAAAAACAGACCGAACTTTATCTGTTTTTTCAATAATTACAACTTCAGTGCCTCAATATGTAAGTGGCATTTTATTTACTATCATCTTTTCTTCTTGGTTAAAACTATTTAAAGGCGTTGCAAAAGCCGGAAGCGTTACTTTTGAAAACTTTACCTTGCCTGTTTTAACAATAGTTCTTTATGACATTGGTTACATAGCAAGAATGACGAGAGCTTCCATGGTTGAAGTTATGAATGCACAATATATAAGGACAGCACGACTAAAGGGTATGTCTTTTATTTCAGTAGTCTTTAAACATGCACTCAGAAATGCTTTAATTGCCCCATTTACAGTTATTATGCTGCAATTTCCATGGCTGTTAACTGGAGTAGTAATAGTAGAAAAATTATTCAATTATAAAGGTTTTGGATTTTTATTAGTTGCTGCAGCTGATCAAAATGATATTGATGTCACTCTAGCATGTGGTGTGATAGCTGTTATTCTAGTTTTAACTACTCAACTAATTTCTGATATTGGCTACGCATTTCTAAATCCAAGAATTAGATTCAGTTAAATTATGGAAAGTATCAATTCATTTGAAATTTGGATTGTTTTCTTTACGAGACTAATGCCGGTCTGGATTGCATTAATTGCAACTTTTTCGGCACTATTTTTTTGGAGGAATCGCTTAGGAGTTTTAGGACATCTTTGCAGTAGTCCAATTGGCTTAGTTGGATTGTTTATAGTTCTTTTTTGGGTGTTTGGGGCTATTTTTGCTGATATGATTGCACTTTTTGACCCTTACGAGCAATCTGGAATGTTTAGGCGAAAGCCGCCTGGAACTATAAATACTAAAGTAGACTTACCATACATTTTTGGAACCGATACCCTGGGAAGAGATTTGTTTAGTAGGATGATACATGGAAGCCAAATTGTTTTATTAATTGCGCCGGCTGCATGTTTGGTTGCTTACGTAGTTGGTATAACCCTAGGACTTCCAGCAGGCTACTTTGGTGGAAGATCTGATACTATATTGTCTTTTCTGGCTAATTTGGTTTTGGCATTTCCAGTCATTCTTCTCTTTTACCTACTAGTTGCACCAGGCATAAGAGAAACGATACTTCCAAATATTATGGCAGGTGTATTCTTTTTGTTCCCGATAGTCTTTTCTTTAATTGTAGTTTATTCAAGATTTTCTGAACGATTAAATGTTTTAATTCCCTCCGTAATTACTATAGTGGTAATTGGTGCATGGTTATATTCAGGTCTAGTCTTCAATGCGGACCCTTTAGGATTAGTGGCTATTGACCCAAATGAGCTGAATATTTTTGCTGCTGTTGTTTTTGCAAGTTCTCCGGGAGTATTTAGGCTTGTTAGAGGACTGACTATGGATATTAAAACAAGAGATTATGTCGCAGCTGCAATGACGCGTGGTGAAAGTCCTTTTTTTATCATGATTTGGGAAATACTTCCAAATGCAAGAGGCCCACTTATAGTCGATAGTTGCCTTAGAATTGGATATGTAACTATACTTTTAGGTACTCTTGGCTTTTTTGGCCTTGGAATGGAGCCAGAAAGTCCAGATTGGGGTTCTATGATAAACCAAACAAGAAGCTACATTAGACTTGTTCCAACAATAGTCTTGCCTGCAACACTTGCCTTAGCATCGTTTGTATTGGGTCTCAATTTACTTGCTGACGGCTTAAGAGAGGAGTCTGTAAAAGATTAATTATGTCTACACCAGTTTTAGAAATTGAAAACTTATCAGTGTCGTTCATGACAAGAACCGCAGAAGTTCCTGCTGTAATGGACTTCTCTATGAAAGTTTTTGAAGGTGACGCAATGGGATTAGTTGGAGAATCAGGTTGTGGAAAATCAACTGTTGCGCTGGCCATAATGCAATATCTAGGCGGAACTGGAAAAATTGTCGGTGGAAGCATAAAATATCGTGGGAAAGACATGTCAACATTTTCAGAGAATGAACTTGAAGACATTAGAGGATCTAAAATTGCTATGATTTACCAGGAACCAATGGCATCATTAAATCCCGCTATGAGAGTTTCCTCTCAATTGATTGAAGTCCCTATTTTACATGAAAAGATTTCAAAAGAAGAAGCATGGGAGCGTTCTATTGAAATGTTGCAAAAGGTTAATTTACCTGACCCTGAACGAATAATGAACGCCTTCCCTCATCAACTATCAGGAGGGCAACAACAAAGAATTGTTATTGCCATGGCATTGCTGTCTAAGCCAAGCCTTCTTCTAC
>CAZCWO010000001.1:0-60793 GCA_964502335.1 uncultured Rhodobacterales bacterium | reverse complement strand
CCCATAACCACTGAATTATATATTGATGGAGAAATCAGACCAGCGGAAGGTGAACGCCACTATGATTTGTATAATCCTGCTCGACCGGATGAACTGGTTGGCCATGCAGCGCTTGCATCGCCTAAGGACGTTGATAAAGCTGTAGAGGCATCCCACAGGGCTTTTTCTCTTTGGTCGGGGAAAAGTTATACTGAACGGGCTGAAATGCTGAACCATATTGCTGATCAACTTGTTGCTGATGAAGAGGATTTGGCATTTCGATCACGATTATTTTGCCGTGAACACGGAAAAATTCTTAAAGAAACTATGCTGGAAGTTTCGCGTTTAGGTGATCGTTTCCGGCAGGCTGCTGCTTATGCAGACAGACTCGAGGCTGATGAAAAAGTCAGCGGTGGACCCTTTGATACAATAATAACCCGTCAACCCCGCGGTGTGGCAGCACTGATAGTTCCTTGGAATTGGCCACTCTCAATTCTTGGAGCAAAGTTACCTCAAGCGCTGATGGCTGGTAATACAGTAGTTGTAAAACCTTCTCACTCATCAGCATTGGCACCCTCTCTTACCCTTCAAAAGATTGCTGCTTTGCTACCGCCTGGGGTTGTCAACTTGCTCACTGGCAGTGCTGACGAAATTGGTGACGTGCTAGTAGGGCATTCTTCAGTGCGTTATGTCAACTTTACTGGGTCAGTTGATGTCGGCAGGCATGTAATGAAAATGGCTGCAGAAAATATTACGCCAGTGACGCTGGAATTGGGCGGTAATGATGCAGCGATTGTGTGCGAGGATGCAAAATTGGATGACGCAGCTTTTATGCGAATGTATTTGGGCGCGTTTATGTCAACAGGCCAGATTTGTATGGCGATAAAACGTCTTTATGTTCACCACAAACGTTATGATGAAGTAGTAAAAGGTTTGACCGCCGTCTGTGACAGGATGGTGGTTGGAGACGGTCTTTTACCGGAAACCAATATGGGTCCTCTGAATAATGCAAAACAGCAAAAGGTGGTGCGTGATATGATTGATCAAGCACGTGCAGCTGGAAGCGATGTTCGTGAATGCGGGCAGGTACCTGATGAGGAACTTTATGCTAAGGGCTATTTTCAACGCCCGACTTTGGTTTACAGTCCAGACGAGGAGCTTGATATTGTCCGCAAGGAACAATTTGGACCGGTGCTCCCAATCATGTCTTATGGAAATGATCAGGAAGCCTTAGCGAAGGCAAATGACTCTAATTTTGGTTTGTGTTCTTCGATCTGGACTGAGGATCGTGACCATGCAGTATCACTGGCCCGTCAGTTGGAGGCGGGGTACACGTACTTGAACGCGCATGGTCCTACTGCTCAGGATGGTCGTGGTCCGTTTGGTGGCTTTAAACAATCTGGTATCGGTCGCAACTTGGGGTATGAGGGCGTGATACAGTTTCAGGGATATCATTCGATCTCTTCATCTTCTGGGTGGCTTTTTTCTTAAAACTCTTTGAGCTAGGTGCTACGGATATATGCTGACTTGACTCATCAAAAGGCGACTTATACTATAAAATGTACAATGAGGATGGTGGAGTTTTGCCATGAAGAAGTTTGTTATTGCACCGCATATGCGACTTCAGGAATGGGTGGCAGTCGAAAAAGGGTATTTTGACTCTGAAGGACTCGACTATACACTTGAAGATCAACTGAAATCCGTTACTGGCAAAGTCCATGATCTTGGCAACAAGGTAGGCGCTTATCAAACGTTTGAGAGTGGCCGAAGTTGTGATGTGAGTAGTGCTTGTCACTGGACAGTAAATGTCGCTGCTTCCTCTGGGCATGGAAAACTCTACGCTAATGCCTATTCGGTTTCACCTTGCGGTATATTTGTGCCAAGTGACTCCTCAATCAAGCATCCGGAAGATCTGTCAGATGTTCCAATTTCGGTAGGATATCAGTCGGGAAGCCACTATTCAACGATACAGGCGTTGGAGGCATTTTTGCCCTCAGACAAGATCAAGCTTTCTTTTTCAGATGGTCTGTTATTTCGGCGTATGGAATTAATGATTGATGGAGAGGTGCCTGCAGTCAACCTATTCAGTGGGCCTTATTATTTCATGGAGCAGCTGGGATTCAGAAAGATTTTGGACACTACCTTTATGATGGCAGCGATGGTTGCTGAGACAGCTGATTTGGAAGATGTTGAGAAGTATTTTGCTGCGTTGCGACGTGCACAGGAAGACATCGACTTGCGTCCGGAATTATACACACATTATTACCGCAACGAATTTCCTGAACGCTTCAGGGGTCAAATGGATACGCGGTTGTTTGGGCCAGGAGAGCGAATAGTGTTCGAGCCCTATTCCAGGGAAATATTTGAAAATTCACGAAAATGGATTGCTGATAGGAATATTTTTGAAGGTGGTAATTTGGGTAATCTGTCATATGATGAGGCCGTTGTCAGGAACGACATGCGGGTATCAGTGTGACACTCAATTTCAGAGGATTATCCAAGTTAGTGACAGTTTAATGTTACTAAGAAATAAGTTTAGATTGAGTAAAATTTTTAATTTGGAAATATAAATTTAAAATAAAAAGGAGGATAAAATGATAAAGAAATTTTTAGGAGCGTTGATGGTAATCTGCGTTTTTGGTTCTGGCTCAGCTTTTGCGGGTGAATTATCGCTGGCCTATTTTATGGGACCAAAGCACCCAATGAATAAGGCAGTCTTTACGCCTTTTGCTGAAAAGTTGGCTACTGCTTCAGGTGGGAAAATGACGGTCAAACAATTTCCAGGAGGCGCGCTCAATTCAGTGCCGCCGAAACAATATGCGATCTTATTAGAAGGTGTTGCCGACATCGTATTTACTTTGCCGGGATACACAGGCGATGTGTTCCCGATGACCAACGTGGTAACACTGCCTGATGTATGTGGCAGTGCGGTGGAGTGTACCGAATCTCTTCTAAGGGCCAAGCCTCTTCTGGAAAAGGAATATAAAGCAAAGCTTCTGGCCATCTGGGCAAATGTGCCACCAATTCTGATCACCAAGGACAAGCCTGTGCGAAGCCTTGAAGATCTTAAAGGCATGAAAATTCGTGTCACAAGTAAACAGGATTTACCTATTGTTGAAGCACTTGGTGCATCAGCGGTAGCACAACCGGTGAATGTGATTAACCAGAACCTCACCAATGGAGTCATTGACGCTATAGCCATTGGACCTTCAGCTATCAGGTCTTTCAAACTTCATGAACCAGCCAACTATATTACCACTTGGTTTCCTGGTTCTGGGTCGGCTTTCGTTCTGCTTATGAATAACGATGTATGGAACAGCCTTTCAGACGAGCAAAAGGCATGGGTTGAAACTGCTGCAGATGAAAGCCTGTCAAAAAGTGGCGGCATTTTCTATGACAAAGCAGGCAAGGGCGGGATGAAACTTGCTGCGGACAGTGGTGTTGAAATGATCGAGTTATCTGATGCTGAAAAGAATAGGTGGAATGATGCCATTGCCGATACAGTCACATCGTTGCGAGCGCAAAAAGCAGGATCGATGACCGTTGGAACCGTTATTGATATGATGCAGGGTAAATGACCTTGTCTCATCAGGGAAGGCAAACCCTGATTCAAATTGATAGACAGCTCGGCTATATTGCCGGGCTGTTTGCTGTGGTAGGTTCGGTTGCTGCATGTGTTTTAATGGGCATTACGGTTACTGCTGTTACTTGGCGCTACGGCTTAAACAACCCGATTTTTGGAATTGAAGATTTATCTATCATAACACTGTCGGTGATGGTTGCTGCTTCTGTTGCTTATGGTGCCCGCAAAGATGCGCATGTCAGTGTTAACATCATTTCCTATTTTTTTGGTCCTGCAGTGACACGCTACACAGATATGGTTATGCGGGTCTTGGTAATAGCAATTATCGCGTTGGCTGCTTGGGCTTTATTTGATAAAGCCTGCGGTTTTGAAAAAGCTTGTATCACCTCAAATTTTAGTATTGAGTTTATACCCTTCTATTACATTCTGAGCGCTGCAATGGTATTTTACTGCCTTCAGGTAATACTAGACCTGCTGCGTAGCCTGGTAGACCCTCGCTCTGAAGTTTCTCGCAAGTAAGAAAAGCTGATGGAAGGCCCTACAGTTGCTCTGATCGGTTTTATTGTACTGCTTTTGCTTTTATTTATTCGTATGCCAGTAGGAGTGGCAATGATGCTGGTGGGCACGTGGGGCATCTGGATGATCCGTGAACAAGCCGCCATACCAAAACTTGCTGGCGAGATTTTTAATGAAGCTTCCAATTACCCACTAACGATTATTCCATTATTTATTCTAATGGGTAATCTAGCGTCTGTTTCAGGGATGAGCCGAGACCTTTATGATGCGGCACACAGTTGGACAGGACATTTAAAGGGAGGGCTTGCTTCAGCAACTGTAGTGGGTTGCGCGGGGTTTTCTGCGTTGTCTGGATCATCACTTGCTGCAGCTTTAACTATGGGTCGTGTCAGTCTGCCGGAAATGCAACGTTATAAATATGATGATGGTTTGGCGACTGGGTCAATTGCCGCTGGAGGAACGCTTGGCATTTTGATACCTCCCTCGGCGGGTTTTGTGATTTATGCCATTTTAACAGAGGAAAGCATAGGCCGTCTGTTTTTGGCTGGAGTTGTACCTGGATTGTTACTAACGGCGCTTTTTGTCTTGGCGATTTCGATTGTTGTATATCTGGATCCTTCAAAAGCGCCGCATTCAGGTAAGATTGAATCTCTGGCAAACCGTTTGAGAATGCTACGACGAGCAAGTTGGATCACCGGCATTATTTTGTTGACAATTGGAGGCATTTACACAGGGGTATTCTCTGCAGTTGAGGCAGCTGGTGTTGGCGCTTTTTTGGCAGTAATTGTTACAGTAATTCGTGGTAAACTTACTTTTGCAAATATATCAGAAGTGCTGACAGAAACCCTTAAATCATCAGGCACAGTTTTCATGATTCTTTTTGGTGCCTTTGTTTTTAAAACTTTTATAGGATTTTCTTCAATTACCTATGATTTGTCACTTTGGGTGGAGACCCAGGCGTGGAGCGGTTATCAGGTAGTTTTGGCGTTTTTGCTTATTTATATTATTCTTGGCATGTTTATGGATGGTTTTGCTATTCTTGTTCTAACTGTGCCATTAGTTCAACCGATCATCGAACCACTTGGAATCAACATGATCTGGTTTGGGGTGCTGATTGTTATTGTTCTCGAAATGGGTCTGATTTCCCCTCCGGTCGGTATGAATGTGTTTGTAGTTAAAGGAATTGCACCGGGTGTTTCACTCCAAACGATTTTTAGTGGAATATGGCCTTTTTGGTTTGCAATGATGGGCTGCGTTATCTTGGTATTGTTGTTCCCAGACATTGCAATGTTTTTACCAAATACTATGTTTAATTGATGCAGAAAACTTTGTTTTTGCTGTCTAAGCAACATAAGAATTATCTTAATGCACCTCCTTCAAACTTTTAAACGTGAGAAAACACGACGTGCATTGCCCTCAAAAATCTTGCGCTTGTCAGTTTTGTTGAGTGAGTTATTAGCATCGATATAGCGTTTCGTATCATCATAATAATGGCCGGTAAGCGGGTCGATACCTCTTACTGCTCCAATCATTTCAGAGGCAAATAAAATATTTTTTACTGGTATTACATCTAGCAGCAAGTCAATGCCATGCTGATGATAGACGCAAGTGTCAAAAAAGATATTATTCAACACTAGATCGTCAAGATTGCCAAGTCCTTTGTCTTGAGCAATTCCTCGAAATCGTCCCCAATGGTATGGAACCGCTCCACCCCCATGAGGTATGATTATCTTCAAATTTGGAAAATCTTTGAAAACATCCGAAAACATTAAATGAACAAAAGCTGTTGTATCTGCACCCAGATAATAGCTTGATGTAGTGTCCATTGCATGCTGACAAGCACCCGAGACATGTATCATTGCAGGCACATCAAGTTCAACCATTTTTTCATAAAAAGGATACCAGTAACGGTCACCAAGACGAGCATCTTTCCAGAAACCTCCAGAAGGGTCAGGGTTCAGGTTGCAACCTACAAAGCCCATTTCTATGACGCAGCGTTCAAGTTCGATAATACTATTTGCAATGGGTGTTTCAGGACTTTGTGGAAGTTGGCAAACAGGCACAAAATTTTTGGGAAACAAATCACAAACCCGTTTAATCAAATCATTTTGCTGCTCCGTCCATGCTTTTGATGTAGAAGCATTGCCAACATGGTGCCCCATCCAACTAGCCCGAGGGGAAAAAATAGTGACGTCTGTGCCCCGATCCTGTTGCGTTTTTAACTGATTGCTAGCAATGGTCTCGCGTATTTCATCATCTGAGAGTTTAATCGTACCTTTTTCAAAAATATGATTAGGATCTTTCTTCAATAGTTCTTTTTGCGTATTTCTGTAGTGTTCAACAGCAGGGGGGGTGGTTGTATAATGCCCGTGGCAGTCAATTATCATTAGTTTTAATCCTTTTTGCGACAGTCGATACCATTAAATGAACCCAAACTTTCTAAATCTTCAACATACTCAAACCCGGCTTCTTTTAGGCGTGGACGCATATTGTAGATATCTATTCCCAGTTCGCCCTTAGCGAAGTGAGACCGCTTTTCTTCTTCATCAGTAAGTCTGAGCTTTGCTTTTTTTAAAACAGTTTCTACTTCTTTTCTGGCAACAACACAAACCCCATCATCGTCAGCAACAATGACATCTCCAGGAAACACTAACTGACCCGCACAAATAACGGGAACATTTACCGCCCCAAGAGTGTTTTTCACAGTGCCTTTGGATGAAACTGCACGCGACCAGACTGGAAAATTCATTTTGTGAAGATCAGCTACGTCCCGCACTCCCGCATCTATCACCAGACCTTTTACGCCACGCGCCTGAGCTGATGTTGCCAGCAAATCTCCAAAAAAACCATCTGTGTTGTCGCTGGTGCAGGCGACTACGAGCACATCACCTTGCTGGCAAAGTTCGATGGCGACATGGATCATCCAGTTATCCCCAGGTTGAACCAATATAGTAACTGCTGTTCCTCCAATGCGGGCACTTGGAAAAATTGGTCGCATATAGGGTTTCATCAAACCGACACGACCTTGTGCCTCATGAATTGTAGATGCCCCAATAGTACCAAGCTTATCAGCAATTTGGGCATCAGCACGTTTAATATTTTTGACTGCAACTGTTTTCATTTCATTTCTCCTTATCATCAAAACCATAAAGGCGGGCCGGATTATCAACCAGAATTTTTTTCTGCAAATTCTCATCTTTGGCCAAAAGAGGAACAAGATCCACGAGATCACCGTCATTTGGCATAAATTTTTTTATATTGGGGTGGGGCCAGTCTGTTCCCCACAAGGTTCTGTCTGGCGCAATCCCGACAAGTTCCTGTGCAAAAGGGACAGCATCATAAAAGGGCGGTCCCGCAGAAGAGATACGTTCAGAGCCACAAATCTTAACCCACCAGTTATCACGGCGCACAAAATCTTTCAAAATCTGAAAAGCTTTTTGATGCAGGCCATTTGATGTTGGTACACGTCCCATATGATCAACGATGATTTCCATCTTAAATTGAAGAAAAAATTCTTGAAATTTAATAATATCCT
Source organism: uncultured Rhodobacterales bacterium (assembly GCA_964502335.1). Taxonomy (GTDB): domain Bacteria; phylum Pseudomonadota; class Alphaproteobacteria; order Puniceispirillales. The sequence goes on along the minus strand of CAZCWO010000001.1, from coordinate 53,180 downwards.
CAGCATTGACATGTATCACCAAATGCCAACCCAAAGGCAGAACACGATGAAGAACCCTTTTCATCATATCCAGATCAGGGGTGCCACCAAGATGAGTAACAAAATTGAAACGGATGCCACGCACTCCACCTGCATCAAGATCTGCAAAGTCTTCATCAGAAAAACTATCATCAGCGATGCAAACTCCGCGAAGGGCATGCGGTTTTTTGGAAATAGCATCAAGCATCGCTCTGTTATCAGGACCATGACACGAAGCTTGAACAATGACGGCACGTTCAATGCCAAGTATAGAGTGTAGTTCATCAAGTTTTTCTTTGGGGCCATCAGGGGGATGATAGGTTGATGAACTGTGATATGGAAATACCTCATGTGGACCGAAAACGTGGCAATGTGTATCACAGGATAAGGGTGGGGGCCTAAAAATAGGCGTTCGCGTATCAGGGTTAGGTGGCATGCAGCTATTTTTACCCGTTGCTGGATGAATATAGTCAGTCAACTTTGTGCTCCCTGCCAGATTGTTTTCGGAACATAGACTTCCCCCTTGCTAATTAGTCTTGCAGTACGCAAAAGTCCTGCACGAACAATATCAATACCTGTGCTTTCTGGGTTCAGTTCAAGTTCAACATCAAACGATCCTGAAGGATGTTCAATGCGCATCAATTTACTCAAACCTTCTGGTATGATCGCCAGATCATGGATAGAACTGCGCTCATAAAGTGCTGCAGTTGCAACAGATACAGCTCCTAATACACCGATGGCTTTATGGCAATGTTTTGGAATAAAGGTACGAGTACTAAATGATCCTCCTGCTTGAGGCTGAGAAACAAGACACATTTTAGGCACAGCTTTGGCTGCCACATTCCCTAACATCATTGCAGCTCCCGCCTTAAGACGAATGGATTCAATTTTTTTTTTCAAATCATCATTGCCATCAAGTTCATTTGGCGTCTCGTTGCCTGTCAGACCAAAATCTTCAGCACGCATACACACTACTGGCATGCCATTATCTACACAGGTTACTTTGATGCTTTCAAATTCATTACAGACATAGCCTGTTGGCAGGATGCTGCCTGTTGCTGAGCCTGCAAGGTCATAATATCGGCACATGACAGGAGCAGAGGTGCCATAAACACCGTCAATTGTGGTTTTCCCATTGTAAATCGGCTGGCCATTTTTTATAGGAAAGTTAAGGTCACAACGATTGCCACTATTATTCATGTAAACACTGATTTCTGCTTCGTTACCTTTTGCTGAAATCAGTCCCGATTCTAAAGCAAAAGCACCTACACCAGCTAATAGATTTCCGCAATTAGGCGTGTCATCCAGTTTATCTTCACCAACAATAGCCTGAACAAAACTGTAGTCAATATCACAATCAAGGTGTTTAGACTTTTCAACAATAGCGATTTTTGAAGTCAACGGATCAGCTCCTCCTAGTCCGTCAATTTGGCGTGGGTCACCGAAGGCGCCAATTACCCATTTTAAAACAGATTCTTTTTTTTCTTTATTTGACGGTAGGTCATCAGCACGGAAATATACCCCTTTAGAACTGCCTCCTCTGATTTGCATGAAGGGAATAGCTGTTTGGTTAGTCATTACTTATCAGGTCATCATTTTTTCAATATCATGCAGAACTTTCATGGTTGGCAGGCACTGAGCAAAACTTGCTCTGGGTTCCCTGCCGTCTTTAATTGCATGGATAAATTCTCTATCAATCAATTCAATACCGTTCGTTGACACATCAATATTTGATACATCTATCTGTTCATTTCGACCGTCAAACAAATCATCATAACTCGCAACATAAGTTCCATTATCACAAATGTATCGGATAAATGAGCCAAGGGGCCCATCATTATTGAATGATAGTGACAATGTGCACAGCTTGCCATTATCTGTTTTAAGAATTATTGCCATGTCCATCGAAATTCCCAGCATATCATGTTTCGGTCCTTGAACAGCGTGAACTTCTTTAATATTTTCACCTGTTTGATGTAAAAAGAGATCGACTGTATGGCAGGCATGATGCCAAAGAAGGTGATCCGTCCATGAACGAGGCTCGCCTTTAGCATTCATGTTTGTTCTACGGAAAAAATAGGTTTGCACATCCATTTGCTGAACTGACAATTCGTTTGCCTTAATTTTGTTATGTATCCATTGATGGGATGGGTTAAAGCGGCGCACATGCCCAGCCATACCGACAAGATTTGTTTCCTGCTGTTTAGCAACAAGTCTTTCCGAATCTGCTAAACTATCAGCCATAGGAATTTCCACTAGCACATGTTTTCCTGCTTCCATTGCACTAATTCCTTGTGCTGCGTGAAGCTGGGTAGGAGTGGCCAGAATCACAGCATCAATTTTATCACTGGCAATAAATGCTTCATAATCATCAAAACGGAGAGGAACAGAGAATTCATCACCAACAAGATTTGCTTTATTGAGTGACGTTGCCATTACAGCTGCAACTTCTACATCATCAATAGCTGAAAGTGCTTGAAGATGTTTTGTCCCAAAAGCACCATTGGCACCTGCAACGCCAATTTTTATTTTTTTCATTGTATTTGTTCCTATAGGTAAATCTTAAGTATTTTCTAAAATCATAGCGCCATAGGCGGTTGCCGAAACGGGAATGTGATAGAAACGATAAACTTCGTTAACTTTCTCATTTAATGCACCACGCATCACATTCCACATGATCATCTCAATGCCCTCACATCCGGCCTCACGGATAAAATCAGTATGAGTGAAACGGGTATTCGCAAGTGGATCAGAGACAATATTGTCTAAAAAAACCTTGTCAAATTCTGGATTAACAACGCCAGCTCTCTCACCACCAAGTTGATGAGATAAGCCCCCAGTGCCCCAGATGCTGACAGTGAGGTCCTGATCAAACTTTTCAACGGCCCGCTTAATTGCTTGCCCCAGTTTGTAACAACGCAAAGCTGTAGGTTGTGGATATTGGATTACGTTGACACATAATGGAATAACTGCGGTTGGCCATTGATTGGGTTGATCATAGGCAATGGATAAGGGCACCGTCAGACCGTGATCAACATCAAGGCTACCGGCAACTGCCATATCAAACTCTTCAAAGATAAGCTGTTCTAAGATATGCCAAGCAAGATCAGGATGACCCTGAACATCAGGAACCTTTCGTGGTCCCCAGCCTTCATCTGCAGGTTTGAAGGTTTCGGCAACTCCTAAAGTAAAAGTAGAATATTTATCAAGTGAAAAGGATGTAGCATGATCATTAAAAACTATTATATTGACATCTGGGACATGCTTACGATGCCAAGCACGCAATGGCTCAAATCCTGCAAATAGTGGTTTCCAGTAGGGCTCATCTGTTTTGCCATTGTCGATTGCCGCCCCTACTCCTGGGACGTGGGAAGTTCCCATTCCAGATATAATTCTAGCCATTTTTCTTCTCCTTTTTACTTCGATTGCCCTCTATTGATCTTCCACCTGATAGCATCATCTGCTGAAATTCCTCAAAACTCAGTTCTGGATCACTCATTTTGCCATACATATATTGTGGTTGGAGACGGTCATGGCTGACGAGTTTGAAAGTATAGTAGACATTTGCGCCAAGTTTAAGCATCTGCAAATAGTCACGTTCTATAACAGCCTGTTTTTGCTCTTTTGACACATTAAACTTATCAAGATAGCCATTTTCATTCAAAGCAAACTCATCACGGTGAACAGACTTGTTCAGTGTCATCAAAAACATGTTGAGACTATACCCTTTGCGGTAACTTCGGCTATCCAAAACGTAGGTTCCGGGCACATCATCATAATCGCGTTGGGTCATCAAATGCTCCTTTCTTTCTATCATATAAATAAATTGTCTAGTTTTAATTTTATGTTAATTTATTTTAATTTTCAAGGTCGCTAATTTTTTGTGCATAATCTTTTTCCCATTGATATTTTTTTCCTAACACTGCGCCCCATATTGTAACTAAAAAAGGCACACAATATGTAAGCATGACTTTCAGGATGTTTGGAAATTCTCCATGAATGATAACATCGCCATGATTAATTATAATCAAAATTGTCCCTACAACACTCGCAGTTAAAAGAACTTTTAGTGGGGTTCCTCCTCTGAAAGCTTTTTCAAAGAAAGTAGGTTCTTGGATGTTATTTTTCATATTTATAAGTCAATTTTGTTATTCCTTAAAGATTTATTTTTCCCCCATCTACATTCAAAGTTTGTCCCGTGACAAAATCACTGTCAGATGTGATCAGGTACATTAAAGTTCCTAACAGATCTTCGGGAACCATTGCTCGTTTGATGGAACGTGATTGGACAGTCGGCCCACGTGCAGGATCAAATCCTGTGTGCCCTTGAATAGATTCACTTTCGGTGAGACCTGGTGCGATCGCATTAATTTGAATGTTCTTTTCTCCTAGTTCGCGAGCGTGACTTCGGGTTAGTGCAATTACAGCTGCTTTGGATGCGGTATAGTGTGACAAACCTGGAGGACCATAATAAAAAGTTCCCGACGCAATATTCACAATTTTACCCCCGCCCACACGTAACATTTCTGGGATAACTGCTTTCGTAGCCTGGTGCACGCCTCTTGCGTTGACTGTCATGACTTTATCAAATTCATCATTATCGATTTGCAAAAAAGGCTTGGGTTGAAGTGCTGCAAAAATAGATGCATTATTGATAAGAATATCCAAACTGCTAAATTCCTTTACAGTGGCCTCAACCATATGTGCGAGGTCATCATCTGACGTAACATTTATGTTTAAACCCATAGCAATACCCCCATTGCTTTTGATTTTGCTTACTGTATTTTTGATGTCTAGTACATCCGTGACCACGACATTTGCACCTTCTTGCGCCAATTGACTAGCCATAATCGCTCCAATTCCACGTGCAGCACCGGTTATTACAACTGTTTTTCCTGTTAAACGATCCATTGTTTTCTCCTTTGTTCAGATTTTGATTTCAAGAATTTTTGCAACCTCTGGCCAACTTTTGGCACCATTTTCTCGCAAATCGTTTGTTAGATCTTCTGGTACCCAATCGATCAAGCACTTCTTGAAATTTTGGCGTGCTTCCACTCGGGCGAACCATTTTTCTAAATTAGGTAAGCGGCCTTTTTCCCACATATCACGCATAGACATCATGGCTAGTCGATTGACGTATGGTGTCATGGCAAGATCAGCGATCATGAACTTATTACCCACTAGCCAATCATTCCCTCCTTTTAACGCTTTCTCCATCTTGTGGAGATAATTATCATATAATTTGATTTTATCTATAGCGCCGGGCGCATCAAATCCATATCTAATAAACCCGTCCTTCTGATCCTTCCAATTTGATGTAACTGAAAAAGTAGGGGTTGAGGCTAAAAATTTCTTTATCCCCTTCGGCCCAAGGTTTTTTAAGACAGTGTGCCTATGCGAACATACAAAAGTAACTGCACCACAAGCTGGATGAAGATCCTCATCAACTGCTTTAGTCCAATATCTGGATTGCGCACGTTCCCAAGGATCCGTTGGATGAATGCTAGTTTCAGGTTCAATTTGGTCTAAATATTCTATAATTACAGTGGAATCAGGAATGACTGTTTCATCGTGTATCAAGGTTGGCACCAGACCTTTGGGATTTAGTTTAAGATATTCTGGGTCAAATTGCTCACCTTTAAGGATGTCAATGTAAACGCCATCCCATTCAAGACCCTTTTCGTCCATCGCTAATCTTACTTTGGCGGCACAAACGGAAGATCCGTGATGATAAAGTGTATATGTCATAATTGTACCGTGACCCATTTTAGTTCCGTCATTGCTTCCATATCTGCATCCGTACCTTCACGGCCAACGCCACTTTCTCCATTGCCACCAAACGGCACATGCGCTTCATCATGGATTGTCGGGCCGTTTATATGGCACATGCCTGCTTCAATATTTCTAGCAAAGTGAAAGGCACGTTTTATATCATTAGTAAAAATTGCAGATGAGAGACCATATTCGGTATCATTAGCTTTTTTTAGGCCTTCTTCATAGCTATCAATGGGATAAATGGATGTAACTGGCCCAAATGTTTCAGATTTGCAGACGGTCATCTCCTCAGAGACACCGGTCAGCAACGTCGGTTGACAACGATTCCCCTTCCATTCACCACCAACCACCACCTTCGCACCCTTTGAGACGGCATCGGCAATATGATCTTTAATACGGGTACGTTGCCTGTCTGAAATTATCGGCGCGATTACTGTGTTGGGGTCACGTAGGTTACCCATCCCAACCTTTGAGGCCACTATGGCAAATCGTTTCACAAATTCATCGTAGATTGAGCGCTCGACATAAAACCGGCTAGACCCGATACATGCCTGCCCAGCAAACATGAATATTGATCGAGCTGCGACTGGTATGACTTTATCAAGTTCTGCATCAGCCAGAACAACAGTTGGACTCTTGCCTCCAAGCTCAAGAGTGTTAGGAGTTTTATTTTTTGCACAAATTTCACTGATGTGTTGCCCTACGACTGTAGATCCTGTGAAGGTAACAAAATCTACGTCTTTATGGCTGGTAAGGGCATCACCTATTTCATGACCATAACCAGTTACAACATTATAAGAGCCCGCTGGAAATCCTGCGTCGGCAACGATTTCAGCGAAAAGAACCGTAAGATGTGGCGCCAATTCTGAAGGCAGATGAACGACGGTATTTCCTAGCGATAAAGCATTGGCGACAAGCCGGGTGGTTTTGATCAGTGGTACGTTGAACGGCGTAATAACTGCAACGACACCCAATGGCTCCCTTATAGACATCGAAAACTTTCCAGGCGCATCAGATGGGATCGTTTCACCACGTACATTGCGGCACAATCCAGCAGCGGCACGCAACATAGTAAGACCCTTAGTAAATTCAAACATTGCTTTTTGTATCGGTGACCCAATCTCATCGATCAGACAATCCACAAGTTCAGACTTACGTTCTTCCATGATCTCAGCAATTCGGAGAAGCATGCGCTCCCGTTCTGAAGGCAATGTTTCTCGATATTCAGGGAAAGCTGATTTGGCTGCAGATACAGCCTTTCGAATATCACTTTCAGTTCCTTTTGCCGCATGCGCGTAAAGGCTATCATCGAGAGGGTTCATAACGTCAAAAATATTGCCAGTTTCTGCTTCGACCCACTCTCCGTTTATAAAATGCTTAAGTGGTTTGCTTTTAGTTTTAGTTTCCATAATTTGTCTTTATTTCCTTCTATTGGCGGTGTATATAGATTATAATTAAACCTTTGAGAAATCGGGGCACCATTTCAACACTCCCTCCTTAAAACTTGGTCTACTTCTACAGTTTTCAGACCATCTGGAAATGTTTGAATACTTTTCAAATGGATAACCACATCCAACGAGTACAAAATGCAGCGGGATCCAGGAAATGTCGGCCAATGTAAATTTATCGCCCATGATCCATTCACGCCCCTCTAATGTTTTCTCTAGCTTGTTAAAACAACCCTCGAGAATTTCAACAGATTTGGCAATGCTGGCATTGCCAAAAGATTTATCACCAGCATGTTTTGAGTGGAATTCCTTTAGCTCCTTATTTTTTTGAAGTTCGTCGTATTTTTTTTGTTCCTCGGCGGTTTTTTTCACTTTTTTCTGAATCATTGTCGCATAGACATATGGCTTGATCGCTGGGACATGAAGTGACGCTGCTAATTTTAACCATTCCAGCATCTTATTTTCTCCATTCTGGGGGCGTAAAGAAGGTTGGGGATACGTTTCATCGAGATAATTAATAATATCGTTAGACTCGATATGAACTATACCATTGTCAACCAGAGTCGGAACAAGACCATTGGGATTAATTCCAAAATAATCATCCGTAATATTTTCTTTTTTCTTCAGGTCAATATGATGACTTGTCCAAGGAAGGTCCTTTTCTATCAATGCCATGCGAACTCTCATTGAGCAATTCGATATATCGCCGTGGTAAAGGTGAAGTCCTTTATATGACTCTACGGATTTGTTCGTTGGATTGATCACTACCATATCTGTCTCCCTTGATTGCTCCACATATTTGACTTTTTGGGATCCTAAAAAATTATTTGAGAACCAAAGCAGTCTTATTAATAAGGTTACACAATAACTGATTCCATAATTGGGATCCCATTGCAAGCTATTATGTTAATAATTTCATAATTTCTTAGTTTATGTTGACTTTGGGATCCCATTTATTAACATTAGGGTCATGAAATCGATTGATACTGAACTGGCTGACAAGATACGGCACGACATTTTGGTTGGCGCCCATTCGGCGGGCGAGCGTCTCTCAGAAGCTCAGCTTTGTGATTTCTACGGTGTTTCGCGCACTCCTGTCCGACTTGCTATCCGATTACTAGTGAGAGAAGGTGTTATTCTGCGTGGCAAAGGTCGTGGTTATTTTGTAAAAAGCCCAACCGTTTCTGATGTCAAACAAGCTGTATTGGTTCTCGGTCATTTAGAAAGTCTTGCAGCACGGCTTATGGCTCAGTCATCTGTTCGCGTCAATTTTCTCCCGAATCTAAAAACTGCTATAGACACAATTGAGCGCTTCTTAAATATAGGAGTATTGGATGATACGTCTATTAGAAATTTACAACAAGCAAATGCTGTGTTCCACCAAACTATCCTTGATGGTTGTGGCAATGACTTTGTCGACTTCACTTGCAAACAAATTAACTATCTTCCAATGCTTGCGGTCGGTTCAATGGCTTTTGACCGAACCACTATCGGAACAAAAAAAGGCATTGAGCGCACCCTATTCCGGTTGAGACTAGGCAACGCCCAGCACAAGGTGATTTATGAGGCGATCCGAGCAGGGGATGGAGTTCGTGCAGAAGGTGTGATGCGGGAACATTTAAACATTATAATCGAATATATTGAGCTATTTGAAGAGAGGCATGAAGAACTAAGCCTAACAGATTTAATCAGTTATTCTGGGTTTGAGCTTGTAAATCGCAACCCCACCAAAGAACCCTAAAACTAACCACAATTTTTGCTTAAATTGGAGAAAGCATCTTGTTGCTTTGATTCCAAATCTAATTTTAAATTCAACCATTCTTAGGTCAAATTGATTTAATCAGTTATTTTAGTCTGTTCGTGTTGCCTTTAATGGTTTTCGCTTAGGTAGTATTTTTGGATTTTTGCCCTCCGCACTTTTTTCATCCCAATAACCTATGAGGACTCCTAGTTGCTCTTCCATCCCGGTCATGTGAATATTATGTTCTTCTGACCAAGTTTCGCGTTGCCGGTATTGTAATGACCATTCAGCTAGTTGGTTAAACATTAAACGACGAATATCCGTATACTCCGGACTACGGCCAAGATCGTTCAATTCATCAGGATCGCCTATAAGATCGAAGAGCACAGGCGGATACCCCGGGGCAAATATGTATTTCCAATTTTCATTTGCAATCATGTAGGATCGGCAGTTGAGAGGCGTTCTTCCAGTTTCAGGACGAAAAACCTGGGTAGAGTAATCATATTCACTAATAACATAATTTCGCCAGTCGTGCTCTGCGCCTAGAATTTTTTTCATTAACGACCGACCGTCCAAGATATGATCTGCAATAGCGCCACCCGCAAATTCAACAAAAGTAGGGATTAAATCGATCAACTCGACCAACGACGTATCCACAGATCCTCTTGTCCTATTTGCCGCTTCACTTGGATCCACTATAATTAAGGGAATTTTAACAGCTGGATTATGAAAATAATCCTTATCACCCATCCAATGATCACCAAGATAGTCTCCATGATCAGATGTGAAAACAATCAAGGTGTTTTCTAGCAAACCATTTTTATCCATGAAATCAAACAAAATCCCAAGCTGATCATCAATCTGGGAAATAAGTCCCATATAGACTGGAATTACAGTTTCTCGAGTAGCCTCCTTTCCAAAAGTTTTTCCAGCAACCCGATCCATGAAATGTTTCATAAGTTGATTCGTATTTTTCAATTCAGATTCAGATTTGATTGCTGGGATTATGTCATTCACAGAATACATGTTGTTGTATGGAGCAGGCGCAACGTATGGCCAGTGTGGTTTGATGAAGGAAAGGTGTAATAGCCACGGAGCTTCACTGTCATCTTCAGACAGAAAATCTATTGCGCGCCGAGTAATATAAGGTGTTTCAGAGTTTTCATCAGAAACTCTGGCAGGTAAACCAACTCGATCATTAAAGAACCCCGATCGAACTCCTCTCTCGGTATCAACAGAATTGGCCGCCCAATGCCAAGGATTATCATCCTCGGTATATCCCTTTGATTTCAGGTATTTATTATAAGCAAGTTCGGGATTGACCATTGAATCAGGGTGCACCCCATCGTCTCGTTCATAGGCCTCAAATCCAGCTTGAGCGTGGTGAACCCCGATGTCACTTTTTGGATCCACACCTAGTCTTTGCATGCCCTCTTTATCGGCAACCATATGGGTTTTGCCTACTAAAATGGTCCGTACACCGAGCGGGTTCAAATAATGTCCAATGTTCTTTTCACCAACGCGGAGTGGTGCAAAATTAGAAGAAGAACCGTGTGAGGACACATATCGCCCCGTGTAAGCGCTCATTCGCGATGGACCACAGATCGGCGATTGGCAATATGCGTTACTAAACCTAACGCCACGTGCTGCTAATGAGTCAATGTTGGGTGTCTTTATGCTCGGGTGCCCTGAGCAACCTAAGTAATCAAATCTAAGCTGATCGCACATAATGAAAAGTATGTTTTTGCGTCCCATATTCCCTCAAGATCTACATGAACTCATTATTTAATAAGTTTACCTAGTTTGTAAAACAAAAGTTCAGCACTATGACAATATTGCATTATTGGGATCCCAACGCAATAACTCAAGGTAAAAATTTTCAATATTGTTAATTTTTCTTGCGTTCAGGATCCCAAATAGATAAAAATAAATATTAATATAACAAAGTGTGGGCAGTAAAAATCTTTTCTTAGAAACCCAATTCTGTGATGCCATAATCCAATGGATTACAAAGATTTAATTTGAAGCAATACAGGATCCAGGAAACAACTATTACTGAGTACCCGACTGCCTATCATTTTAAAGGGAGAATACAGATGCATCCAGAACTAAAAACACACCCAAAATACTTTCAAAAAAAAGTTGTTCAACTTGTAGATAACGTCTATCAAGCTTTTGGGTTTGCAGCCTCAAATGTATACATGTTGGTTGGAGCTGACGGTATAATAATCGTCGATACGACGGAGACAACCGCTGCGGCACAAAATATTTTGACTGAATTTCGAAAAATCACGGATCTACCCGTTAAGGCCATCATTCTCACGCATTCACATCGCGATCACGTATCAGGAGCAAGCGTTTTTGCCGACGGTTGCAACCCAGAGATTCTGGCGAGCAATAAATCCTCCGAAGACTCTTTAATTGTCGCGACCGCTCACCCACGCCCAGCCAAAGCAATGCAGTTAAGAACCAAGCGTCAATTTGGCATTGGCCTATCTTACCCTGAGGAGATCATTGGCATTGGTATAGGACCTGGTGATCGGCCAATGAAAGGAATGGGTGCAGGGGCTCTGGCCCCGACACGGCAGATTGGAGAGGAGGGTGAAAAGCTAAAGATCTGTGGGATTGATCTTGAATTAGTAATGGCGCCCGGCGAAACTCCTGATCACATGGTTGTTTGGTACCCTGAAAAAAAACTATTGATCAGCGGAGATAATTTTTACAGGTCTTTCCCAAATCTTTACGCCATACGTGGGACTGAATATAGGGATTTTGACACCTGGGCTGACACAATGGATCTTCTTATGTCGTTTGAACCAGAGATACTGGCACCTGGCCATACCGAGGCGCTTTTTGGTGCAGAAACTATCACAGAAATATTGACCGACTACCGTGACGCCATTCGTCACGTGATAGATGAAACGCGCAATGGAATGGATGCGGGTCTTACCATCGATGAGCTCGCACATAGTGTGAAATTGCCCTCCAAACTAGCTAAAAAATCATATTTACGAGAATATTATGGGCGTATTGATTATGCGGTACGTGCATATTTCGTTGGAACTATGGGGTGGTTCGATGGCAACCCGACATCACTTGGTCGGTTGTCCCAAAGGGAAGAGGCGGAGAGGTTCATTAAGCTTGCCGGAGGCCCGGAAATCGTTATGGCCGAAGTACAGAAGGCTAGATCAGATAAAGACTATCAATGGGCATTACAACTTGTTGATAGGTTGATTTTTTCTGACCAAGAAGCCCAAAGTACCAAAAAAATTAAAGCCAAAATTCTAAGAGAGCATGCCGTTAGTCAAATCAACTGCCCTACAAGGCATTACTATATTCAATGCGCAAAAGAGTTAGAACAGGAAAATAGTTAATTCACCTATTGTCAGGCCTGAGCAGTTGGCAGTGGAACCCTATCAATTGCGTTTATTTCCAGTTCTGCCAACTTCTCAATCAACTGACTCTTGGTCACAGAATGAGCGATACTGTCCCATAGGTTATACATTTCTCCCGGATCATCTTTGAGGTTGAATAACTCATTCTTGCAAATACCGCGGTAGAGAGATAAACGCCAGTGGTCGTAAATAATGGTATGAACACGTGGCTCTTGCCCGAAAGCCTCTTGAGTACGTTGCGTGTCGTATTGTATCAACGCAGCTTCACGCCGTTTTCCACCAGCAACGGACATGACCTGGCCCTGCATGCCATCAGGTGCTTCTATTTTTGCATGCTCAAGGATTGTCGACCCAATATCATGAGTTTGAGCGATTTCATCACTCCTTTTGCCTTGCACTCCTTTGGGATCAGCCCAGATAAACGGAACATGAGTGAGCGTGTCATATTGCTCAGCACCTTTAAACAACAGACGGTGGTCGCCTAGATGGTCACCATGATCTGAAGTAAATATTTGAACAGTGGTTTCGGTGACGCCAGCACTAAATGCCGCTGCTCTGACCTGCCCAATCGCATCGTCAATCATAGTAATCATTCCACATGTCAGAGCGCGAGCTTCAATCGATTCCTGTTTTGATACAGCGACAGAATATCCTGCATATTGACCCAAAGAGTTGTCGCGAGCTCTCTCTCGTTCTGCTATTTTCACATATTTTGGTGGATCCCAATCATTAATTTTATAAGCTATTGGCACTGGCATATCCTCTGGTTTGTACATATCCCAATATTTACCGGGTGGGGTAAACGGGTGGTGAGGATCCGGGAAGGAAACCATCAGAAAAAATGGCTGTGAACTATCTTTTCGGTTTTCGATCCACTCACTTGCCCGATTGGCAATATATCTCGTTGAATAATACTCTTCGGGAATCTTTGTTCGGATAGCTTGGGGGCAAGTGTAATTGTGTGGAAGTTGGTTCTTGCGACCACGCAAGTTCAATATTTCTGGGGCATTCTTCTTGAGCCAGAGTTCAAAATCACCACCGCTGTTAGCTCCATGCCGTAAAACAGAATTGTAGTGTTCAAACCCATAAAACGGTATTGCTACTTTTGGATTATCTTTCTCCCAAAACCGTTGTTGTTCATATTGATAACTAGAGTTGTCAAGATCGGCTCGAATAGCTTGCTTCAAATCTTCGGGCGGTGTTGTAAAGCCACTTCTATATTCACGTGGTTCGAACTGAGTGGGCCAATCTGTCACGTTCTGGATATGGCTTTTCCCAATCAAGGCAGTGTCATAACCCGCAGCACGTAACATTTCAACAAAAGTCACATGTTGATGTCCTAAAGGAATACCAAGGGATCTAACACCATGACTTGACGGTATTCGGCAAGTCATAAGACTAGCACGATTGGGCATGCAGACTGGTGATGCTACGTAAAACCGATCATAGGCCACACCCTCTGACGCCATTTCATCGATGTTTGGTGTTCGCAAAATCTTATGACCATAGCATCCGAGATAATCAAACCGCTGTTGGTCGGTAATGAAGAGTATGTAGTTTGGTTGATTAGTCATTTTTCTATCCAACTTATCCTATTAGGATATAATTTTAGAATTTGTAATTAAATTTTTAAGTAGGCGGTTGTGTTTTTCTGGCGAAATATGTGGATCCCAATTACCACCAAACTAAGTGCAATTGCAGGAGCAAATATCTCCATCGGTTTGGCCAGGATTAGGGTCGCAACTACAAGGCGAACTAGAATTTCAATTGAACCAAGCGCTTTCCTATCAAAAGCTGCAAGTGCGCTCGCTACAAGATAAAGAGCTATGACAAGCCGAGCAATTAGGAACAACAGCCAAACGGCATCAATGCTACCATCATAGCCCACTAAAAACTCCCCCGAAGTGGGATCTACTACTGCTGGGTTGATCAAAAGAAGTTCCGGATAAATTGCAAACACAAATGGAATTGTGAACATTACTATGCCTGATTTAACTGCTGAGAAACCGGTCTTTATAGGATCCTGGTGAGTAATGGTTGTTGCTGCAAATGCAGCCAGTGCCACAGGCGGCGTTATGGCTGAAGCAACCGCAAAGTAGAACACAAACATATGCGCAGTGAAAGTGGCAAGACCCAAACCAACTAGCATAGGACCCATTAGAAGTGCGACATTGATATAGGCTGGTGCAGCTGGCATTCCCATGCCAAGCAAGATAGCCAAAAGCATTGTCAAGAAAAGGGCGAATAGTTGGAATATGGCTGAGCTACTTGAGACATCAAATGATTTTAAAAAACTAAGGACGTCGACAGCAACAAATTTGGCAAGACCAGTAAAATTAAGACAAACATCGATCACTGTCACCGCAAGAAACATCAGAAAGAGAGTCGAGATCGTAAAACCAGCCTTAGATAAAGCATCAATAATTTTACTCGGTTTTGTTCGAAAATCTCGATCTATAAACATTAAAAGAAGTAGTAACATTACTGCCCACCAACCTGCAGCACCAGCATCACCAGCCGTGTTTTGTAAAAGTTCAACTATCCATGGCATGGATGTAACTTCGCAAACACCTCCATTCATTTGAACTACAGAACCAAGCATGACCGAAAACCAGCTGCAAGCGACGTTATCCTTTGGAGTTAAAAGCAGAACCAGTACCAGAAGTACTGGCCCAAATATCTGCAGAATGTGCAGACGGTCTTGATTGTTCATCCGCATCCCATCTGTTAACTCCCCCACAGGTTGAATATTCTGCTTACGGGCTTGGAAGACAACGGACAGAAATAAGCTTAAGAAATAGAAAAGTGCTGGGATTATGGCAGCAATTATAATTTCTCTATAGGGAACGCCTGTCAATGAGGCCATGACGAAGGCAGCCACACCCATAATTGGTGGCATAATTGCTCCTCCAGAAGAGGCAGCGGCCTCAACACCACCCGCAAATACTTTTGAAAATCCGCGCTTCACCATCATTGGTATAGTGAGAACACCAGTTGACAAAACGTTTACAACCGGACCGCCCGTTATAGTGCCAAAGAGTGCTGAAGATACAATCGCGGCGTGGGCTGGGCCACCTCTTAACTTTCGTGTCAACATAAATGCCAGTTTGATTAACGCCTGCCCTCCAGCGCAACGACCAAACAAGGCGCCCAAAATGATATACGGAAATACCAACAGCATTAATATATTTATAAAACGACCCAATAATCCTGCATTTTGATTTATAAGTGCGTCCAATACAAACTCCCGACCTGATCCAAGGGTTCTAACTTCTTCACTACTAAGGATCGTAACGAGATATTTGTTTTGATCGGTACCAAAGAAATACCAGTTCATTACCGTGACAAATGTGTAGGTTGCGATTAGAAGCGATACCATGACTAAAGGAAACCCCCATACCTTGATATTGTAACCCAGAAAAATAAAAACCGCACCAAACATGATGGGCAGTAACCAGTTTTGTGTTGTATTCTGGCAACTTGGATCATCTGCTGTGGTCGGAATAGGTAGGCTATATAACTCGGCAAATTCAATTTCAGCTTGCAAGGCTTTCGCTACTAATCGTTCTCTGTCGCCAGTAAAAACATCGATGAGGCAAATTGCTTCAATTTCTATCAGGTAAGTTAATGCTATCGCAGCAGCAGCTATTAGCAATGCAATATCAAACAACAATCCCAACCCTCTAATAATAGGATTTTTTTTAATCCAACTTCTCCACATTGACTGTTTTAGTGCGACAATCATCATCATCCAGAAAAATGTGATGGGATAAAACCATTCTGTTGGATATCGCCTAATTTTGAAAAAGTCATTCCCAGTCAAATTTTTCCAGAGATCATCCCAACCAGGAATTGCTGGAGTTATGTTAATAAGACCGACTAAGACAAGCAGTAGCGCCAACCAATACGCTACCTGATCTATAAAAACACTGTCATCATCTTTTGACCTCGTTTGGTTTTTCTTTTGGTTGTTCATTGTAGTATGATTCTTTAGTATTTTCTAACAAGGATCAACATAAACAGTGGGCGACATCATTCAGTCGCCCATCAAAGTAATTCAAGTCATAATTACGGCTTGGCACAGTCTGGAACTTTGTAACCAGATTCCTCCCAAGCCCTCACAGCTCCTGGATGAAATTTTACTTTGTTTGCGCCACAGAGACCATGAACACTGCGATCCATCACTCCAAAGTTTAAGGTTTTCATAAAAGGTGCTAACTTTTTTATGCTATCGATGTTCTCGATGTGCGCCATGGTGAGTTGATAGGCCAACTCTTCGTCCATACTCTTGTTGACCATGTCACCACCTGGAACCGCCTTTCCTCGGAACTTATCATCTTCTGAAATGATCGTCCAACCGGATCCCATAGCGGCTTGAATATCTGCTAGTGGAACAATATACGGTGTAGAACCAGGTTTATTGAGAAACTTTTGTGAAGCTTCTGCCTCAAAGGTATCCTTAGGCATTGACCACATGGTCATTGCACCAGCTGCACTGGCTCGGGTGACCCTAGGACCAGGAAACATTGCAGGAACAAGAACAGCATCTACTGTTCCATCAATGATCGCTGCAGGCATCTGGTTCCAGTTGACTGTGACCGATTCATAATCTTCATCCGCCTTCAAACCAGACATAAGCTGAATAAGGCTACGGGAGTTAAGAGAAGCGGTACCTCTTGGCGGGCCGTTTAAAATCTTGCGTCCTTTCAAGCCGTCAAAACCGTTTATACCCTTGGCATCATAGGCATACAACGTGAATATACTTAAAGTGAATGGGTAAAGTAACCGTATATTTGAGGCAAGTTCAGCAGCCTCCTCTTTGTCAAGTTTGGAATAAGGTCCAACAGCTTTTGATAAAACGAATGGTAATACAAACGGGAGACTTGCGATGTCAATTTTTCCTTCAGCCAAAGCCACGTTATATTTGCTTCCAGTCTGTCCGTCCTTTATTTGAATGTTTGCGATACCACGATCAGCGGCAAATTCACCTAATGCTGTCACATTGATTTGAACCGCCGTGCCAGTCCCAGAAGTATGAGCAGTAAGATTAACCTCTGCGTTTGCTATGGCTCCAGTGAAAAATAGTGTTGCGGCAAGTGCCGCAGTTTTAAGTGTCTTGAGCATTATTTCCTCCATTTGTTCTTGCTCTGACGAACCAATTTTAGGTTCAAAATATATATGAGGAATTTGTGAGGCCATTTTAGCGAAGGCCAATCAAATTTTTGTTTAGCGCCTCCATAACATGGGTCACAAGAAGTTTTACCTTCCACAAGATATCAGCATGAAATCTTGCCAAAATGGGATCCCCCTGCTCTAATGACTCACAAATGGATCCCAAAGTCAAGTAATTTACCCATTAAAACTCTATTATTAACATAAAAATTTAATTTTGGGATCCTATTTAATAACATTTGATCATTAAAAATCTTGCGCTGGAATCCCGTTAGTGTAATAGTTTTAAAAAATTCGTCTCTGATTTTGCTAGCAATGAAAGCACATTTGAATCTTGAAGCGGGTGCTAAAACTATAGATTTTATGTATCTGATTTATGAATCTGACAAAAATTAACATTTGAAGAGACAGGAAATCGATCCAGTAAGAGCATATAACCATTCAAAAGAAACAATGATTGCCATGATTATATTTAGAACTGAAGAGTTGAATGCCAGAGAGTTCGAATTAATTCAGTATGTCCCGCTGCGGTGAGTAAAGAGATTTTGCAAGATTTTACTAGTGCTTTTGGAGAAAAAGTTGCTAAAAATATAGCAAGAGTTGGCAGGCCAGTTTCACCTGGCGAAGTTGCGGATATTATTGTATTCCTGACATCGCCAAATAGCTTTTGGATCAAAGTCCAAAACATTACTATTGACGGTGGTATGTCAGCAACGATTATGACTGATATGTTAAACTTGAAAGAGTAATTAATTAACTGTGAAACGTTTTTTTTCTGATAAGAAACGCCCTGTTCATTTGGGGCCTTACCCGATTGAAAGTTTAAAACGAGGCACTATGCCAGACTTAAACTCTGTAATCCCAATGAAACCATTGTCTTTTCACAGAGAAGAGGCGCCTGAAAATATTGTTAACGCAATGCTTGAGTACCAAGCGATGATGGATGCAATTCGTGATGGTTTAGTTAACAAAGTTACCGCCCAGATTCCTTCAGACCCTCAAGAACGGGCAAATCATTTGAAAGCATTTGGATATTTTTGCGATGCATCAATGGTTGGAATTTGCCAATTACCTTCAACCGCAATTCTTGCCAAAGCCATTATGAATCCTGATATAGAGAGTTTAGCTGAAGCTCTTAGAACTCGGCAAACTAAAACATTGGCTGCTGGTATTGATATGATTATGGCAGATCTAAAAGATTCAATGGAAGCGCCTCCAACGACAATAGACGGACACACGCACGCAATTATTTTCTTATATGAGAACCCGAGAGATATTCGTAAAGATGAACCAGGTGTTGATTGGTTGCAAGAAGCATTGCCTCACCGAGCTAGTTTACGAGCTAATGAAACAGCTGCGGTTATTGCCAATTACATACGTTTGTTAGGGTACGATGCTAAATCGCATTCGGGTTCAGCTTCAGATGTTGATATTAACCAATTGTCTGTTGCATCTGGGCTTGTTTGGCACGAGGACAATGAATTAGTTGCTCCATATATAGGAACAAACTTTGGCTTTTCAGCTGTGACCTGCTCAATCGATTTAGCAATTGACCATCCTTTGGCACCAGATAAAGAGCAGCCATGGTTTAAAACTAAAGGTCCTGCGTGGTGGTTGGGAATGGGTTTTTCAAAAAACATTATGAACCGAGATCCATATGCCTATAGGCAGTTTATTGATGGCGCCTATCCTTTTGAAAGGTTGAAGAGAGTTGACAAACCAACGACGTTTATTGATGAAGAAAATGTTGCACGAGTTCCAAAACGAGCTGATATGTTTGCTCGTGCTCAGTTTGGGGACATGGGTAAAAACAATCAAGAAGGCGCAAAAGGTGGCCACTATGCAAGAAAATCTGCTCCTTCGTACGCCCAACGGCGTGCACTCGGTGCATTTGTTTTGCTTCAAGACGGGGAGCCTAATATAGACGGTACTCGACCTGCTGATGCGAAACGAAATGCAGAAAATATTAAGGCTGCTAGTTATTTTTTAGGTATAGACGCCGTTGGGATTTCTAGGTGTCCTGATTGGACATGGTACAGTCATGACGCGAGGGGCGAACCAATTAACCCTGAGCATAATAATGCAATATCGATGATCATTGATCAGGGGTATGAAACGATGGAGGGAGCCTCAGGTGATGATTGGATTTCGGTTGCGCAATCAATGCGTGCCTATTTAAGGTTCTCGCTATTAGGCGGGGTCATTGCAAAGCAAATTCGAAATTTAGGCTTTAAAGCAAAGTCACATACTGTAATGGATGGAGAAGTTCTTCAGCCACCGCTATTATTGCTTTCTGGGTTAGGTGAGGTTAGTCGTATAGGTGAAGTCATTTTAAATCCATATCTTGGACCGCGCTTAAAGTCTGGTGTTGTTACAACAGATATGCCTCTAGAATTCGATAAACCAATAGATTTTGGTATGCAGAATTTTTGTGAAAATTGCAATAAATGTGCCCGTGAATGTCCATCGGGAGCGATCACGGCAGGGCCGAAGTTAATGTTTAACGGATATGAAATTTGGAAGTCAGATAGTCAAAAATGTGCTACTTATCGTATCACAACAGATGGCGGTTCAATGTGTGGTCGATGTATGAAAACATGTCCGTGGAACCTGGAGGGTTTATTTGCAGAAGCCCCTTTTCGATGGGCTGCATCGAACATTCCGCAACTAGCAAAACCTCTCGCAAAGTTAGATGATTACTTAGGTAGAGGAAGTCTCAATGATATTAAAAAATGGTGGTGGGATATTGAGCTTTATGAAGATGGTGGTTATCGACCAAGTCGTAACCCGATTAATCGAAGGGGGCTTCAACTCGACCTTAATTTAAAATATGAAGACCAAACTTTAGCTGTTTATCCTGCAAACCTTGCTCCACATCCATGGCCATACCCATTTCTTATGGACCGTGAGGCTGGAATTGAGGCGTATCAAGCAATGATTACGGCAGAAGAATATAAAATCAAACTCAGTCGAAATGAAACAGAGCATTTACATCAATACCATGTCTCGAGTAATTCACCTGTTATTCAGGTTGTTGTCAGCAAAGTTGAAGAAATGTCTAGTCTAGTTACAAAATATGAATTTAAAACACCAAATGGATCAGATCTTCCCAAATGGGAGGCCGGTGCACATATTGATATTGTTGTGGCCCCTGAATTTTTAAGACAATATTCAATGTCTGGTAATCCTGCAGATCGTTCAAAATATCAGATTGGTGTGTTACGAGAAGAAGAAGGGCGTGGTGGCTCAAAAATGATGCACCGCATATTTTCAAAAGGACGAAAAATCTTTATTTCGAAACCTATCAACCATTTTGAATTAGATGAAAATAAGCCAAAGACCTTTTTAATGGGAGGTGGTATCGGGATAACCCCTATGATTGCCTTTGCTCATCGGCTACAAGCTTTGGGAAAAGATTTTGAAGTTCATTATTCCACAAGTGTTATGGAGGATGCTGGTTATTTGCAAGACTTGAAGTCAGTTTCATGGTCTGATAAGGTTTTCCTTTATTTTACTGACCAAGGCACACGCGCAGATTTTCGTTCAATTTTAGGAAGCTATAAAAAAGGTTTTCAAATATATATATGTGGACCTGAAAACTATATGAGTTCTTTAAACGAAGTTGCAGGGGATATTGGTTTTCCAGAAGAAGCCAGACATTTAGAGTATTTTTCAGTTCCTGATGAACCAGATTATATTAATTATGATTTTAGATTAAAATTATCTAGATCCAAAAAAGAGTTTTTGGTTCCTTTGGATAAAACCGCAGCAGAGATTTTAAACGAAAATGGTTATCAAATTGATGTTAAGTGCTCTGACGGAATATGTGGGGTTTGTAAATGTGGTTTAATATCAGGTGAAGTTGAGCATAGGGACTTTGTTCTTTCCAAAAAGCAAAAAGAGACACAAATTATTATATGCAAGAGCCGCGCTTCAGAAGATGGTGGTATGATTGAGATTGATTTGTAGATATTTTAAGCTATCAAGTTTAGGTAAAGTGTTTTTTAATAAATAGATTTATTAGGAAATTTTAAATGGCAGAGTTTTTATCATTAAGTGAAGCAGTTAGTAAAAACTTGGACAGAGGCAATACTGTTTGTTTTGAGGGGTTTACGCATCTTATTCCCCACGCATCTGCTCATGAAGTAATCAGGCAAAAGATAGGAAGTTTGACAATTATTAGAATGACGCCTGATGTCATTTATGATCAATTGATTGGTATGAGTTTGGTAAAAAAAATGATTTTCTCTTATGCAGGAAATCCGGGAGTGGGGTTGTTAAGGAGGTTCAGAGATTCGGTTGAAAATGGCTGGCCAAATAAAATTGAAATTGAAGAACATTCGCATTCTGCAATGGCGCATGCTTATGAAGCTGGCGCTGCGGGACTTCCTTGCGCAATCTTTAGGGGTTATAAGGGAGCAGAGCTCAGGAAAGTTAATCCAAACATCAAAACTGTTATTTGTCCGTTTACCGGTGAAGAATTGACAGCTATTCCCTCTTTAAAACCTGATGTAGCTTTTATCCACGCTCAAAAAGCTGATAAAAAAGGCAACGTTTTAATTGAAGGGATACTTGGAGTCCAGAAGGAGGCGGTATTAGCTTCAAGAAGGTCAGTTGTAACAGTCGAGGAAATAGTTAAAGATTTAAATTCTCACCCCAATGCTACAGTTTTGCCAGAATGGACAATAAGTTCTATTTGTCATGTCCCAGGAGGTGCACACCCTTCATACGTTAGAGGTTACTATAAAAGGGATAACGCTAGCTACATTGAATGGGATAAAATCGCTTCTGACAGGGAAATTTTTAATAATTGGATGAAGGAAAATGTTCTAGATGTTGGAGCGGAAATTTTTAAGAGTCGCGTAGAAAGCCATAGAGAAAGTAGTAATGAGTAGTAGTTATTCTTCAGATGAAATGATGACTATCGCTGCTTCTAGGGCTTTGACCAATAAAGATGTATGCTTTGTTGGTATAGGTGCGCCATCCGCAGCGTGTAATATAGCTAGGTTAACACATGCACCTAATATAACTCTTATTTATGAAAGTGGAACCATTGGCACTGCTCCCAGTATTTTACCTCTTTCAATTGGAGATGGAGAATTATGCGAGACAGCTATTTCGACAGTTCCAGTCCCAGAGATGTTCAGGTACTGGCTTCAAGGTGGAAGAATAACAACAGGGTTTTTAGGGGCTGCACAATTGGATAAATTTGGCAATATTAATACCACTGTAATTGGAGATTACAACAACCCAAAAACACGTCTCCCAGGAGGAGGTGGCGCACCTGAAATAGCATCCTCTGCAAAGCAAGTTTATGTTACAATGAAACAATCTCTCAGAGGAATGGTAGAAAAAATAGACTTTTTTACCAGTTTTGGACATGGAGAAGGTAACGATCATCGCCAATCATTAAATATTGGCACTGATGGGCCCACCCTATTGATAACTGATCTAGCTATTTGGAAACCGGATCCAGTTTCAAAAGAATTTACTGTATTTTCAATTCATGAAGGTGTTACAAAGCAAATGGTTCAAGATAATTGCGGTTGGCAGGTTAAGTTTTTTGAAAATTTAGAGGTTACTCAACCGCCAACTGAGTTAGAGTTAAACACTTTGAGAGATCTCAAAAAAAGAACGCAAATAGCAAACTCAAGGAAAGAAATTAATTGATGAAGGAAGCTTTTATTTGTGATGCTATTAGAACGCCAATTGGAAGGTTTGGAGGTGGTTTATCTTCTATAAGGGCAGATGACCTTGCTGCACTTTCTTTAAAAGAATTAATGAACCGAAACAATAGTATTGACTGGGAACTCCTGGAAGAGGTCGTATTTGGATGTGCAAACCAAGCAGGCGAAGACAACAGGAATGTTGCAAGAATGTCATTATTGCTTGCAGGTCTTCCAGCGTCAGTTCCAGGCATTACAATCAATAGACTTTGTGCGTCAGGATTGGAAGCGGTTACATATGCTGCAAGAATGATTAAGGCAGAAGAGGCGGAGCTGGTAATTGCCGGTGGCGTTGAGAGTATGAGCCGTGCTCCCTTTGTTATGCCAAAAGCATCATCTGCCTTTTCAAGAAATGCTGAAATTTATGATACAACAATTGGTTGGAGGTTTATTAATTCCATTATGAAAGAAAAGTTCGGTGTTGATTCAATGCCTGAGACAGGTGAAAATGTAGCTTCAAGATGGAAAGTGAGTCGTGAAGATCAAGATAGATTTGCTTTATGGTCTCAACAAAAAGCTGCAAATGCTATTGCTAGAGGAAGGTTTGTAAATGAGATCTTTCCAGTAAAGGTGAGTTTGAAGAAAAGTGAAATAGTTGTTGAAAAAGATGAGCATCCTCGTGCGGACACTAAAATTGAGAAACTGAATTCCCTTCCCACTCCGTTTAGGAAAAATGGAACAGTCACTGCGGGGAATGCTAGCGGTGTAAATGATGGCTCAGCAGCTTTAATAATTGCTTCTGAAAAAGCGATTAAAAAGCATAACTTGTCTCCAAGAGCGAGGGTCGTTTCCTCTGCTGCAGTTGGAGTTGAGCCAAACGTTATGGGAATAGGGCCTGTGCCGGCAACCTTAAAGGCACTCTCTCTATCAAAATTAGAGATAGGAAAAATTCAAGTTATTGAGTTGAATGAAGCATTTGCTTCACAAGCTTTAGCAACAATGAGAGATTTGAAGTTATCGGATGATGATAAAAGAGTAAACATTAATGGAGGCGCTATAGCTTTGGGCCATCCACTAGGTATGTCTGGTGCTAGATTAGTTCTTACTGCCACTGAAGAGTTGCATCAAAATAAGAATAATAAATTAGCTCTTTGTACAATGTGTGTTGGCGTTGGTCAGGGTAGTGCAATAATTATAGAAAAAACTTAGACATTTTAAGCAATTTAAATTAAAAGATGATTAAATCTCAGAGACATTTATTTAACATTCCAGATGATGTTGCATATTTGAATACTGCATACATGTCTCCATTGTTGAATTCTGTAATTAAAGCAACAGACGAAGGGGCAAGACTGAAGTCTCAGCCATGGAGATTAACCATCCCGGATTTTTATGAGCAGGTTGATAAAGCAAGATTACTGTTTTCAAAAATTATAAATGTTAACCCTCAAAACCTAGCAATAGTTCCCTCTACATCTTATGGGATTCAAACAGCAGTCAATAATTTAAAGTTGGGTGAAAAGAAAAAAATAATTTTAATTGAAAATCAATTTCCCTCTAATGTATATCCATGGAAGCGATTAGCTAATAAAAGTGATTGTTTTATCAAGTTTATTGAAACTGTTGAAAATGAAACAATCACTGATTCAATCCTCAAGGAAATGGATGAGAGTTGTGCTGTAGTTGCTGTTCCAAATGTTACTTGGACAAGTGGAAAATTAATTGATCTTATCGCTCTTCGAAAGAGATGTGATGATATAAATTGTTTTATGGTTTTGGATCTCACGCAATCAGCTGGAGCAATGCAAATAGATTTTAAACAAGTAAGACCAGATTTTGCTGTTGTCTCAAATTACAAATGGATGCTAGGACCCTACTCAACAGGATTTTTGTATGCATCTCCAGAAAACTGCTTTGGAGAGCCTCTTGAAGAAGGTTGGATAACCAGAAAAGACAGCAAAAACTTTTCTAATCTTGTAAATTATACAGACCATTATGAGCCTGGTGCAGTAAGGTATGATATGGGAGAAAGGTCTAATTTTGCACTAATGCCTGGAGTTATAAAGGCTTTAGAACAAATTTTAGAATGGGGTATAAACAATATTGAAGAAACTCTGAAAGTTCAAAATACTTTATTATCTGAGAGATTAGAAAATATAGGTTTAACCGTTACCCCTGAGGGAGAACGCGGGCCACATTTTATTGGTGCCAAATTACCCAAAAAACACCCCAAAAACCTATTAAGATTATTGGAGAAGGAAAATATTTTTCTTTCAGAGCGAGGCGGGTTTTTAAGAATTACTCCCCATCTTTGGAATAATGAGAATGACTTTAATAGGTTGGTAAGTAGTATATCAAGAAAGCTATAAATTTTAGAGGTTCGATAATTTTTTATAGCTCAACTTAAAGAGGGTCAAATCCAAGGCTTCGACGAAATCTATTTTTTATTTCTACTCCATCTAGAATTGGCAAGCTTCTTGGAGGGTTTTTAGATTCAATTTTGATATTTGCAAATATTGGCCCGTCTGAGGGCGGTAGAACGCTAATAAAATTGTCTAAATCTTCTTGGCAGCTAATTAAATAACTGTGCTTAAAATTTGAAGCTTTAGCAATTAAATGAAGATCAACCCCTTGAGATGTATGACTTTTTTGCATTCCAGTTTCACCAAAATAACCATTATCCAGGACAATAATAGCTAAATTTTTAGGTTTTTGGACACCAATTGAAGCTATAGACCCCATACCCATTAATTGTTCCCCATCACCTGTGATGACTATTGAAGGTATATCTGGTTTTGCTAAAGCCAGACCAAGGCCAGTCATTGCTGCACCACCCATTGCACCCCATAGGTAAAAATTAGCATCTCTGTCACCAGCATCGAAAACATCGTAGGTAGCAGAACCAAGGCCAGTAATTACTCTAGCTTCCCCACAGTGATCTATAATCTTTTTTACAACCTCACGTCTTTTTAAAGAGTTATTTACTTTTACCATTCTTTTCTTCCAAGTAATTTTTGTGACAATAAAACAGCTATTTGTTGATCACTTGAAAAAGCAGAATAAAGACTGGCATCGATAACTGGGAGGACTTCCTTTTTTTTATCTACTCTATGAACAATCAACCCCATTGTTTCAAGGCATGTCGGAGTGGCTTGCCCCATTGGTATCTGCCAAGAGTTAAACTCTCCAAATTCACCACGCATAGTAATTAGTGTGACAAAAGGAAAATTGCAATTTACTAACATTGTCAACATGTTGATGCAATTACCAACGCCGCTACTTTGCATAAGGAGAACAGATTTTCCCCCACCCAGCCATGATCCACTTGAAAAGGCAATGCCTTCTTCTTCAGTCGTTAATACAATTGGTTGAATAAATTCATCTTGTTCAGATAATGAAATAAGACCAGCATGGCCAGCATCGGGCACGTAAGGAAGAAACCTAACATTATGCTGTTTTAGAAGATGTAATAATGGTTTTTCCCAGCTATTATCAATTACTGATTTTTCTTTTTTCAATTTAAAATCCTGAGAGTTCATTTTTTAATATCTAGAGTTTTTACAAGAAAGACTACATTACTGATTTTTGAAATCAATTGTTTTAAATATTTTCTCTTATAGTGAAACATTATTTAAGAAATTTGTTTTTCATTTTTTATTTTATTTGTTTTAGTTTAAAACAATAATTATCTTATAAATAACATCTTAAAAGTTTTATATTATTTCATTTCTAATTTATTTTTAGAAACTAACTAACGGATATTTTTTCAAGAAATAATAAAAAAATAGAGAAAATTTGAAAATTATTAAACCATGATTAGAGAAGTAAAAAGAAAAAATAAAAGAAGAAAAAATTTGCTCGATTTTGAAAAAATTGAGCCTGTAATATCAAAGGGAATGCAGGGAGGAAACTATAAACCTCTAAGTGATAATGACATTAAAAAAATTCATTCGACTGCGTTAGATGTTTTAGAAAATTTAGGAATGGGAAATCCATTGCCTGAGTTGGTTGAGGTGGCTGTCCAAAATGGATTTAATATTAATGAAAAAGGACGTCTTTGTTTCCCCAGGTCTCTTGTGGAAGATGTAATTGCTCGTGCAGGAAGAGACTTTGTTTTATATGGAAGAGATCCAAAACATGATATCGAACTTTCTGGAAATAAAGTTAATCTGTTTGGGGCAGGAGAGGCCGTAACTGTTCTTGATTTAGGGGCAAAAAAATATCGCCCTTCGACCATTAGTGATGTGTACGATATTGCCAGAATGGTTGACTACTTGGATAATATTCATAGTTATTCGAGGTTTGTAGTTCCTACTGAGCTAAGCCATGATCTTTATATGGCGGATATTAATACTGCTTATGCAAGTTTGGTTGGAACCAAAAAGCATACAGCTCTAACTTTTTCTGATGGAAAGCATGTTAAGCCAACTTTAGAAATGTTGGATATTTTTGCTGGCGGTGATGGTCAATTCGTCAAAAGACCTTTCTGTCATGGCGGAGGATGTACAGTGGTATCACCTTTAGAGTATGGAACTGAAAACTGTGAAGTGGCTATTGCTTCCCTGGAATTGCAAGCACCAATTTGGGTGGTTATTGCCCCTCAATCCGGGGCAACTGCTCCAGCAGCTTTAGCTGGTTGTTTGGTTCAATCTTTGGCCGAAACATTGGCAAGTTTGATGCTTATCGATCTTATTAAGCCTGGGCACCCAGTAATTTTTGGGCCTTGGCCATTTGTGACAGACTTAAGGACAGGAGCCTTTTCTGGTGGGGGAGGTGAGGAGGCTATTATGAGTGCTGCTTCTGCTCAACTTACCAATCACTATGGCCTGGCTAGTTCTGTAGGAGCTGGAATGACTGATGCAAAAAGCCCTGACGCGCAGTCTGGTTATGAAAAAGGTATATCAATTGTAATGGCCGCTCTAGCGGGGTGTAACAATGTTTCAGAATCTTCTGGAATGATGGCAAGCCTAATGGGCTGTTCATATGAATCGTTGGTAATTGATAATGAAATGTTAGGGATGGTTATGAGAGCAGTCCGTGGAATTGAGGTTAATGATGAAACATTATCATATGACGTGATTAAGAAAACAGTTCAAGGTGAGGGTCATTTTTTAAGGTCATCTCAAACATTGTCTTTGATGAAAACAGAGTATTTATATCCAAATTTGGCTGATAGATCGCGTCAGGAGGAATGGGAAGAAGAGGGCTCTCCAGATATAAGAAAAAGGGCAGAAAGTTATGCCAGAGAAATATTAAATTCTCATTATCCAGTTTATATTGATGACGAAACTGATAATAAAATTAGAGAAAGTTTTCCTATTAAAATTCCAAAGGAAATTATTAAGCCCTTCAAAAACCGTTTTTAGTGATGATGCACGATCCTAAACTGGAACTGGTTCCCGTGACCAATGCAATTTTTCCTTTGTAAGCTAAATAGCAACTTACTATAAAAAATCATGAGTTCATTTTACTATAAATTAGATTTGGTAATGTAGCCGAATTTTAGGTCAGTAATTTTTTTTTCATTTTTTCTTTGATTAAACTTTCCAAACCCTCCTCCTCCTGGTGTCCTTAGGCATACAGTATCATTAGCTTTAATCATGTAGTTACCTTTGTCTTTTACAATTCTTCCATCGCTTATAGTAACGCTTCCTTTAGATCCTCTTTCTCCACCTTCTCGACCATTTGGTCCCTCTCTAGTTCTCTCAAATGCTGCTGCGGAAATAAAATATGGTTCATTGGTTAAAGCTCCAATAACAATTTCTTGTCCTAATCCTCCTCTAAATTTTCCCTTCCCTCCACTATTTGGAATTAGTTCTTTCTTATGATATATAACCGGTGCGGCATTTTCTGAAACCTCTACTGAAACAGCCCCTACACCTGAAGGAAAGGCAGTTGTTGAGAGGCCATCTGAGTTAGGTCTTGCCCCCATTCCTCCTAAAGCAACATTTAATGATGAAAACTTAATTCTATCTTCGCCAGTTAAAGAAATAGTCCATAATGCACCTGAACTTTCAGAAATTATTTTATTTGGTAGCGCTTTAGCTAAACAACCCAAGACCAAATCAGGCAAAGCATGGCCTATTACGTGACGCGATGTTACTGGGCTAGGCTTTTGAGCACTTACTATAAGGCCTGGAAGTGCCTTTACTTTGATCGTTTCTAGTGAAGCAGCATTGTTAGGGATATCAGGGAAAATAGCGACTTTAATGCCATATGAAGCATAAGCTATTGAATAATTTAATGGGCAATTAATTCCTCTATTTATTGCTTCAGATGATCCGTTTAGGTCAACTTCTATATGTTTAGATGTGATGGAAACTTTTGCTGTTAGAAAAATACTTTGATCGTAACCATCTAGATTTAGCTTATTTTCAAATACGCCTTTTGGTAATTGTCTTAAAATAGACATCATTGCATTATTTGAACTTGCAAAAATAAATTTTGCTATCGATGTTAAGTTTGGTAATTTATATTTTTTAAACAATTTTAACAAACGTTCAACCCCAGTATCATTTGAACTCATTAAAGATAGTATGTCACCTCTTGCCTCATTAGACACTCTAGAATTGCTGCAAATTATATTCAGTAATTGCTCTTGAACTTCAAAATTTTTTCTTAAAAAAGATACAGGGATTAATGTTCCTTCTTCAAACATACTTCTGGCTTCAGCTGACCACCCAATACCTCCAATGTCAGTAATGTGACAAGTTGAAGCAAAGTAAGCTACTAGTATCTTTTTATGAAAAACTGGTGTAACCACTACAAAATCGAATATATGACCAGCGCCTAGCCATGGATCATTGGTTATCAAAACATCACCTTCAGAAAAAGAGTTTTTAGGAACTTCAGAGATCATTGCTTGAACAGATTTGGCCATTGTATTTACATGTCCTGGTGTCCCCGTAATTGCTTGAGCAAGCATATTATATTTGTCATCAAAAACTCCTGCTGAAATATCTCCTGCTTCTCTTACTATAGGTCCAAAAGCTGCTTTAAGAAGATTATTAGCTTGTTCTTCACATATTGAAATCAATTCATTCCATAAGATATTTTGATGGATTTTTTGACTATTTTCGTTTTTCATAAGTTTTCTCTTTTTAACTTAAGTATTGTGTGTGTTTTTAGTTAAGATTAAATGTTTTTCTTTATGTTTGGTGACTTGCCACCCAGGAGGAACAATTGTAGTGGTTTGAGTTTCTTTGATTAGACAAGGTCCATTTTCAATAAACCTATTAGGAAGACCTTCTCTTTCAAAAACTTTATATTTAATAAATTTATTTGATTTAAAATCAAAAACTGATTGGAAAAGCTTTTCAGATTTTTTTATATTTTTATTTGGGCTAAAATTTAATGAGTTTTTTGTACGACAATCACCAGATATAATAATTGACATTAATTCTATATCTAATTTTGGCATAGAAAAACCAAACTTTTTCTCATATTCATTCACAAATATTTTTTTAAGTTTTAAAAAAATTGATTTAGATTTAACTAGTTTGGTTATATCAATTGAAATCTCATTCCCCTGCCCCCTATATCTTAGTTCAGCTTTAATAGTAAAATTTAAGGTTTCATTTTTAGGAATACTATCTTTAAGAATTGAGAAAATATTTTTTTTTATACTAACTATGGTTTTTTTAAATTCTACAACTTTAACCTTTGACAAAAATCTAACTATGCTTTTAGCTATCTGGTAACTGACAGGCGCATCTAAAAATCCTAGTGCAGAACCTACACCCGCTAAGTAAGGTACTATGATTTTTTTAATCTCTAATTTATCTGCAATCCCTGTCGCATGAATTGGGCCTCCTCCTCCTGAAACTACCAAGCTACTATCGGTAATATTTTTACCTAAATCTAAGCCGTGAATTCTTAAAGCGTCAGCCATAAGTTGTTCACTGATTTCTATAATACCGGCCGATGCCCAACTAATAGATTCAAATTTTTTATTTGAAACAAACTCTGTTTTGATAACTTGTTGGGCTTTGGTTTTATCAATTTTAATTATTCCATCTGCAAAAGAATTTCTTGATATTCTGCCTAAAATTAAATTTGCATCTGTAATTGTAGAATTTTTCCCACCTTTATTATAGCAAGCAGGTCCAGGATTAGCTCCGGAGCTTTCTGGACCTATGATTAGACGTCCGAGTAGATCTGATCTAGCAATTGAACCTCCTCCAGCTCCAATCTCTATAAGATCCATGGCTGGGATTTTTAAAGGTAGACCACTTCCCTTTTTGTTTTTCCACGCTCTAGCGACTTCTAGACGTCTTGTAATTTGAGGTTCACCTTTTGTAAGAAAACATATTTTAGCTGTTGTTCCGCCAATATCTAATGCAATAGTGTTTTCATCTTTAAGCTTCTTGGAAATATTTTTAGCTAATATGATTCCACCTGCAGGTCCAGACTCTATTAATCTGATGGGTACTTTTTTTGAATGTTCTAAGTTGATTAATCCTCCGCTTGAGGATAATAGAAAGAAATTACCCTTAAATCCGATTTTTAGTAATTCTTTATTAAATAGATTTATATAATTAATGATAACAGGCCTGATATATGCATTTGCTACAGTTGTAGAAAACCTTTCGTATTCTCTATCTTCTGGTGAAATTTCAGAACTTTGGCATATTGTTACATGTTTAGGTAAATTTTGTTTAAAAAATTTTGCTACTATCTTCTCATTGCTAGGATTTAAATAGGAATGCAGAAAACCAATCGCAACTGCTTCAATATTTGATTTAATTAATTTTTTGACTACTTTACCTAATTCAAATTTTGAAGGAGACTTTAGAATTTCTCCATTTGCTAAACATCTTTCATTAACGCATATTCTTAAATCTCGTGAAACTAGTGGTTCAGGAAATTCTAAGTTTAAATCATACTGATCAAATCTTTTTTCGTACCTCATTTCTAAAACATCTCGAAATCCTTTAGTAGTTATAAATGCGGTTTTTGCGCCTTTTCTTTCAATCAGTGCATTTGCAGCAAGCGTTGTTCCATGTATAATGGTGTCAATTTCTTTTAATTTTAAATTATTTTCAAATAATAAATAATTGATACCATTTAAAGCGGCTATCTCAGGATTATTGCTAGTGGTTAGAAGTTTTTTAGAGAATACCTGTCCATTATTTTCTAAAACTATATCTGTAAATGTTCCACCTATATCAATTCCAATTCTATTCATAAGATTAAAATTTTTTATTATCTAAAAATCGATTTAATACGTTTTCTGTCACTTTTGAAACTGAGTTTTGGGAATTATTCCACAATAGTGATGTCGCCCAAGCAATAGACCCTGTTGACCAAACAGCTCCGCCTCCAGGAGTTGTAAAAAAAACCATATCTGCACGAACTTTGGCATTATTGGAGCCAGTAATTGCACGAGTTGTAGTTATAAATTCTTCTCCTGAAAGAAGCCCATCTTCATTGATGTTTTCTGAGGTTGCTAAAACCTCCGAATTTAAAGGAGAACCCAAATCTTTATCCCAGCGATCAATCTCAAGGCCTACACAACCTCCACCCCTGTATCCGAAATCTCCAATTTTTTTATCATTTAAATTTTTAAAAATGAATTCATATTTAGATTTGTAAGACGCTTTACTCCTACGAAACCAAGTTGACTTTAAAAACATTGTTGCACAAAAGCCATTGCCTACAATTGACTGGGGTGCCCTTCCTGATGATCGCCATAGCCCTCCAGGCTCTCCAGTAAAACTTAAATGATTTTCTCCTGGTTCACCTTCCCAAGTTCTGACACCAGATATACCCCTTCTATTTTCAACGACACCTGGATAATAATCTGAATAGGCAACACGCCAATAAAACCCGTTACCTCCAAGATACATATGCCTACCACCTTTGTTTTGGTATTCAAAAAGCGCATCCCACATTTTAGTTGAAAAATACTCTGGATGAGAAGCTGTAATAACGACAAGATAATTCTCTAATAGACCTATTCCATATTTATGCAAATCCTCATCTGTGACAATGTCATAGTCGTAGCCTTTTTTTTCTAACCATTTTATAATGTGTGTGTCGTTTATGTAGTTAAATGTATATAAACCTGGTCTCATATTCAAAATTGGTCGTCTTTCACTTACAAAAACTACACCTGAATCATCGCTATGGGTATCATAATGAGATAAACCTAATTCTCTGTGTTCATTTAAATATAATTCATCTTCACTGAGAGTAATAGGACCTTCAAATAAATTTTCTGTATTAAGGCTATCAAATTTAACATGTGTATTAGAATAAGACAGATAAGTTGCAGTAGGAGCTAAAAATAACACTTTATTTTTTTTTATTCCTTTAATTGGTCTAAACTTTTCTGAAATAAAAAAAGGAACGTCACTTTGAGTTCCTTTAGCTTTAATCCTGGCAATATAATATCCAGATTTTGCAGAATGGGGTGCTTTGATTGTAAAATTTGTATCCCATTTGCAATCAATTAAATCATCTTCATGAAAATGTATTGCTCCATAATGATCTTTATTTTGATTCCAACTTTTTACCGAACCATTCCAGTTATGACCGGTAGCTGCACGCATTGGCCCGTTTACTAAATTTCCAACAAGTTTATTTGGTCCTATATCAATTATTTCATCTGTGTTTATCTTTTGAGAAAAATCCCATTTTGCGAAAAGAACACTATTAGAATTTAACTTAATTTGTGGCCTTTCTATTTTCCCGTTGTAGTGATTATTGGTAACAATTTTATTTTTTTCTATTTTATCAATTTTTGCAGCAAAACAAATTGGGTAAATTTTTGAAGAAAATTTTTTTAGATCAATTTTTAATTCAGATTTATCAACCGGTAATTCATCAGTTTCAGGATTCAGATTATTAATGTTAAGTGAAATAATTTTTTTGGAAAAATCAACTAAACAACTTACTTTATACCACTTTCTGGCAAAACAACATTGATTAGAAACGACTTTTATTGAATTAAATTCAAAAACACATTTTCCATCCGATCTTATAAATATTGATAAATTACCCCAATTAAATATAACTTGTTTTGGTTTTGAAATTATAGTTGGCCATATATACATCGAAATGTATATTTGTTGTTCATTTTTTATATTTGGTGCGGAGGAAATAAAAGCAAAAGATCCAATATTAATTTTTTGATTTTTAATTTTAATTTTTTTAGATTTTTGCCAATCTTGCTTTTCAAATTTTGAACCAGGGCCTAATGGATCAATATCTGCACAGATCACCCGCAAAACTTCGAATTCACAACTATCAGGTCCATTACTAGAAATTTTTAATTGTGTAGTTTCACCCTGATTTATTACTAAAGGCTGACAATAACCTATAATTCTTGTTGAGCTTAACATTAAGATGGATCCTTTATGTTTATATTATAACCTGTAAGTTCATACCACCTTCTTTTAAAAATATCCCATTCGGCTTCGGAAATTGAATTATAAATTACATTATCAATAATTTTAGGAGGTTCACCTCTTTTACCACTTAATCTTGCAAGTCCAAATCTCTTGAACGGTTCGATTACGATTAAAACAAAACGTCCATTTAAAGATGAAGTCCTCATTCTATCAAGAATATTTTGAAGTTCAAAACTATAGGGTCCTTTTAAGTTATCTCTGTACTCTTTAGCTAAATCCATCCTGGAGCCATCTATTTTATAAATAGAATTTTTTGAACTATATCGAAGCATTAAACGCCATTGATTATTATTAGCAAATTAATTATAAATATATTTAAAATATATAAAAAATATATATCTTGCAAGGATCAAACTATTGCAAATTAGTACTAAAATTAAAAATATTCGGACTTCTGGAACAGTCAAGATGGCTCAGTTAGCTCGTGAATTAAAACAAGAGGGAAAGGATATTATAGAGTTAAGTGAAGGTGAGCCAGATTTCAATACACCAAAATTTATTATTGATGCTGCATTTAAAGCGGCTCACGATGGGCATACTAAATACACAGATGTTCGTGGCACGCTAGAATTACGTGAAGCTATTTCTAAAAAGTTTCTTCAAGATAATAAAATACACTATTCCTCAGAGGAAATCATTGTTGGGACTGGAGCAAAACAAATAATTTTTAATGCACTTGTTTCTACTCTGAATTCAAATGATGAAGTTATAATTCCATCGCCTTATTGGGTAAGTTATCCTGACATGGTAAAGATTGCTGATGGAATACCTATAATAGTTTCTTGTTCGAAAGAAGATCATTATAAAATCACACCTGAAACATTATCCAAAGCTATAAATAAAAATACTCGTTGGCTAATATTAAATTCTCCTGGAAATCCTACAGGGGCTATATATTCATCTAGTGATCTTTTGTCATTGGCTGACACTCTTCGCCAACATAAAAATGTATCAATAATTTGTGATGATATTTATGAAGTATTTACATACGAAAATAAATCTTTTGCAAATATTTTAGAAGTAGCTCCTGATTTAAAAGATAGAGTTCTTACTGTTAATGGAGTTTCAAAGTCACATGCAATGACTGGTTGGAGAATAGGATATGCAGGAGGACCATTAGATCTAATAAGAGCAATGACTAAACTACAGGGTCAATCAACGACAAACCCTTCATCAGTGGGACAAGCAGCAGCTTTAGCTGCTTTGAATGGATCAAAAGATATTATTAAGGAATGGAACATGGTTTATACTAAAAGAAAAAATTTGGTCCAAGAAAAATTATCAAAAATTAATAACTTGACATTTTTAAATCCAGAGGGAGCCTTTTATTTTTTTATTGACTGCACAGGGTTAATTGGTAAATCAACTTTTTCAGGATTAAAATTAAAATCTGATATTGATATATGCATGTACCTTCTCGAGCATGCTCAAATTGCAATAGTCCCTGGATCTGAATTCGGTATGCCTAATTTTTTAAGATTGTGCTTTGCAAAGTCAGATAAAATTCTAGTTGAAGCCTGTAAAAGAATAGAAAAATCTATTTGTGCACTGGAAACATAATTAGATAATTTTAATTAGTAAATTTATCTAATTTTAACTTTGTTTAATATGTTTTTTTAATAAATTTAATCCTGCAAAAAGCAGTTTATCCATTGATTGAGTGGTTAGCCATGCTGAATGGGGGGTTAAAGTAACATTTTTCATTTTGGATATTGGATGATTTTTTGGCATAGGTTCATTATGAAAAACATCTAATGCGCAATGCCCTATATGCCCAGATAATAATTCTGAAATTAGAGCTTTTTCATCAACAATACCAGCTCGAGCAGTATTAATTAAGATAACTCCCCTTTTAGTTTTTGAAATTAAGGCTTTATTAAAAAATTTTTCAGTTTCTTTATTTAATGCTAAATGGAGAGAAATAATGTCAGACTTTTCTAACACTTCATTAAGAGAAACTTTTTTTATAGGAATGTCTATAGTTTGATCTGAACGGTTCCAACCTATTACATTCGCACCCAATGCAGATGCAATCTTTGCAGTTTCTAGACCTATAGCACCTAAACCAATTAGGCCAAAAGTTTTCCCAGTAATTTCTTCCGTTCTGATAAGTTGCCAATTTCCAGATCTAACAGAATTATCCATCTCTACTATTTTTTTGATCGAAGATAAAGCCAAAGCAATAGTGTGCTCAGCAACAGCTCTATCACCATATCCTTTGACACCTTCAAAAATTATACCTAATTTTTTTGCTTCTTTTAAGTCGCCATGAGTTTGCAGGCCTGTAGACAAGTATGAAATAGTTTTTAAATCTGAACAGGAATTCAAAATATT
The DNA here is from genome assembly GCA_964502335.1 of uncultured Rhodobacterales bacterium. Classification (GTDB taxonomy): domain Bacteria; phylum Pseudomonadota; class Alphaproteobacteria; order Puniceispirillales. The sequence goes on along the minus strand of CAZCWO010000001.1, from coordinate 16,217 downwards.
AGAAGATAAGAAACTCATGTAAACCATGATGTTTTTTCTGCCATTTATTCTTTTAATGATTTCTTGTTCATTGTTAGGTTTATCATAGAAAACATCTAAGTTTGGGATAATTGATTTCATTTCTAATGAAAACCTTTTTCCCAGATCCCCATAACAGTCAATAAATGCAGGATTTTTATTATTCACTTTTTTAACCCACAACAGAGAAACTGCTTTCTTGATTGATTTCTCTCAATCTTGAACAGTAAGACATATCTAATTTAAAGTTAATATTTGGCAATTGATATTGCATAGGATCAGTATCATGGTTGTTCCCAGATTCAACATAATCTATTAACTCTTTCATCATTTTTCCAGCAACCGGTGCATTTTTAAATTGATTTCCACTGGTGCCAATTGCCATATAAAATCCTGGTAAATCAGACTTGTCATAAATTGGTATCCAATCATCCGCAACGTCATACAAGTCCGCTATACCTTGTACATTATTTGGAATGCCCATTTTGGGAAATCTTTGAGCGCCTCTCATAGCTTGTAATCTAGATTTTTCGGTAATCTGATTATTGTAGTTATCTGGGTCAACCCATTCTGATGGGTCGCAATCATTTTCATGGCTTCCTATCAAAATTCTATTTCCAACTTCAGGACGCCAATAACCACTTATATCATCATCAGAACAAATATATCCATCTTTCTCAAAATCAAAATCTTTTGGGGATGGAACATGAGCTACTTCAACACGTAGAGCTCTGGTTTTTATATTCATACCGTCAGTTACGCCTGCCATTTCATTGATTTTAAAAGAATGAGGGCCTGAAGCATTAACAACAACCGGTGCTAATATTTTCTCGTTATTATCTATTGAAACCCCTAAAACTTTTCCATTTGATTTATTAATTGAAGTGACTTTACTTCCAAAAATAAAATGTGCATTTTTTCGTTCAGCGGCCGATTGAATATTTTGAGTGGCAAACATAGGATCGTTTACATAACCTGCTTTTGGGAAAAATAAAACATACCTCATATCACCATTTTTAGTTCCAAAATTCGAATCATCAATTTTTTTTGGGGGGTAAAAATGTCCTGGATTAATAATGGGAAGTTTTTCTTTCATTTTATTTGGGGTCCAAACTTCGTATGGAATATTGAGTTTGTTGGCAATTTCTTCTAATTTATATCCAAACTGATTCTTTTCAAAACATGTAAATAGGCATCCAACCTCACGATATGTTGCTAATTTTTCATTTTTTTTAGCTTCTAGATATTCAGCCCAATTTTCCCAGAAAAAATAATTTGATTTAGCTAAAGCTGCACCATAAAGTGTTGAATAGTGTGTTCGAATAATTGCACATGAGTTACTTGTCGATCCAGAACCAGCAGCAGCATTTTTTTCTATGCATAAAACTTTCTTTCCACTTTTACTCATTTCAAAGGCGATTGCACAACCAATTATTCCAGCCCCAACAATTATAGCATCATATGTTTTGCTCACTTGAAATACCTTTGTAAAATAATTACTAAAATAATTTTATAAATAAATATAGGCAGAACATTTTTTCTTAAATATTCATTTGAGAGAATATTGTTGATGTAAGCGGGCTTAATTTATTTCTATATTCTCCAGCTACATTAACATGATCATGATTTCCAACTTCAAGATAGCTTACATCAAAACCATTTTTTCTACACTCATCAGTATATATTCTTGATTGCCTTCTAAATTCATTAGTTTCCCCCCCACCTACTGCAACTACTGTTGGTGGCATCCATTTCGGGATATTTAATAAGGGACTATTTCTTTGTGATTCTTCTTTATTCATATGAAGATCATCATTTAAATATGATACACGGAGTGGTTCAAGATCAAAAAGACCACTTAATGGTACCGCTCCATTAACAACATCAAAAGGAAGCCCATAATCTTCCCAATTTGTTGCCATCAACATTCCTGTAAGATGACCTCCAGCAGAATGCCCTGTAACATGTATGCGTCCTTGATCCCCTCCAAAACTTGAAGCATTTTTATAAATCCATGAAAGAGCTTCTCTGTTTTGTCTAGTGATTTCATCCATAGTAACTTTTGGGCAAAGATCGTAATTGTTTAAAACAACACATGCACCAACCTCAATAAAACGTTCCGCTATAAACCTGAACATTTCTTTGTCAAATGCTTTCCAATACCCTCCATGAATAAAAAGTAATATTGGCGCTCCTCCTCTTCCAGGCCATATATCAAGTTTTTCTCCAGCAGATTCACCAAATGAGACATCAAGAAGGCATTCGTAATTTGATACAACTCTTTTATTATGTATTTCCATTGAGGCAAAAGTCTCTGCGAAATGAGGACATCTTCTTCTCATATCATATTCAAGATCTAATTCTTCCTGATTATAATTTCCGTAAATAATATTGCTCAAAATTTAAACTCCAAAATGTAAAATAATTTTTTTTATTCAAAAATTTAATTCGTTAGTTGCAAATATAAATATATATTATATATATATTTAATATATTTAATATCAAATAAAAAGGCAATTTAATTTATGTTTGTCAGAATGTCAGCCTGGAAATGTTCTCCAGATTATTGGGGTGAAGATAGTAAACTCTTTGAATCTTCCGCAGTAAAAATTATGCAAAAACATAAAGGTTTTATTCAAGCTATGTTACTCGCTAAACCGAACGATATAGAAAGAATCGCCTTTACAATCTGGGAAAGTGTTGATGATTATAAAGAATTTGTTGCAAGCCCAGATTTAGATAAAATTATTGATATGTTTTCTCATATGTATTTAAAGGGTGGTTCTCCAAAACCAGCAGAGTATGAGGTGCGTGCCAAGAGTAACTCTATATAAATAAATAATTGTGATTAAAATTGATTGGAAAAAATTATGGGTACATTAATAGATATCTATACTGCTGCAAAATATAATGAATGGGCTAACAATAGGCTATATAACGCATTAAGAGGTCTTACAGACGAAGCACGGAGAAAAGATAGAAGGGCTTTTTTTAGATCAATTCATAATACAATGAATCATATACTTCTAGCAGATATTTTATATCGTCAAAGATTAGAAAAGAAACCAATCACATTTAATTCCCTTGATGAAATTGTTCATGATGATTTTGATGATTTGGAAGAGGGACACCGTAAAAATGATAAATGGTATTCAGATTATTGTGGCAATGTGTCTCAAACCGACTTAGATAGTGAATTTTCTTTTAAAGCAGTTGGAATGGATGAAGATGAATATTTTTCTCTTCCATTAAAGTTATGTTTAAGCAACTTATTTCAACACCAAATTCATCATCGTGGTCAGGTTCATCATATGATAAGTCACGCCAAAGCAGATCCTCCACCTTTGGATATAGTTAAATTTGGTCGAAAAGATACTGATCGTTGGACAGCAAGGTAGTTGAGTCATTTTTAATGCCTGAATATCATAAGATTGTAATCATAGGTGCTGGTCAAGGTGGACTTGGTGTGAGTTATTATTTAACAAAATTTAACTTGCCACATATAGTTGTTGATAAAGGTGATATAGCAAATTCATGGAAAGAAAAAAGATGGGATTCATTTTGTTTAGTAACTCCAAATTGGACACTTAATTTTCCTGAACATCCATATAAAGGCATTAATCCTAATGGTTTTATGAAAAGAGATGAGTTTGTAGAATATATAACGAAATGGGCTAAAAGTTTTAATGTACCTATAAGAAAAAATATTAATATTAAATCTATAAAAATTCAAAATTCAAAATTTCTTCTTGAAACCAATACCAAAGATTTTTTATCAGACGTTGTTGTCATTGCAACGTCAACTCATCAACTTCCAAAAATTCCAAATGTTTCAAAAAAATTACCAAACTCAATAAAATCGATACATGTTGAAAGTTATAAAAATCCTTTCACCTTAGATAAGGGTGAAGTGTTAGTTGTTGGTTCTGGACAATCTGGATGCCAAGTGGTTGAAGACTTACTTTCTGCTGGAAAAAAAGTACACCTATGTGTTGGGAAAAGTGGAAGATTACCTAGAAGTTATAGAGGTAAAGATTGCATCACCTGGCAAAAAGAAATGAAGCTTTTGGAAAGAACTCCAGACATGCTTGAAAATCCAAGTTTAAGATTTGCTGGAGATCCCCACCTTACTGGAAGAGATGGAGGCAAGACTTTAAGTCTCCATAAATTTCATCGTAATGGGGTTAATTTATATGGACGCCTTATTGATGTCTCCGATAATCATTTTATATTTGATGATAATCTGATTTCAGATATTCACTATGCCGATAATTATGCAAAGGAATTCAGAAAAAAAATTGATGATTACATTAATCTCTCAAAATTAAATGTTCCTTCCCCTTCTCATGAAGATTTCGATGGAGAAGCAACGAGAGATAATAAAGTGATCGAAATAGTAAGATCTTTAGATTTTATTAAAAATAAAATCAAAACAATTATATGGGCAACAGGCTTTATTTATGATTTTTCTTGGATTAATTTCCCTATTACTGATGAAATGGGTTATCCCAACACAAATCAAGGGTCAACTAATATTAAAGGTTTATATTTTAATGGACTGAACTGGATGACCAAGAGAAAATCTGGAATTCTCTATGGCTTTGATGAAGATTCAAAAAATGTAGCCACACAAATTAAAAACTACTTGGAAAATGTTATTGATTCAAACAATGTGTATGCTGGAGATCATAAATGTATGTAGGCGTTGATGTAGGGGGTACGTTTACAGACTTAGCTATTAATCTAAATAATGGACGAAATCTTATTTTATTTAAACTACCCTCAACTCCAAAAGCACCCGAATTAGCTATAATTAATGGAATTAAAACTGTTTTAAAATCACAAAACCTTTCTTCAAAAGAAATTAAACGATTTTCTCATGGAACAACAGTTGGGACAAATGCATTAATTGAAAGAAAATGTGGTAAAGTTGCATTGGTTACTTCTAAAGGTTTTAAAGATCTGTTAGAAATAGGCCGCCAAACTCGTCCAACAGTATATGATATGCATCTAGATCATCCAAAACCTCTTGTTGATAGACATTTAAGATTAGAGGTGTCTCAAAGAAGGTTAGCTGATGGAAGCCTTCATGTTCCTCTTAAAGAGAGTGAATTAAAAGAAATATCTAAAAAACTTAAAAAAGAAAAAGTAAATTGCATAGTGATTTGTTTTCTTCATTCATATGCTTATCCTGAAGATGAGGACATATGTGCAAAAATCTTAAAATCTCTTCTACCTAAAGAAATGAAGGTTTTAACTTCTTCCTCTGTTTATCCAGAATTTCGAGAATATGAAAGATTTTCAACGGCTGTTTTAAATGCAGCTCTTATAACCGTGTTAGGTTCTTACTTAGATAGACTTACAAATCTAGCTGAAGATATTGGAATCAAAAATGAGGTAAAAATTAGTCAAAGTTCCGGTGGTTTAATGTCAGTTAGAATGGCAAAAAAATTTCCTGTCAGAGCTTCCTTATCTGGACCTGCTGCAGGTGTTCAAGGAGCTTTAAGACGCTCACTGGTTGCAGGTTTTAAGGATATTATTACTTTAGATGTTGGAGGAACAAGTGCTGATGTTGCATTGCTAAAAAATGGAAAGCCCGTTGAAGTTAATGAAAGAGACCTTGCTGGATTTCCAATACGCATACCTTCTCTTGATGTAAATTCTGTTGGTGCTGGAGGGGGTTCAATTGCATGGATAGATAGAGATGGTCTCTTAAAAGTAGGACCCAAAAGTGCAGGAGCTGTTCCTGGCCCTGCTTGTTACGACCTAGGAGGAAAAGATCCAACCGTAACTGACGCTAATGTAATGCTTGGTCGCCTCAATCAGGAATCATTGCTGGACGGTGAAATGAAAATAAATAAGCAGCTCTCATTAGAATGCATTTTAAAATTAGCAAAAGAATTAAAAGTGGATCCTGAAGAAGCTGCTTTAGGGATTGTGCAAGTTTCTTGTGCAACAATGGTTAAAGCAATAAGATCTATTTCTATTGAACGAGGTCATGATCCTAGCGAATTCCTTCTTTTTGTATATGGTGGCGCAGGTGCTTTGCACGCAAATGATGTAGCAAGAGAATTAGGAATGAAAAAAATAATTATTCCGCCGAACCCAGGAATTTTATGCGCAGAAGGTGTAATGAATGCTTCCTTATCTACAGAATTTGTTTCTACGATTCTAACAAATTTAGACGATAGTGGGATAGCTTTTCTAAGAAAAACAGGAAATAACTTGCTCCAAAGAGTTAATAAATGGTTTAAAGATGAAGAGGTGCCAATAAAACAAAGACAAGTTTGGTGGTCGATAGGTGCACGTTATTTTGGACAAAATTATGAACTTTCTCTAAGTATAGACCTATCCAAAAATAATAAAAAAATAATAAATGAAATTAAACAAGAATTTCATAAAGAACATGAGCTAAATTACGGATTTGCATCTGATACGGAGTCTATACAAATTGTCAATCTTGCTGTAAAAGCTCTAGGAAATTTAGAAACACCCTCTTTACCAAAAGTTTCCAAAGAAAAAGTTAAAGAACCTATTGGATTTCGAAAGACTATTTTTGAATTGGACAAAAGATATAAGACACCAATATTTAATCGTAGAAAACTAGTTGCAAATCAACAAATTATTGGGCCTGCTTTAATAGAGCAAATGGACACTACAACAATAATATTTCCTAATGATAGTTGTGTAGTTGATGAATGGGGAAATCTAATTATTAGTGTGAGTAATTAATTTTTATGACAATGTCTCCAATAAATGCTGAGTTATTACGCAATGCAATGTCAAGTATAGCTGATGAAATGTACATTGCTTTGATGAAAAGTGCTTATTCAACAAATATTAAAGAAAGAAAAGATCATTCTACAGCAATTTTTGATTCAAATGGCAGGGTTGTTGTCCAAGGTGAAAGTATGCCTTTACACTTAGCATCTATGTTGGGACTTATAGAGATTGTTCTAGAAAAATATGGGAAAAATGGTGTTAAAGATGGAGATATGTTTCTTTCAAATGACCCTTATGCAGGAAGAGGATCACATTTACCTGATGTAGCAATTGCAGCACCAATCTTTAATAATGGTGAGTTGGTACTGTTTGTTTCTAATATAGCACATCATGCAGATATTGGTGGAATGTCGCCAGGCTCAATGGCAGGTGGCATGACAGAAATTTACCAAGAAGGACTTAGAATTCCTCCTATAAGATTATTCGAAAATGGGGTCATTAAGCAAGATTTGATGGATATGATACTTCTAAATGTTAGAGTTCCAGAAGAAAGATTAGGAGATTATAATGCACAAATTGCAGCGAATCAACTTGGTAAACGTCGATGTTTATCTTTAATAAATAAATGGGGGAATGATAGAATAAATGATGGTTGTGAAGCTATTATTTCCGCAGTTGCAAGAAGAACACGCTCTGCAATTAAAGATTTACCTGATGGAATATACAATTTTAATGACATAATTGATGATGACGGAGTTTCAAGAAATAATATAAAAATTTCTGTAAAAATTTCTGTAAAAAATGATGAGATAAATTTTAATTTTGAAGGAACAGATGCTCAAGTTGAAGGAAATATTAATGTTACTATGGCAGGTTTACAAGCTTCGTGTTTATATTGCGTAAAAGTTTTACTTGATCCTGATTGTCCTCAAAACCATGGAATGTTAGATCCTATTACAATTAATGCACCAAAAGGATCAATTGTTAATGCTACTTTTCCATCAGCATCTGCAGGACGAGCCCAAACGGGACAGAGAATTATAGATTGTATTTTAGGTGCCCTTGCTCCCGCTTGTCCTGAAAAAATAATAGCAGCTGGTAATGGGGCCAATACTTCTGCTGCTTTTTTTGGGAAAGGAAAAAACGGAAAATATTATGTTTATCTGGAAACTCTTGGTGGCGGTGCTGGTGGAAGATCATATAAAGACGGTACTGATGGGGTTCAAGTTCATATGACGAACACCTCGAACTTGCCCATTGAGGCATTGGAAACGGAGTATCCTTTGATGATTGAAAGATATGAGTTTAATAATAATTCAGGTGGAGCAGGTAAGTTTCGTGGAGGTTTAGGGATTAGAAGAGATTACAGAACCATTGGGCATGAAACAACATTTTCTGGTCAAGGAGAGCGCTTTGTTAACCAGCCCTGGGGTGTTTTTGGAGGCAAACCAGGACAAACAGGAAGTTTTTCAATAATTTCTGACAAAGGTAAGGTTACTCGTTTATCAAACAAACCCTCAGCTTTACGTGTTGGACCTGATCGTGTAATTAGTGTTAAAACTGCTGGCGCAGGAGGATTTGGAAATCCTAAAAAAAGATCTGAAAATAACCTAATTGATGATAAAAAAAGTGGGAAATTTACTCAATCTTTTATAGAAAAACAATATTATAAATAATTACTATAATTAATATTTTTTTAAAATCTTTAATAAGATAAATTAAATAATATGAATAAACAAAAATCTCAAACAAAAGTAATTAATACAGAAATCAAAGGTGATTCGGCCTCACTTGCTGACTTAGCAACGAATATGTTGAGAAATAAAATTCTTGATCTGTCCTTAGCTCCAAGTGAACATCTAGAAGATAGGATTTTGTTAGAAAAATTTTCTTTTGGCAGAACCCCATTAAGAGAAGCATTGAATAGGCTAATGTCTGAGGGATTAGTTGAAACAAAAAATGGCCGTGGAGCCTATGTTGCATCTATGAGTATTTGGCACACGCTTCAATTACTAGAAGCTTATGAGATCAACGAAAGAGTAGTTGCTTCTCTTATAAAATTTGAGGATAGTGGCTTAATTGGAGATTTGAGAAACGTTCAAATTAATTTTGAAAAGGTATCAAAAAACCTTGATTTACTTGGAATTACAGAAATTAATAGTAAATTCCATAATCGCTTAGCTAAATCTACAGGTAATAAGTTTATATTTGATCAATCAGCTCATTTACATAATTTGGTTAGGAGACTATCTTACTTTGTTTATAGATCTGAACAAGTCTCAACTTTGGAAATTTCTTCTCAGTTGCCATTTATAAATGAACACCATCATAAAATAATAGAATATATTGAAAAATTTGATAGAAATCATTTGATGCAAGTTATGAATGAACATACAAACTTATTTAGAAAAAGGCTTAGTAAAATAATTGAAGGTAAGATGGATTTTGAATTAAAATTTCCTTCTATAGAAAGTTCATCTTAAATATCAAAAGCTATTTATCAATCATCTGAATAACTTCTTCTGTGGTTCGAACATCTGCAACAAGTTGCATAAGGTTAATTAGTGTAGCGTTATGTTCAACATCAGAACGAGTTGCGGTTCCGTCACTAACAAATATTACTTTATATCCTAATGCTACTGCATCCCTTGTAGTCGATTCACAACAAGCATTTGTTAGAGTGCCTGTTATTATTAAAGTATCACAATTCTTATTTCGTAATTGGGAATCAAGGTTGCTTGAACCTTGGATCAATGCACTAGGTCTGGTTTTAATTGAAATTATATCTTCTTTATTTACTTCCATCTCTTCCCAAATTTGAAACCCTTCTGAACCTATTTTAGTAGTCTCAATTATTTGATTGATCCATTTTTCTTCAACAAAACCTTTATACATATCTTTAGTCCAATCATCATCAAATGTTGATTGTGTCCAGGCAACAATTCCTCCGGCTTTCCTTAAGCTGTCTGCCAAACAGTTTATATTTGGAGCAATTGTTTTTGCTTTTGGTATTTCTAGTGGTGATAAACCTGGAACTATCCAACTTTTTTGCATATCAATTATAACTAAGGCTGTTTTTTTACAATCAATACTATTAAAAACTTGAAGCTTACCCCTTCTTTTCATACATGCCTCAATCACCTCTTGAGGTATGGAAATTGTGTGCATAAAGTTATCTTTCTAATTATATAGTTTCAATTAAATTACTCATTTAAAATATTAAAATACTAAAAATTTATTGCAATAAAAATAAATATATTGATTATATATTATATATATATTTATCGCACTATTAATATTGTTCAAAATAAAATTATATGCGATTTTTATTAATTTAATGGGAAACCATTTTAAAAATAATGATTTTAACGCCATTTAATTTAAAAGTGTTATTTTATAAACTATGGGGAAAAGAAATTATGAAAAAGATAATTACTAAAAAAAATATTCAGCGAAGAACTGTTTTAAAATCTGCGTTTGCAGCAGGTGTTGGATTATCAACACCCTATTTTTTTGTTAGGGCACATGCGTCTTCTGATCCTAAAGTAATGAATATGTATAACTTTGACGGAAGTTTAGGCGAGTTTTATACTAAGCACTGGTACAAACCTTTTCAAGAAAAATTCGATATTAAAATGAACTTTATCAAGCTTAAGGGTAGTAGAGTTCCTCTTGAAAAAGTCCAGGCGCAAATTAATGCAGGGAAACCAGAGACTGATGTGATGCCTATGCACCAGGATCAAGTTATTTTTGCTGAGCGCAATAATCTCGCAATGGAAGTTGACGCATCTGCAATACCAGAGTTTTCAAACTACTATGATAAAGGTATTACAAAGTATGGGCCAAAAATGGTGCTTTGGTGCTATGGATTGGCTTATAACACTGAATTAGTAACACCAGCGCCTACTTCATGGAAAGTTTTGTGGGATCCACAATACGCTGGGAAAGTAGCTGTTAATGAAGGTTTAAAAGATCAATGTCTTCAAATGGTAAATTTAGCTTGGAAGGGCAGTCCTTATCCAGTTGACGCTGAAACATTTAAGCATTTAAGTGATTTACGTCCAAGCCTTGTTGCGCTTTGGAGTGGTGGAGCGGATGCAGAACAGCTCTTCAGAAATGGTGAAATTGTAATGACACCATTCTGGAATGGAAGAGTAACCAAACTTCGAGGAGAAGGTCTACCGCTTAAATTTGCGACACCTACAGAAGGGTTCTTCGTACGTTCTAGTGTTTATGGTATACCACGAGGAGCGACAAATCCAGAAATGGCTCACCAGTGGCTGAATTGGGTTATTGGTGCAGGACCACAAAAGAAAATGGTAGAATATGGATATGGAACATTCAACAAACTAGTAGAGCACACTCCAGAGGAAGCGGCAAATGTTATTGTATCTGATCCAGAAGTTATGAAATATGCGGTTTCAGAAGACTTCAACCAAATTCTTGATAATGGTAAAGAATGGACTGATATGTGGAATAAGTGGAAATCTTCATAAAATTTTGTCTCTAGGAAATAACTTGTACGCGAAATCTGATAATATTATCTAACTAGTTTTCGCGTACAAATAGTTTACTTCAATTTATTTTTATAGAATGAAATTTTCCTTAATGTCACGTAACTCTGATCAAAACTATGGAGCATTATGGCTTTTGACACCTACGGTACTTCTGTACCTTGCAACCTTTTTATTTCCTTTAATTTTGTTGGGCGTCCTCAGTTTTGCCAAATTTGAGGCAAGCATTACAACACTAGGTTTCTATTTTGATAATTACATTAAGATTTTTAGTGATGGAATTACATTAAAGATATTTTTCCAGACTGTAAGGCTTTCCATTTATATAACATTTTGGTGTTTGATTTTGGGGTATCCTGTAGCTTTGTTGATGAGGAGTTGCAGTCCAAAGATGAAGATGATTCTTCTGTTCTGTGTCGTTTCACCATTATTAACGAGTATTATCGTAAGAAACGTAGCTTGGCTCTTAATCCTTGGCAGATCGGGGATGATAAATGACACGCTTATTCAGTGGGAATTAATTTCTAAGCCACTTCCATTAATGTACAACGAGTTTGGTGTAATTTTAGCGGTAGTGCATGTGTATTTGTCCTTTATGGTTTTACCACTGTTTGGTGCACTTAGCTCAATAAATTCTTCAATCGAGGAAGCTGCTAGCAGCCTAGGAGCACCTTCTTGGCGCGTATTCCTATCGATTACATTGCCACTGAGTTTGCCAGGAATCATGGCGGGCTGTACATTGGTATTCATTCTTTCAATGGGGGTTTATCTTACGCCGGTTATAATGGGTGGAAATTTTATTCTAACACTGCCAATGCTTATTACTGAGTCAGTTCGAGAGCAGTATGACTGGCCTTACGCTTCTGCTATGGCTCTTATGTTACTTTTGGCTATAGGTTTTATGGTAATTTTATCATCTGGAGTGCAGAGACTGGTAGGTAGAAGATGAGTTTGCAAGAACACTACGGGTCTCGATTACCCTATAAGCTTTTGGTAGGTGTAGTTACAGTCGTTATTTTCTTTTTAGAAGCTCCATTAGTAATTCTAATAATCCAATCTTTTACTGCAGAATCCTATTTAGCCTTTCCTCCACCATCGTATGGTGTCCGTTGGTATAAAGAGGTTCTAACTTCTGAAGATTGGTTGAATTCAATTTCTTTAAGTCTAATAATAGCTACAATTGTTACACCTCTTTCATTGATTTTTGGTACTATGGCGGCATTTGCTCTAGATCGTGGTCCAAAAAAACTTAAAAATGGTCTTCAAGCTATTATGATCTCCCCTATGGTTTTGCCGCATATAGTTTTAGGACTAGGGTTGTTTAAAATGGCTCTTGAATTAGATATTGATGATAGCATGTTGGCATACATCCCTGCACATCTTACCATAACAATACCTTTTGTGATAATCTCAGTTGGGGCAAGTTTGCAAACTTTTGAGGTAACTTTGGAAGAAGCCGCACGTAGTTTAGGTGCATCACGTTTTTGGGCAGTTTGGCACATAACTTTGCCGATCATTCGACCCGGGTTAGTTGCTGGCGCTATTTTTAGTTTTATAATTTCGTTTGATGAGTTTATAATAACATTCTTTTTGACAACGTTCCAAAGAACATTGCCGATCGAAATGTTTTCAACTTTAATGTATCAAGTTAAGCCGTCTATAGCTGCAGTGTCAGCGTTAACATTGGCAGTAACAGCATTTTTAACTGCTATGCTTATGCTCAGAGGGCAGATCACTAGTGGAAATAAGGTAATCAAATGAGTTCTGTTGAATTAAAATCTATTGTAAAGAAATTTGGAACAGTGACAGCTGTAGCGTCAATTGACCTTTCAGTTGAATCTGGAGAGTTTGTTACTTTACTTGGACCTTCAGGGTGTGGAAAGACAACCACTCTAAGAATGGTGGCTGGCTTTATTAAACCAACATCAGGTCACTTATATGTAGGCGGAAGCAATATGGATGGTGTCCCACCCCATAAAAGAAAGGTGGGATTAGTCTTCCAAAACTACGCATTATTTCCACATATGAGTGTTCAAAAAAACATTGAGTTTGGTTTAAAAATGCAAAAAATTCCCTTTGAAGAAAGAAAAAATAAAATTATTGAAGCCTTAGATCTAGTTAAACTTCGCCACCTAGAACATAGAATGCCTTCAGAATTATCAGGCGGTCAACAACAAAGAGTAGCTTTAGCTAGGGCTTTGGTCATTAGACCTGATGTATTGTTACTCGATGAACCGTTTGGAGCTCTTGATAAGCAATTAAGAGATCATATGCGAGTTGAATTACGTGAACTTCAACAAAAACTTAAGATTTCAACATTGTTTGTTACTCATGATCAAGATGAAGCTCTATCTATGTCTGATAGAATTGTTGTAATGACGGAGGGTCAAGTTAGTCAAATTGGAAGTCCTGTAGAAATATATGAAAAACCAAAAACTCGATTTGTAACTGATTTTATTGGGAGTTCCAACATTTTATCTGGAAAAATCGAAACTGATCAAAGAAACAAAACTTGTTTAAATGCTGAGGGCTTAAAACTTCCAAATGTCTCTAAAATATTCAATAAAAGTAAAAGTATATTAGTAATGATACGCCCAGAATGTGTTCTTTTGAAAAAACCTAATAGCAAAAATAGAATTACTAATTACAAAAATACCGCTAAAATTTTAGCTAAAATATATCTAGGTTCCATTATCCAATATAAAATTAAAGTAAATAATGGACCAGATTTAATTGTTACAGAAAGTAATGTTGGCTATTCTGATCCCAAAAAGTTTTCTCTTGGAGATACAGCTGAAATAATAATTCCTGAAAATGCTATTTATTTAATTCCAGGTTAATTTTTATATTTATAATAAAGAAGAAAATTAATGCATAAAATTAATGTTCCAGAAAAAATCATACAAAATTGTATTTCGAGAAGAGGAAAAAGATATATTTTTGATAAAATAAATCTTAAATCGACTGCACTTTTAGTAATTGATATGCAAAATTGTTTTATAGTACCCAATCTTTCTATTGTTGAAGTACCCGGATTAGAAGACATTGTTCCAAACATAAATTCATTAGCTAGAACGTTGAGGGAAGCTGGTGGAAAAGTGATTTGGACTGAGCATATATACACTAAAGAATGGTCGTCATGGCATGATAATTTTACAAATGATCAAACCAGAAAAAAAATTATTAATGACACATCTAAAGATTCATTTGCAAGACAATTATGGTCTGGAATGGATAAAAAAGATAACGAACCTCTGATCACTAAGTACCGATCAAGTGCTTTTACACCGGGCTCTTCAAACTTAAAGGCTGTCTTAGATAAACTTGAAATTGATACCTTAATCATAACAGGAACATTGACAAATGTGTGTTGTGAATCAACAACAAGAGATGCAATGCTCTTGAACTATAATACAATCTTTGTGGCTGATGCTACTGGTACAAGAAGTGATGAAGAACATAATGCAACACTTATTAATATGATACAATTTTTTGCTGATGTTCGAATGACAAGTGATACTATTAAGTTAATTTCAAATTCTGACTGATAGGTAGAAAATTAATAACTTTAATTTGTCATAAATTTTAAAAACTATTTTGATAATTAATATCAATTAATTATTAGATTACAATAAGGGCAAGGTTTTTTTAGTTGATACATTTTACTCAAGAAGAATTTTTATATCGAAAAACAAAGGCTGTTTCCGCCCTTAAAGTGGCAAACCTTGATGCATTACTAATGTTTGCACCTGAAAGCCATTTTTGGATTTGTGGTTATGACACCTTTGGATTTGCGATGTTTCAATGTCTAATACTCACCTCTAAAGGTGAGTTGCACTTACTAACACGTGAACCTGATTTGAGACAGGCAGTTTTTACTTCAACTTTAACAAAAAAAGAAATTCATATATGGAAAGAAATTGAAGGAGCAAATCCTATAGATTATCTATCTAAAATCCTCAATGACCTGGGAGTTGTAGGTAAAATCGGCTTTGAAGGCCAAACCGTAGGACTAACGGATTATAATGGTCAACTTCTGAGAAATTCAATTTCTCACTTGGAGGAGGCTTCTGAATTAATCCGTTCTTTGCGGAGTGTAAAAAGTCCATCTGAAATTAAAATGCATCGGCAAGCTGCAAAACTATCAGATGATGCACTAGATATTGCTATTAAATTAGCCTCACCAAAAGCTTTTGAAGGAGATATTCTTGCCGCTATGCAAGCTGTAATTCTTCAAGGTGGTGGAGATTATGCAGGTAACGAATTTGTTATTGGTTCAGGGCCAAGCGCATTATTATGCAGATATTTCTCAGGAAGAAGATACTTAGATCCTGTTGATCAGCTAACCTTAGAATGGTCCGGCGCATATGCACGCTATCATGCCGCAATGATGCGCACCTTAATCATTGGTAAACCTTCAAGCAATCACAAACGAATGCATGCTGCTTGTGTAGAGGCTATTGAAGCATGTGAAGCAGAAATTTATCCTAATTCGCCTATGGGAAATGTTTTTCAAGCACATGCAAATGTATTTGATAAACACGGTTTAAATCATGCAAGACTTCAAGCCTGTGGATATGGTATGGGTGCTGTTTTCAATCCAATATGGGTCGATTTTCCTATGTTTTATGAAAACAATCCTAAATTAATAAAAGAAGGGCAAGTTTTTTTTCTACATATGGCATTGTTTGATAGCAATACAGGTGAGGCTATGACTCTTGGACATTCAGTAATAGTTCATCAAGGAGGTATAGAAAGACTTTCACGTCATTCATTAGATCTTATAATATGTAATTAATAGTCAGTTAGTGACTATAACGAAGAAATTATTTTTATACTTTTCAATTAGGTAAAATAATAAATTTTCAAATATATTGCCTACAGCTCGAGTTTTTTCATCCCTCCTAGAGGATAACGTTCGCCGGAAGTCTCTCCAATAGGAAAAGCCTTTTCAAGAGCTGC